>CALWKB010000083.1 GCA_944381125.1 uncultured Mediterraneibacter sp. | reverse complement strand
ATTAGGGTCAGTGGAAACAGTAGGTATTACAGCAGGGGCATCCACGCCCAACAATATAATTGAGGAGGTTCAAAATAATGTCAGAATTATCTTTTGAACAGATGTTAGACGAGTCATTCAAAACAATCCACAACGGAGAAGTTGTCGAGGGTACCGTAATCGACGTGAAGCCGGAGGAGATCATCCTGAATATCGGTTACAAGGCGGACGGTATCATTACAAAAAGCGAATATTCCAACGATCAGTCGCTTGACCTGACAACAGCTGTCTCCGTAGGAGATAAAATGACAGTCAAAGTTCTGAAAGTAAATGACGGAGAAGGCCAGGTTCTTCTTACATATAAGAGGCTTGCTGCGGAAAAAGGAAACGAGAGACTCCGTGAAGCCTACGAAAACAAAGAAGTGCTGAAAGCAACCGTTACACAGATCCTCGGAGGAGGCATCTGCGCGACAGTAGATGAAGTAAGAGTATTCATTCCTGCAAGTCTCGTATCTGATTCTTACGAGAAAGACCTTGGAAAATACGAAGGCAAAGAGATCGAATTCGTAATCAGCGAGTTCAATCCCCGCAGAAACCGCGTGATCGGAGACAGAAGACAGCTTCTCGTCGCTGAACGCGCAGAAAAGCAGAAAGAACTTTTCGCCAAACTGAAAGTCGGAGATACAGTTGAAGGTACTGTAAAGAACGTTACGGATTTCGGAGCGTTTGTAGATCTCGGCGGCGTTGACGGGCTTCTTCACATCTCTGAGATGTCATGGGGAAGAGTCGATAATCCGAAAAAGATGTTCCATGTAGGCGACACATTAAAGGTACTTGTTAAAGACATCCACGATACAAAGATTGCGCTCAGCCTGAAATTCCCGGAGACAAATCCGTGGGTAAACGCAGCGGAAGACTTCGCCGTAGGAACTGTTATCACAGGCAAAGTTGCCCGTATGACGGACTTCGGAGCTTTCGTAGAGCTTGCGCCGGGAGTTGACGCTCTGCTTCATGTTTCTCAGATTTCAAGAGCTCATGTCGACAAACCGTCTGATGTCCTTTCCATCGGTCAGGAGATCACAGCGAAGATCGTTGACCTCAATGAAGCTGAGAAGAAAATCAGCCTGAGTATGAAAGTACTTGAGCCGGAACATACAGAGGTGCCTGAGGCAGCTCCGCTGGAGGAAGAGGAAGAGACAGAAGAATAATTCGCATCTGCCTTATCAGCATCTGCATATGGTGCTTATATATGAGATTTCTGCCGGATGACTGTCCGGCGCTGATTTACAATAATCCGCGGAATTGTGCTGCGTGAACAGGAAGGGGGATTTACATTCTTCCAAACTGGAATCAAAGTCACAGTTCCGTGGATTTTTTTGCTCCGGGAAATCAAAAGAATTTTATGTCTTTATAAATATGCAATTTTTGTTGCAAGATCACTGGATTTTAGAATTACATTTTAGTACAATTATTTTATTGTGAAATAGAGCGGAGCGCAGCCGCACGGCGCGCGAGACAAAACCGCGAAAAAAAGAAAGGATGAGAAAAAATGCGACTTTTGACATTTGCAGGCGGAATTCATCCGGATGACGGAAAACGTTTCTCAAAAGACTGTGAGATCAAACCCGTTATGCCAAAAGGAGAGATGGCGTATCCGCTTTCCCAGCATATCGGCGCTCCCGCGAAACCGATAGTAAAAAAGGGCGATTCCGTTCTGATGGGACAGATGATAGCAGAAGCAGGAGGATTTGTCTCTGCACCGGTTTATTCTTCTGTATCCGGCACTGTTAAAGGAATCGAACAGCGTTTTAATCCGGCCGGCACAAAGACAGACTGCATTATTATTGAAAATGACGGCCAGTATACGGAAACAGAGTATGAACCTGTTAAACCTCTTGCGGAAATGACAAGAGAAGAGATACTTGATAAAATCGCGGACGCCGGCATTGTCGGCATGGGAGGCGCCGGATTTCCGACAAGAGTCAAGCTCTCGCCGAAGGAACCGGAAAAAATTGACTATATCATCGCCAACTGCGCGGAATGTGAACCGTATATTACAGCGGACTACCGCAGGATGCTTGAAAATACATCCGATCTGGTAAGCGGTATGCGCGTAGTGCTTTCACTTTTCCCGAACGCAAAGGGAATTTTCGCTGTTGAAGACAATAAAATGGACTGCATCGAAAAACTGGAAGAAGAAGTGCAGGATGAAGAACGCATGGAAGTAAAAGCCATGCTGACAAAATATCCGCAGGGCGCTGAACGCCAGCTGATCTACGCCGTAACGAAACGCGCGATCCATTCGGCCATGCTGCCGGCGGATGCCGGATGTATTGTAGACAATGTCGAAACGCTGATCTGTATCCACCGGGCCGTGATCGAAGGAAAACCTCTGACGGAGAGAGTCGTTACCGTAAGCGGCGACGCAGTGAGTTCACCCGGTAATTTCCGCGTGCTGCTCGGGACAAGCCACAGAGAACTTGTCGAGGCTGCCGGCGGTTTCACCTCGGAGCCGGAAAAACTGATTTCCGGCGGGCCCATGATGGGTTTTGCCATGGTATCGCTTGACGCCCCCGTCACAAAGACGTCTTCGTCGCTGCTCGCGTTTAAGAAAGATCCTGTATCAAAACTTCGCGAGACCGCATGTATTAACTGCGGACGCTGTGTGGAAGTGTGTCCCAGCAGAATCATTCCTTCCAGACTTGCGGACTGTGCAAAAAGACACGACGAGGCAGCTTTTGTAGCCATGAACGGACTGGAATGTGTGGAATGCGGTTCATGCAGTTATGTCTGTCCGGCAAAACGCCAGCTGAAACAGGCAATCGGCTCAATGCGGAAAACCGCGCTGGCCAACCGTAAGAAATAACAGGATGAATAAAGAGAGGTGTAAGAAAAATGAACGAAAATTATAACGTGTCATCTTCGCCGCATATCCGCGACCGGGTTACAAGCAGCACTATTATGCTTATGGTTGTTATCGCGCTGCTTCCGGCCACCTTCTTCGGAATCTGGAATTTCCGGCGTGAAGGAGCATGGCTTCTGATTCTGGTTACGGTAGCGTCAGCAGTGCTGGCGGAGTACATATGGGAAAAACTTATGCATAAGCCGGTAACAATCGGTGATTTCAGCGCAGTAGTAACAGGGCTTCTGCTTGCTTTAAATCTGCCTCCGACCCTTCCTCTCTGGATGGGCGCTCTCGGATCCGTTTTTGCGATTATCGTCGTAAAACAGCTTTTCGGCGGCCTCGGACAGAATTTTATGAACCCGGCGCTTGCGGCGCGGTGTTTTCTGCTGATCTGTTTTGCGGGGCGGATGACATACTTTGTGTATGACGGTGTGACAGGACCGACGCCGCTGGCAAAATTAAAAGCCGGAGAAGCTGTCAATACAATGGATATGCTGATCGGAAACATACGCGGAACCATCGGGGAGACTTCCGTTATCGCAATAATGATCGGTGCAATGTTTCTTCTTCTGATGGGAGTAATCGAACTGGAAATCCCTGCGTCGTATTTGATATCTTTTGTTGTGTTTATCGTAATCTTCGGCGGACACGGTTTCGACCCGCAGTATATTACCGCGCATCTGTGCGGCGGCGGCCTGATGCTCGGAGCATGGTTTATGGCGACAGATTATGTCACCTCGCCGATTACATCTTCAGGGAAGATCATCTACGGCGTCTGTATGGGACTGCTCACCGGCCTGTTCCGTATATTCGGAGGCTCCGCCGAGGGAGTTTCATACGCGATTATTATCAGCAATCTTCTTGTACCCCTGATCGAGAAGATTACTCTTCCGAAACCATTCGGAAAGGGAGGGGAAAAGCATGAATAAAATCATTAAAAACACATTAATACTGACGGTTATTACAGTTGTTTCCGGCCTTCTTCTCGGCATTGTATATGATATCACCAAAGAGCCGATCGCAGCCGCGCAGGAAAGCTCAAAACAGGCGGCCTTCCGTTCGGTTCTTCCGGATGCTTCCTCATTTGAGGAATATGAAGATTTTGACGCCGACGCAGCGGCGGCGCTTTTAAAAGAAAACGGATATTCCGATGATATTACAGAAGCGGCGGCCGGGATATCGGAAAGCGGAGAGACTGTGGGATATGTAATAAATGTAACGTCTCACTCCGGATACGGCGGCGATATTCAGATCTCTGTCGGAATTTTAAACGACGGAACAGTGTCCGGCATAGAAATGCTCGATATCAGTGAAACCGCGGGACTTGGCATGAAAGCGGCCGAACCGGAATTCAAAGATCAGTTCAAAGGAAAAAATGTCGAAAAGTTTTCCTACACAAAGAGCGGCGAATCCGGCGACGACAAAATTGATGCCATCAGCGGAGCGACAATAACAACAAGCGCTGTTACCGATGCTGTGAACTCAGCGCTGGCATATTTTAACAGCGAGTTAGGAGGCGGCGGAAATGAGTAGATGTACCGAACGAATTTTCAACGGACTTGTTAAGGAAAATCCTACATTTGTTCTGATGCTTGGCATGTGTCCGACTCTTGCGGTCACCACATCCGCCATCAACGGAATCGGCATGGGGCTTTCTACAACCGCAGTTTTAATCATGTCAAATATGCTGATTTCCATGCTGCGGAAAATTATTCCGGACTCTGTCAGAATGCCTGCTTTCATTGTGGTAGTTGCGTCTTTTGTGACAATTGTTGACTTCCTTCTTGAAGGTTTTGCCCCGGATCTGTATTCTTCACTCGGGCTTTATATTCCTCTGATTGTAGTCAACTGTATTATCCTCGGAAGAGCGGAGAGTTATGCTTCGAAGAATCCGGTGCTTCCGTCTGTATTCGACGGCGTGGGCATGGGGCTTGGTTTTACGATCGGGCTGACTTCCATCGGAATTGTCAGAGAACTGATCGGCGCCGGTCAGATTTTCGGCTTCCAAGTTATGCCGGATTCATATGAACCGCTTACAATCTTTATTCTTGCCCCCGGAGCGTTTTTTGTTCTGGCATGTCTTGTTGCTCTACAGAACAAAGTGAAAAACAATCTGGCGCGCAAAGGAAAGAAAGTACCGGCCGCGGGCTGCGAAGAAGGATGTTCTTCCTGCGCCAGCCGCGGAATCTGCGGCGGACATCCGACGCCGCCGGCAGAGGATGAAAATAAATCGGAAAAGGAGGAGGCATAAATGCAGGAATTATTGTTGATTGCAGTTGGATCTGCTTTTGTAAATAATGTCGTTTTAAGCCAGTTCCTCGGAATCTGTCCTTTCCTCGGCGTGTCGAAAAATGTAAAGACTGCGGCCGGAATGGGCGGAGCGGTTGTTTTCGTCATTACGATTTCTTCCTTCGTCACAGGACTCATTTACAAATACATCCTTGGAAATCCGAACATAATGGGCGGTGAACTGGCGTACCTGAATACAATTGTATTTATTCTTGTAATCGCGGCTCTTGTACAGTTTGTGGAAATGTTCCTCAAAAAGGCAATGCCGCCTCTGTACAGTGCGCTTGGAGTATATCTTCCGCTGATCACAACAAACTGCGCCGTTCTGGGCGTCGCGCTTACCAACGTGCAGGAAGGCTACGGTCTTCTCGAGGGCGTTGTAAACGGCTTTGCGACGGCGGCAGGCTTCCTCGTATCAATCGTACTGATGGCAGGCATCCGGGAGAAGATAGAACACAATGACATTACAGAATCATTTCAGGGCACTCCGATTGTCCTTGTTACGGCAGGACTTATGGCAATCGCCTTTTTCGGATTCTCAGGTTTGATATAGGAGGGCGGCAGATATGAGTATGACAGGAATTCTTTTGGCAGCCGCTATCGTCGGCGGCACAGGGTTATTCATCGGCGTCTTTCTTGGAATATCGGGAAAAAAATTTGCCGTTGAAACAGATGAGAGATGGGAAGCAGTTGTTGACGTACTTCCCGGAAATAACTGCGGCGGATGCGGCTACGCCGGATGCTCCGGACTTGCCGCGGCTATCGTGGCCGGCGCGGCGGATGTAGGCGCCTGTCCGGTCGGCGGCACTCCGGTCGCGGAGAAAATTGCGGAAATCATGGGTGTCGACGCTTCCGTCCAGGTACGGAAAACAGCCTTTGTAAAATGCGCCGGAACATGTGATAAAGCAAAAACGGAATACATTTATTCCGGCATCAGAGACTGCATTATGGCGGCACAGATGCAGGATGGCGGGGCGAAAGGCTGTTCTTTCGGCTGCCTCGGATACGGCTCCTGCGTGGAAGCATGCCAGTTTGACGCGATCCATATCGTCGACGGCATTGCAGTAGTTGACGCAGAGTCATGCAAAGCCTGCGGCAGATGTATAAATGTGTGCCCGAAACATCTGATTGAGCTGATTCCGTACAGTCAGAAAACTGCTGTACGCTGCAATTCTTCCGATAAAGGAAAAGCCCTTATGGAAGTATGCCAGACCGGATGTATCGGATGCCGCCTGTGCGAGAAAAACTGCGAAGCGCAGGCTGTTACGGTAAATAATTTTCTGGCTCATATTGATCCGGAAAAATGTACAAACTGCGGTGTGTGCGCAGAAAAATGTCCTCGCAAAATCATCAGCATCCGCGCTGTCTGAACAAGGGCGGCGTGCAAAAAGAGCGTTCTTTGTTCCGGATATTTTCCGGATCAGAGAGCGCTCTTTGTTTTCGTTTCCTGTGATTAAATGAGAATCTCCACAGGGATATCCGTGCTGCTCAGCAGAATTTCCATGTCGTCTGTTACAAATACTGCCTCTACATCATCAAGACTTCGGATCAGCTCCATGCCTTTTTCCGGGCCGAGCAGAAAACATGCCGTGCTGAGAGCGTCTCCCTCGGCGGAGCTCTCAGACAGGACGGTAACCTGATACAGGCCTGTATCCGCAGGCATGCCGGTGTCAGGATCAAGAATATGGTGATAAAGTACGCCGTCTTTTTCAAAGTATCTTTCATAATTGCCCGAGGAAACTACAGAAGCATCTGAAACAGATACCGCCGCGATCACGGTTCCGCTGTCGGCGAACGGCTCCTGAATGCCGATCCGAAAATCATCTCCGTCATACCTTCCGCCCACGGCGAGCATATTTCCTCCCAGATTGATCAGAGCATGGCCGACGCCCTGGCTTTGCAGGTATTCTTTAATCCGGTCCGCTATATATCCCTTGGCTATGCCGCCCGGATCAATCATTGCATCGGGATCCGACAGCGTAACTGTGCAGCCGTCGACATGAACGCAGCGGTAATCTATGTGAGAAGCCGCCTCTTTCAGTTTCCCGCTGTCCGGAACAACCGGATTATCCGCGCTGTGAAAATCCCAGAGCATGCTGGCCGGGGCGATTGTTATATCAAATTTTCCATCCGTAAGTTCCCCGAACCGGCAGCCGAGCTGAATCAGTTCCGCCGTTTCCGGAGAGACTTCAACCGGACGTCCGGCGGCACGGTTGATCTCAGATATTTCGCTTGTCTCTATGTGGGCGCTGAAAAGCTGCTCATATTTTTCGCACATATCCATGCAGTCTTCGAGCACCTCCCGGGTTGTTCCCCATGCCTCCACTGTCACGACGGTATCAAAATACATTCCTGTTTCGGATAATGATTCGGATTCTGAAGGCGAAGTACATGAGACGGCTGAAAATGCAATCAGAGCGGCCGACGTCAGCGCCAGCATTTTTTTCTTCATAGACAGTCACCTGTTCCTTTCCGGCCTATTATATCTTTTTTTTTCAGAAACCACAAGCGCAGCCCACCCGAACATGTGGTTGCATAACAGAAAGCTGTATGCTATGATATTTGACGGAAGAGGTAGGGCTATGAGAAAAAATGACTGGATTCTTGCCGGATGCATCCTGCTGGCAGCCGCCGCGCTTATGGTCTTTTGTCTGCAAAGAAGCAGACAGGGCGGTACAGTTGTCGTATCCGTAAACGGTGAGATATACGGAAGCTACAGCCTGTCAGATGACAGAACGGTACAGATCAATAATTCGAACCGGCTGATAATCGAAAACAAAACCGCAAAAATGGAATGGGCGGACTGCCCGGATCAGGTCTGTGTCCGCCATAGAGAAATATCCCGCGACGGAGAGAGTATTATCTGTCTCCCGAATCAGGTCGTCGTAACAGTGCAAAGCGAAGAATCGCCTGAACTGGATGGGATCGCTCAGTAGCCATTGATTGGAGGACGATGCTTCTTGAAAATAAATAAAGTGGCCGTATTCGGAGTGTTTACTGCTCTTGCGCTGATATTCAGCTATATTGAGCTTCTGATCCCGTTTGAGTTCGGAATACCGGGAGCAAAACTCGGCCTGGCAAATCTGGTAATAATACTTGTCCTGTATAAGACAGACTGGAAAGAAGCGCTGCTTTTATCCGTCGTCAGGATTATTCTCTCGGGTTTTATTTTCGGCAGTCTGTCCGGCATCCTGTACAGCCTTTCAGGAGGCCTTATAAGCCTTGCGGTAATGGCGCTCCTGAAAAGAACGGATAAATTCAGCGTAATCGGCGTCAGCATGGCCGGCGGCGTTAGCCACAACATGGGTCAGCTTTTTGTTGCAATGCTTGCAGTCAATACATATGCCGTAAGTTATTATCTGCCTGTGCTGATAATCGCAGGGCTGATAACCGGAACTCTTATCGGCATTGCGGCGCGTGAAATACTGAAGCGGACCACGGCCCTGATGCTCAGGTAGATAAATAATAAGAAAAGAGGAATATTATGATATCATATGTCAGAGGAGAACTGGCCGCGGTAGAAGAGCAGAAGGCGATTGTAGACGTGGGCGGCATAGGCTACGGGATCTATATGCCGAACCAGGCGCTTTCAAGACTTCCCCGGCCGGGAAATGAAGTCAAAATATATACTTATTTCAGCGTAAGGGAAGACGCCATGCAGCTTTTCGGATTTCTGACCCGTGATGATCTTGAAATATTCAGACTCGTAATCGGCGTCAGCGGCATCGGCCCGAAAGGTGGGCTCAATATTTTGTCATCCATGAGTCCCGACGAACTTCGATTCGCGGTTATGTCAGGCGACGCAAAAGCTATTTCCGCGGCGCCGGGCATCGGAAAAAAAACTGCGGAGAAGCTGATCCTTGAACTGAAAGACAAAATCAATATCGAAGAGATGCTGGACCGTGCCGCATACGGCGAATCCGTCCCCGCAGAAAATGAGGCCGCCGCGGGAGAAGGAATCCAGGCTGAGGCTGTTCAGGCTCTCGTAGCTCTCGGATACGGAAGCGCGGAAAGTATGAAAGCGGTAAAGAAAGCCGCCGACGGCTGCGAATCCGTAGAAGAGCTGCTCAAAAAAGCGCTCGGCTTTTTATTTTAGTAAAGAATTTATATGCCCCCGCAGAGGGCGGGACAGAGGAAAACTATGGGAAGACGAATCATAACGACGGAAAATCTGGAAGAAGATATACAGATTGAGGGAGAGCTGCGGCCGCGCAGCCTGAAAGAATATATCGGACAGGAAAAGGCGAAAGAAACACTTGACATTTATATCCGGGCCGCAAAGGAGCGCGGGGAACCTCTTGACCACGTTCTTTTTTACGGCCCGCCGGGCCTCGGAAAAACGACGCTGGCCGGGATTATCGCAAATGAGATGGGCGTAAATATGAAAGTCACTTCCGGCCCTGCCATTGAAAAACCGGGCGAAATGGCCGCGATACTGAACAGCCTGCAGGAAAACGACGTGCTGTTCGTAGACGAAATACACCGGCTGAACCGCCAGGTGGAAGAAGTGCTCTATCCGGCCATGGAAGATTATGCTATAGACATCATGATCGGAAAAGGCGCAGGCGCAAGATCAATCCGGCTGAACCTGCCGAAATTCACTCTGGTCGGCGCGACTACACGGGCGGGAATGCTTACCGCTCCGCTCAGAGACAGATTCGGAGTAGTAAACAGGCTGGAATTTTACAGTGATGAAGAACTGAAAAGCATCGTGCTTCGATCAGCAAAGGTGCTGAACGTGGAAATTGAAGAAGAAGGCGCCCTGGAGCTTGCCAGACGCTCAAGAGGCACCCCGCGTCTGGCAAACCGTCTGCTGAAGCGCGTGAGGGATTTCGCCCAGGTCAAATATGACGGAATTATCACAAAACAGGTGGCCAACGATGCGCTGGATCTTCTGGATGTGGATAAATACGGGCTCGACCACATTGATCGTGGAATACTTCTGACAATGATCGAAAAATTTCAGGGCGGTCCGGTAGGGCTTGACACGCTTGCCGCATCAATATCGGAAGACGCCGGCACGCTGGAAGACGTCTATGAACCGTATCTGCTGAAAAACGGTTTCATTCAGCGCACTCCCAGAGGCCGCGTGGTCACAGAACTTGCCTGCCGGCATCTGGGCGTTCCGATGCCGGGCAATGACGAATGACAGACGCGTTTTTAACAGAAACAGTGATACGACAGCCGATTTCGGCAAAAAAACTGTTGGGTTTTACTGCCAAATAGTTTATAATAGCAGATAAGAAACGCGAGGAGGATGCTATGAGTTCGGCAAAACATTTTACAGAAGTATTAATCGGGGGGAAGGTATATACCTTAAGCGGGTTTGAAGGCGAGGAGTACCTGCAGAAAGTATCTTCCTACCTCAACCACAAAATCACAGAGTGCGCTAACAGCGAAGGTTACAGAAAGCAGAGCGCTGATACGCGCAATGTACTCCTCGCATTAAATATTGCTGACGACTATTTCAAGGCCAAAAAGCAGGGGGATTCCCTTGAAAACGATATCGAGCTGAAAGACAAGGAAATGTATGATCTGAAGCATGAACTTATCTCCGCGCAGATCCGGCTTGAAAACGCGGAAAAAGAACTTGCGAAGATGAAGGAAGAAAACAATGATCTCCAGATGCAGATCGTCAAGCTGGAGACAGAGATGAAAAACCGCAGAAGGTAAATGTGGGCGGGCTGTCATAATCGACAGCCTGCTTCGTGTTATAGGAGAATTGCAGCCATATCCCCGGCGGGCCGCGAAGCCCCGGAAAAGAAAAGGAGAACAAAACATGAGTAGCAGACGGATCGAAGTCCTTGCGCCGGCAGGGTCATATGAGTGTTTCCGCGCCGCCATTGCGGCCGGAGCGGACGCCGTATACGCCGGCGGATCAAAGTTCGGAGCCAGAGCTTACGCCGTAAACTTTACAGAGGATCAGCTCATACAGGCGATAGAAGAATCCCATCTGTTCGGGAAGCGATTCTATCTTACGGTAAATACGCTTCTCAAAGACGAAGAGACAAGTGAACTTTATGATTATCTGGAGCCGTTGTATGAAAAAGGACTTGACGCTGTAATCGTACAGGACGCAGGTGTTTTTGAATATGTGAGAAAATTTTTCCCGGACATGGAGATTCATGCCAGCACTCAGATGACAGTCGCCGGATTTCCGGGCGCCGCTTTTCTTGAACAGGCGGGAGCCAGCCGCGTGGTGCCGGCAAGAGAGCTTTCCCTTCAGGAAATACGGGAAATAAGAGAACATACAGATATGGAAATCGAATGTTTTGTTCACGGCGCGCTCTGCTATTGTTACTCTGGTCAGTGCCTGCTCAGCAGTATGATCGGAGGCAGAAGCGGCAACAGAGGGCAGTGCGCCCAGCCGTGCCGGCTTCCATGGACTGTAAACGGCACGCAGAAGTATTATATGAGTCTGAAAGATATGTGTACGCTTGATCTGATTCCCGATCTGGCGGAAGCCGGAATAGATTCATTTAAAATTGAAGGGAGAATGAAAAAACCGGAATACGTGGCGGCGGTCACCTCGATGTACCGGAAATACACAGATCTCTGGACCAGGTATGGAAGAGAAGGATTCCGGGTCAGCCAGAATGACCGGGAGATTCTCATGGATCTGTACAACAGAGGCGGATTTAAGTCCGGATATTACAGACAGCATAACGGCCCGGATATGATTTGCACGGATCGTCCGAATCACGCAGGCGTTCCGGCAGTCCGCGCCGATATCCGCCGCGGGCGGAAAATATTCGGTACCGCTTTGACAGATCTTGGCAGAGGGGACGTAATCGAACTGGGTTCGGGGAAAAAAGACAACTATACTATCGGCACAGATATTAAAAAAGGGGAAAAGCTGACCTTTCTGCTTCCCAGAGGGGCAAAGGCGGAAACCGGAACCGTTTTCCCTCGAACGCGCAATGAGCGCCTGATACAGCGTCTGCAGCATGAGGTGCTTTCCGCAAAACCTCAGAGAAAAGCGGACGGGCTGCTTAATCTTATACCGGGAAGTCCTGCCCTGCTGACGGTATCGTGCGGAGAATATTCCTGCGCGGTTCATTCGAACGGCAATGTTCAGATTGCGGAAAACCGGCCTCTTGACGAAGAGCAGCTGAAAAAGCGCCTGTCAAAAACCGGCGGAACCGATTTTTGTTTTAACCGCCTTGAAATCCATACAGAAGGGCAGGTATTTCTTCCCGTGCAGGAACTGAACAGTATGCGCAGGGAGGCGCTGGAACAGCTGAAATCAAAAATAATTTCTTCATTTTACCGGCCCGGAAGGAGAGATTCCATCCGGCATGTCCGGAATGGAGCACCGTACTCCGATATAGACGGCGTGGCTGATAAAGGATCTGCTCTTTCTGTTCTCGTCTCGACGGCGGAACAGCTGTATGAAATGGAACATTATCTGACGGACCGCCCGTCATCCAGCATCAGCAGGATTTACGCGGACATCTGTATGGAAAACCGTTTTTTTACAGACAGGAAGATTATCCGTTCACTGGAGAAAATCCGTTCTCTCGGAAAAGAAATTTTCCCGGCGCTTCCGATTGTGCTTCGGGATATTGACCGGATGCGTCTGGAAGCAGATATAAATAATTTTTCCGAATTCCCCATGGACGGCATACTTGTCCGCAGTTATGATGAAATCGGTGTTTTAAAGCGCTTCGGATTTGACAAAAATATAATTCTGGACCATAATTTATATGTATTTAACCATCTGGCAAAAGTTTTCTGGACAGAATACGGCATTACAGAGTTTACCGCTCCGACGGAACTGAACTGCCGGGAACTTAAAAAACTCGGACTTGAAACCGGAGAACTTATCGTTTTCGGTTATCTTCCGGTTATGGTATCCGCCCAGTGTATTGCCTCAACAGCTTCAGGCTGCATGAAGAAACCCGGCCTCCTTTATATGGAAGACCGGTTCCGGAACAGATATCCGGTGAAAAACAAGTGTGATTCCTGTTATAATGTGATTTACAACAGCCTTCCTGTTTATCTGGGAAACCGGGCGGAAGAGATTTCCGGTGTCGGCGCAAAGCGTCTTCGCATCCAGTTTTCTCTTGAAAGCGCGGATCAGATGGCCGGAATCCTTTCTCTTTTTGAGAACGAAAACACAGACGAATCAAAGAAGGAAGAGCCGGGCTTTGCGTTTACGGAAGGACATTTTAAAAAAGGAATTTTATAAGCAGGTGAAAAAGTGGCAAATATAACGATACAATTATCAAAATACATCATTATTATACTCATGGCTGCATATACATTTTCCTGTTTTTCCATCTTTACCAGAAATTATGAAGACGAGGAAAACAGAGTTCTGATCCGTCAGAATGTATTAATGTTCCTCATCGAAGCAGCGGCTTTCGGCGCCATGTTTCTCGCGGTTAAAGACACCGGGATTCTGATTATTTGCGGAGTTCTTTTCGTTGTACTTTTGACGGTTATTCTTCTTTATAACCTTATATATCCGAATGTTTCGAGGCTTGTAGTGAACAACATGTGTATGCTTATCACAGCAGGCATGATTATGATTACCCGGCTTTCCGCGGACAACCCTTCTCCTTACGGAAGCGCGGTAAAGCAGATGATTTTTGTCATCCTGGGCGTAATATTCGGACTGATTGTCCCGGTGCTGATCCGCAGGCTGACCTTCCTTGACCGGTGGACATATATCTACGCGGGCGTTGGAGGAGCGGCGCTGCTCGTTGTGGCTGTGTTTGCCACAGCGTCCGGAGGGGCGAAACTTGGTTTCAGCATCTTCGGAGTCAATATACAGCCGTCTGAATTTGTAAAAATACTTTTCGTTTTCTTTGTGGCTGCAAGCCTGAAAAAATCAACGGATTTTAAAAATGTCGCGGTTACTACAGCCATTGCGGCGGCGCATGTTCTTATTCTCGTAGTGTCCACCGATCTGGGCGCGGCGCTGATATTTTTTGTCGTATACCTGATTATGCTGTACGTAGCTACAAGACAGCCCCTGTATGTTTTCGCCGGGCTTGCCGCGGGATGCGCGGCGGCAGTTGCCGGATATCATCTGTTTTCCCATATTCAGGTGCGTGTGGAGGCATGGCAGGATCCGATCGCTTCCTACAGCGGGAGCGGATACCAGGTCGCCCAGTCGCTTTTCGCGATCGGGACAGGCGGCTGGTTCGGGACAGGTCTTTTCAAAGGACAGCCGGACATGATTCCGGTATCGGAAACAGATTTTATTTTTTCAGCGATTACCGAGGAAATGGGAGTTATTTTCGCCCTGTGCCTTATCCTGATCTGCGTAAGCTGTTATGTCATGTTCCTGAATATTGCAATGGAACTCAGAAATCAGTTTTATAAGCTTGTCGCGCTCGGACTGGGCACATGCTATATCTTTCAGGTATTCCTCCAGATCGGAGGAGTGACCAAGTTCATTCCTTCAACGGGAATGACGCTTCCTTTTGTCAGCTACGGAGGAAGTTCCATGCTGAGCACAATGATAATGTTCGGCATAATTCAGGGCCTTTATATTCTCAGAGAAGACGAAGAAGAAAAATTAGTACGAAAAAAAGAAAGGGAGCAAATAAATGAGCTGGGAAGAAGTACCAGGCAAACGAGAGCCAAAACAGGGCCGAAATTCGAAGAAGTCCAGAGGCAGAGACCGCGGCAGAAGCAGAGATCACGCTCAAAATAAAGAATTTGCAAGAGTCACCTACTTCTTTGTAATTCTTTTTATCGCTCTTATGATTTATATTGTATATTTTACCATCGTCCGGGCAGATACTTTTGTAAACAGTCCGTACAATAAGCGGCAGGATCTTTTTGCGGAGTCGGTAGTCCGCGGAAATATTGTTGACAGAAACGGAAATATACTGGCCGAGACGGAAGTAAACGACGACGGAACCGAAACAAGAAATTATCCGTACGGTTCTGTATTTGCTCATGTCGTCGGATACAGCGACACAGAGCTTGGCAGGACAGGCCTCGAATCGGCGGAAAATTTTGACCTTCTCACATCCAACGCATTTTTTGTGGAAAAAATACAAAATGAATTCAGCGGTAAAAAGAATACAGGAGATACAGTTGTCACCACGCTGGACGCCGATCTCCAGCAGGCCGCCTATGACGCGCTTGGCGACAATAAAGGCGCCGCAATCGTCATGGAGGCAGATACCGGTAAAATTCTGGCCATGGTATCCAAGCCGTCCTATGATCCGAATGAAATATATTCCGCCTGGGAATCACTGAATTCAGACGATGAAAACAGCCCGCTTCTGAACCGCGCCACAAACGGCTCATACGCGCCGGGCTCTTCGTTTAAAATCGTAACGACGCTGGCCTACATGAGGCAGAACAGTGATTACGCGGATTACAGCTACGACTGTGACGGTGAGATTACCGTAGATAACACAACAATACACTGCGCCGGCGGCAGCGTTCACGGGCATGAAGACCTCGGAACTTCTCTGGCAAATTCATGCAACACCTCATTTTCCAATATCGGACTGTCTCTTGATATTTCGGAATACAGAGAAACCGCAGAGGATCTGCTTTTTAATCAGTCGCTTCCCGGCGTACTCGGTTATACAAAAAGTTCGTTCACACTCTCCGAAGATTCCAGCACAGCCGAAATTATGATGACGGCGATGGGGCAGGGAAATACAATGGCAAGCCCGTACCACATGGCTCTGATTACTCAGGCTGTTGCCAACGGCGGGACGCTTATGGAGCCTTATCTTGTAGACAGCGTGACGAATTATTCCGGAGCAGAAGTGCGCAAAAACGTTCCGAAGAGTTATCGCAGACTGATGACCTCGGAAGAAGCGGCTCAGCTGACCGAATATATGACAAAAGTAGTAGAAGAAGGCACCGCTTCGGTATTAAGCGGAAGATCATATACTGTCGCAGGGAAAACAGGAACGGCAGAGTACAGCATGTCCGACAAAGACAAAACGCATTCCTGGTTTGTCGGCTTTACGAATGTGGACAACCCCGAACTTGTAATCACCGTTGTAACAGAAGGTTCTGACGGAAGCGCCGGAGGGAAGGCAGTCTCTCTGGCAGGGCAGATTCTGGATTCTTATTATAACTGACAGGCGGAGAATAACTATGCGTGTAAAATATTACTGTGATCTCTATATAAGCAGGGGATGGCAAAATAAAAAGGCCGCGCTGAAAAGGAAGCTGAAACAGAAAAGACTGTTTCCTCCCTTTTACGTCGTCGCCCTGTCCCAGGGAGAGCAGAACCAGGTAGAGATTTTCTCTTCTTTGCTGCTTCGCCAGCATGTATTCGACCATGCGGAACTCTTTGTAGTTGGAATAACGGACGGCTATGATAATGCGCTTGAATATCTTGAACAACTGACGAAAGACACATTCCGTAAAACAGGAACAGCAGATATCCGCCGTTTTATACTGGAACGGCAGGAAGAATTTGAAAAACAGGGCGGTAAAGCGTGATGTTACATATTATTTTCTTTATCCTTAAAATACTGGGAATAATAGTTCTTACAATTGTCGCGGCAGTTCTTCTTCTGCTGGCAGCCCTTATCCTGCTTCCTCTGAAGTACACGGCCGCGGCGTCCTGGAAGGGGAGCGCTGATTCCGTCCGGTGCAGGATAAAATTTCACTGGCTTGTGCATCTGATCGCCGGAGAAACCGTTTATGAAAACGGAACGCTTTCCTGGCGGTTCCGGGCGGCATGGAAGAAATTCGACGACGGCGGAAGCGATAATGCGGACAGCATTTCACGGAGGACAAAACCCGGTTCTGATACTGCCGGACCGCACCCGGGAAAATCCCCGGAAAAATATACCAGCAGAGAGACAACCGAAACAAAGGCGGAAAAATCCGCTTCCCGCTCCGGAGAAGTGAAAAGCAGCATATCGGAAAGCTCCCCGGCGCATCCGGAAAATACGTCCAAAGAGACACCGGATAAAAATACGAATAGCCGTGAAAATCACAGAAAAAACAGATTCAAAAATGAGAAACCGGAAAACAGCCGGGAAAAAAAGTCTCTGTATGAAAAATTTTGTTTGCGGCTGGAAAAGATAAAATATACTTTTCACAAATTATGTGATACGATAAAATCACTTTCGAAGAAAAAAGATAAAATTAAACGGTTTTTCACAGATGAGATTCATAAAAAAGCTTTTTCCCACACGCTGGGAGAGGCAAGACGTCTTATCCGTTCCCTGCGGCCCGAAAAACTGAAAGCTGATATTGAATTCGGCTTCCGTGATCCGTCGCATACAGGATACGTTCTGGCGGGGCTTGGCATTATTTATCCGCTGATCGGCGAATACACCGACATCCGGCCGGATTTTGAACATGAAGTGTTAAACGGAACTGTAACGGCTTCAGGGAAGATACGTCTTCTGTATTTTGTGATTCCGGCATGGAATCTGTTTTTTGACCGGAATGTCCGCGCAACATACCGTCATATAAGAAAATTCAGATTATAAATATTTAAACGCAGAAAAATATAAGAAAGCAGGCATGAAAGAGGAGGAAATGTACTATGGCTGAAGGAAACAATAATTTTAAGGCAACCGTGGAGGCGCTGTTTCACGGGATGGACGGCGTGGTTTCGTCAAAAACAGTAGTTGGCGAAGCAATCCATATCAACGGGACGATTATCCTGCCGCTTGTAGACGTATCGTTCGGAATCGGAGCCGGTTCATTTACGGGCGACAAGAAAGAGCGGGGCATGGGCGGTATCGGAGGAAAGATGTCCCCCAGCGCTGTTATCGTTATCCAGGACGGAAGAACAAAGCTTGTAAATATTAAAAACCAGGACACAATTACGAAGATTCTGGATATGGTTCCCGACGTTGTAGACCGGTTTACTTCAGGCGGGGACGAAAAGATGACGGAAGAGGATGTGATGGACATTCTTGACTCGGATGATGACAAATAGAAGAGATTTGTATTATGCGAAGAGGACGGCATAGTATTCTTCCTCCGCGCATAGTATAGATTAACAGACACAGATTCGGAGCGGAAAGAATGAAAAAAGTATGCGGTTTCGCGCTCTTCTGGATTGCCATAGGCATGTTCATTATGATGATGCTCCCGAATCTTGTGTGGGGTGTGATTCTGCTCCTTATATTTGTGATACTGGGATACAGGCTGTTCTGCTGCTGAACAGGCGCGGTTTTGAACGCTGCGGCAGAACAGTTCTTTATGTACTTGTTTATGCCATAACAAAAACCCGCATCTGGTTTTCGCAGATACGGGTCTGATTTCATTTCTGAATATGTGGAACAGATTATGCTCTTTCAACACGTCCTGATTTCAGGCATGATGTACAAACATACATTTTTTTGGAACCGCCTTCTGTTTTTACTCTGACGGATTTCACATTTGATTTCCACATTTTTGGTGTTTTTCTATGAGAGTGGCTTACGTTGTTACCAAAGTGAGCGCCCTTTTCACAAATAGCACATTTTGCCATGACTGCACCTCCTAACAATCTGAACTGGTCGTATAGACTCATAACAATGATATTCTATCAGAAACATTCTCCTATTGCAAGTATTTTTTAAAAAAAACGAATCTGTATTGTAAAATCTATGAAGTGATAGTATAATAATCATGTTATTTATGGTAAAAATCCATATAAGAACTGGAGGTAATATATGATGAAAGGAAGTATGAGCACAAATCTTGGAATCATTACTGTCAATCCAGAAGTGATCACCAAATACGCGGGTTCCGTGGCTGTGGAATGTTTCGGCATCGTAGGCATGGCCGCCGTCAGCATGAAGGACGGACTGGTCCGTCTTCTGAAAAGAGACAGCCTCACGCACGGCATCCAGGTGGAGCTCTCGGAAGACAACGCCATTACCCTCAATTTTCATGTGATCGTCTCTTATGGAGTAAATATTCTTTCTGTCTCCGACAACCTGATGAGCAACGTGAAATATAAAGTTGAGGAATTTACCGGAATGTCGGTTGAGAAAATCAACATCTTCGTCGAAGGTGTGAGAGTGATAGATTAAGGAGGATCTTATCGTGGCTGTTAAGACGATAAATACACAGATGCTTCAGAAGATGTTTCTTGCCGGCGCGGCAAATCTGGAAGCAAAAAAAGAAGTCATCAATGAATTAAATGTATTTCCGGTGCCGGACGGAGATACAGGTACAAATATGACCCTGACAATCATGTCAGCGGCAAAAGAAGTAAAAGCCATTGAAAATCCGGACATGCTTTCCACTGCAAAAGCAATTTCCTCCGGCTCGCTCCGGGGCGCCCGCGGAAATTCCGGAGTAATTCTTTCGCAGCTTTTAAGAGGATTTACAAAAGAGATCCGCGACTATGACGAAATTGACGTGCCGATTCTGGCCAGGGCATGCGAACGGGCAACCGCCACGGCATACAAAGCCGTAATGAAGCCGAAAGAGGGAACCATTCTCACCGTCGCGAAGGGAATCGCTCAGAAGGCGGGCGAACTGGCGGAGACTACGGAAGATCTGGAAATATTTATTCCGGAGATTATCCGTTACGCGGAAGAAGTGCTGGCACAGACTCCGGAAATGCTTCCGGTCCTGAAAGAAGCGGGCGTTGTGGATTCCGGCGGACAGGGCCTGATTGAAATTCTTCACGGCGCCTACGACGCTTTTTCCGGCAAAGAGATTGATTATACTGCCATTGACGCCAGCGCCGGGACAAAGATGGTTAAACCTTCCCAGCAGGCAGAGGCGGATATTAAATTCGGATACTGTACGGAATTTATTATCATGACAGAAAAACCTTTTACAGAAAAGGACGAGACGGAGTTCAAAGGCTATCTTGAATCAATCGGCGATTCCATTGTATGCGTGGCGGATGATGATATAGTGAAAATTCATGTTCATACAAATGATCCCGGTCTTGCGATCCAGAAGGCTCTTACCTACGGACAGCTTTCAAGAATGAAAATTGACAATATGCGTGAAGAGCATCAGGAAAAACTGATCCGCGACGCGGAAAATGTCGCGAAACAGCAGGCCCGGGCAGCCGAACTCAAAAAGGAAAAAGAGACCAGAAAGCCGGTAGGTTTTATCGCCGTATCCATTGGCGACGGTATGAATGAAATCTTCCGTGAACTCGGCGTCGATTATATTATCGAAGGCGGGCAGACAATGAATCCGAGTACGGATGATATGCTGACTGCGATCGACAATGTAAACGCGGACCATATTTTCATCTTCCCGAACAACAAAAATATTATTCTTGCGGCAAACCAGGCGCAGAGCCTTACGAAAGACAAAGATATTATCGTAATTCCGACAAAAACAGTGCCGCAGGGAATTACGGCCGTGATCAGTTATATGCCGGAGGCGGACGTGGATACAAACATTGAAGCGATGAAAGAGGGCATTGCCCACGTAAAAACCGGACAGGTAACCTATGCCGTGCGCGACACGCACATTGACGATAAAGAGATTCATGAAGGCGATATCATGGGCATCGGCGACCAGGGCATCCTGGCAGTCAGCCAGTCCGTTGAAGACGCCGCAAAAGAAATGCTTGCAAATCTTGTCGATGAAAATTCTGAACTGATCAGTCTTTATTACGGACAGGACGTTGCGGAGGAAGACGCGGAAAACTTCGCGCAGGCAGTAGAAGAGCTTTATCCGGACGTTGACGTTGACCTCCATTCCGGCGGTCAGCCGATTTACTATTATGTACTTTCTGTAGAGTAAATCGTGAGTAATATGAACGAGAGAAGCAGCATCGGAAAACTGAAAGGAATCGGTGAAAAAACAGAAGCTCTGTTCGCGCGGATCGGTGTGCGCACCATCGGCGAACTGCTTCGCTTTTATCCGAGAGGATACGACATTTTTGAAGAACCCGTTCCGATCAGCGAACTGGAAGAAGGAAAAATTTCCGCGGTAACAGGCGTTGTATCCGGCCGGATACAGGTGTCCGGGAATCAGCGGATCCCGATTACGACCCTTTTCTTAAAGGACTCAGGCGGCACTCTGAAAGTAATCTGGTTCCGAATGCCTTTTCTGCGAGGCACACTCGGGAAAGGCGGGACGATTACGCTCAGGGGGCGGGTTGTCCGCAGGCGGGATT
The DNA here is from genome assembly GCA_944381125.1 of uncultured Mediterraneibacter sp. Classification (GTDB taxonomy): domain Bacteria; phylum Bacillota; class Clostridia; order Lachnospirales; family Lachnospiraceae; genus Mediterraneibacter. The sequence continues at coordinate 52,920 of CALWKB010000083.1, read as the reverse complement.
CTCTTGTGATGGAGCATCCGGAGATCTATTATCCCGCATCAAAATATGACGAAAAACTTCATTCCATGCAGCCGGTCTATTCTCTGACGGCCGGCCTGACCAATAACACCGTTATACGGGCGGTAAAACAGGCATTATCCTCTGTCGGCACGACAGAGGATATTCTGCCTCATGAAGTGGAAAACCAATACGGCCTGCTTCAGTGGGAACAGGCTCTTGGGGAAATGCACTTTCCGAAAAGCAGAGAGGCTTTCGCAAGGGCCCGTGAAAGAATCGTATTTGAGGAATTTCTGGTCTTTATTCTGACTCTGCGCATGACAAAGCATTCGGAAGCCAGGGCTGAAACCCCGTTTTCTCTGCCGGATCATCCGCTGATAAACACATTTCTGGATCAGCTTCCCTACCGGCTTACAAAAGCACAGGAAAAGGTATGGCATGAAATCCGTTCTGACATGCAGGGGAAAACAGTTATGTCCCGTCTTGTACAGGGCGACGTCGGTTCCGGAAAAACAGTGGTGGCGTTTCTTGCGCTGCTTCTTGCCGGACTCAACGGCTGCCAGGGAGCTCTGATGGCGCCGACGGAAGTACTGGCCAGACAGCACTATGAAAATATAAGCGGCATGCTGGACAAATATTCGATTCCACTGAAAGCTGTTCTGCTCACCGGCTCCATGACGGCGGCGCAGAAGAAAGAAGTATACGGCATGATACGGGAAGGCAGGGCGGCAGTAATTATCGGAACGCATGCGCTGATTCAGGAAAAAGTTGATTATAATAATCTCGCGCTCGTCGTGACGGACGAGCAGCACCGGTTCGGAGTACGGCAGAGGGAAGCGCTTGCCGGAAAGGGGCATACGCCTCATATTCTTGTTATGAGCGCCACGCCTATCCCGCGGACACTGGCCATTATTCTTTATGGAGACCTGGATATTTCGGTTATTGACGAGATGCCGAAAAACCGTCTTCCGATCAAAAACTGCGTAGTTGATACAGGCTACAGAGAAACGGCGTATCGTTTTATGAAAAAACAGGTTGCCGAAGGCCGTCAATGCTACGTCATCTGCCCCATGGTAGAGGAAAGCGAAAGTATGGAAGCGGAAAACGTTCTTGACTATTCCGCCTCGCTGTCTGAAGCGATGGGAAGTCAGATACGCGTCGGATGCCTTCACGGACGAATGAAGCAGCAGGAAAAAGATGAAGTTATGGACAGTTTCAGCCGTAATGAAATACAGATTCTTGTTTCCACAACCGTCGTTGAAGTAGGCATTGACGTTCCGAATGCGACTGTAATTCTGATTGAGAACGCAGAGCGTTTCGGTCTGGCCCAGCTCCATCAGCTCAGAGGGCGCGTAGGCAGAGGAAAATATCAGTCCTACTGCATCTTTATGTCGCCTTCCAGATCAAAAGAGACAAAAGAACGGCTTGAAATACTGAACCGTTCCAACGACGGCTTTTTCATCGCAGGAGAAGATCTTCGTCTGCGCGGCCCCGGCGATCTGTTCGGCATCCGCCAGAGCGGCATACTGAATTTTCAGGTCGCGGATATCTTTCAGGACGCAAAACTTCTTCAGGCGGCCGGCTCGGCGGCGGATATGATACTGAGTGCGGACCCGGAGCTTAAATCTCCGGAACATGCAGGACTGAAAAAGTGGATCGACAGTAAAATGAATCAGATCATGCTGGAAACCACTTTATAAATAAAAGAACTGTTATGAATTTCCAGTTTAAAAGAAACAATCCTCCATATACTAACATCGCAACATAAAACAGCGGAAGCGGATGTATCGTAACCGGCTGCGGAAAGCAGAAGATTACATACAGACGCAGCCGGAAGATTATGTTGCAGAACACAGAAAAAGTAACAGTACTGTTACAAAGTTGCAGAAGGAGGAAAAAGATCATGGCAAATCGTTCATCCAACAGAGCGGCGGTGCCTGAGGCAAAAGGCGCTCTGGACAAATTCAAGTACGAAGTTGCAAATGAACTCGGAGTGCCGCTGTCTGACGGCTACAACGGGGACCTTACGTCCAAACAGAACGGATCTGTCGGCGGATATATGGTCAAAAAAATGATCGAACAGCAGGAAAAACAGATGGCAGGCAAATAACCTACGCCTGACAGGAAATGCGGGAAAAGCACTCAGGATTGACCTGAGTGCTTTTTTCTGCTAAAATTCACCATATCCAAATGTAAGAGAGGTGTCGTTTTATGAGAGTTATTGCAGGAAGCGCAAGAAGCCTCCGGTTAAAAACCCTTGACGGAATGGAAACACGGCCTACTACAGACCGGATTAAAGAAACGCTTTTCAATATCATAGGTCCTTCCGTATATGACTGCATTTTTCTTGATCTGTTCAGCGGAAGCGGCGGCATCGGAATTGAAGCTCTCAGCCGCGGCGCGAAGGAAGCCGTGTTTGTAGAAAAAAATCCTAAAGCTATGGCCTGTGTCAGAGACAATCTCAGATTTACCAGACTCGCACCGAAAGCGCTGACCATGACTTCCGACGTCATGGACGCTCTTTACAGACTGGAAGGCGAAAAAGTTTTTGATCTGATTTTTATGGATCCGCCGTATGATAAGGGCTTTGAGGAACATGTTCTCAGATATCTCGCCGGTTCTGCGCTTGTATATGAAGACACCGTCATTATCGCGGAAGCTTCAAAGGATACTGATTTTTCCTATGCAGAAGATCTGGGATTTCACGTCTTCCGCGAAAAAATATATAAAACAAATAAACATGTCTTTATTGAAAAGGCAGGGAAGGAAGAAATATGTTAAGGGCAATCTATCCGGGGAGCTTTGACCCGGTCACATACGGCCACTGTGATATTATTCAGAGATCCTGTAAAATCGTGGATGAATTAATTGTAGGAGTACTGAATAATAAAGCGAAAATGCCGTTGTTTTCTGTTGAAGAACGTGTTAAAATGTTAAAGGAAGTGACAGGCAGCTTACCAAATGTTAAGATTGTACCTTTCGACGGACTGCTGGTTGATTTCGCGGCCCGGACAGAAGCACGACTCATCATAAGAGGCCTGCGCGCAATCACAGATTTTGAGTATGAACTGCAGATGTCACAGACCAATCATAAACTGGAACCAAAGGTTGAGACTATGTTTCTGACTACGAGTATACAATATTCCTATTTGAGTTCCACCACAGTGAGAGAAATTGCCGCTTTTGGGGGAGATTTGTCACAGTTTGTGCCGGAGGCGGTCGCTGTGGAACTTAAGAAAAAGATGAATACAAAAGGAGAGTGTAAACCATGAGCAGCCGTATCGAACAGATCATTGATGAAATCGAGGAGTACATTGACAGGGATTGTAAATACCAGCCGCTGTCCACAACCAAGATTGTCGTTAATAAGGAACATCTTGAAGAATTGCTGAGGGAGCTTCGCCTGAAAACACCGGAAGAGATTAAGAGATATCAGAAGATTATTGCAAATCGCGATGCTATCCTCGCCGACGCGAAGGCAAAAGCCGACTCCATGATTGAGGAAGCACAGGTGCAGACAACAGAACTTGTCAGCGAACACGAGATCATGCAGCAGGCATACGCTCAGGCGAACGAGATCGTTACCCAGGCTACGGCCCAGGCGCAGGAGATTATCGACAATGCCACAGCCGACGCAAATGCCATCCGGATCGGCGCGATTCAGTATACGGACGATCTGCTCGCAAATGCGGAAAGCATCATCGGCCATACGCTTGACAGTTATACAACGAAATATGACGGACTGATCAATTCACTTCAGGAGTGTTATGATACCGTACGTACCAATCGCGCGGAGCTGGACATTCCTGACGAGGATAATTACTCATCCTCAGGCGACGAAAACTTCTAAACTGACTGTATCATATTTATATATAAAAACGCCATCAGACTGGCTGCCGCTGCGGCAGCCAGTTTTTGTATGACGTAATCTCTGATTTTAAGTCCGGTTCCCTGCACCATGCACCGTGTCTGCGCCGCGGAACAGAGTCCTCCGAACGCTGTCAGGCCCATAATCGCGGGCCAGGCCGCTTCGGGAGACGGAAATGCCTCTGCAATGAGCAGAATTCCGTTTGTAACTTCTAAAGCGGCGGACAGTCCGGAAAAAACGTATCCTGTCCGCTTCATCCTGGTCAGAAGCGATAAAATCACAGAAAAAAGAATAATATATCCGCCTACTTTTACAATGGCTTCAAAGCTGTTCATCATACACGAATCCAGAAGGTTAAAATCCTTTTTTCTTTCTTCATGTTTTTCAGACCGGCCGGGTTCCGGAAAAACCGTACTCCCTTTCGGAAGATAAAATCTGCGGAAAATAAAACTAAGAAGAACCGGCGTCCCCATAAGCACCGCAAGACTTGGGAAAAGCAGTTCTTTTTCTCCGAGAGTCTTCCACACGATAAAGTTCATAATAAATACAGGACTCGTATTATTACAGAAAGAAAGAAGATAACGGCCTTCTTCCACGGTAATCAGGTTTGTCCGAAGAAGATCGCCTGTTATCTTTGCACCCATCGGATAGCCGCACAGAAAACCGGCGAGAACGGCAAAAGAACCGTTCGCGGACACTCCGAATAACCGGGCGGCCGGCCGGCGTATTATTCCGGCAATAGTAAAAATCGTTCCCGACGCCAGGAGAAGATTTGTAACCACCATGAACGGAAACAAAGTAGGGAATACAATCTGAAACCACAGAAGCAGTCCCTCGCTGGCTCCGTCAAATACGGCATTCGGAAAAAGAAGCATAACTGTAAATAAAAACGCAATAAGAAAAGAGGAGGAAAGACGTCGCACAGAGGGAGCTGCTCCTTTACTCATGGTTAATTCAGTTATATGATCCGCATCCTGTATTTATGTTTGCCGCACAGAGTAAAAGAAAAAGGGTTTTCCCTTCACATAATTCATGATATACTTATTTATTGAAATGTTTTGAAATACTGATTACTTACAAATTCCGGAGGAAATGAAATGAATTTACCAGACGCGTTTGTCCTGAAGATGAAACATCTGCTCGGATCCGATTATGCAGATTACGAAAAATGCTTTGAGCAGCCTCGCTATTACGGACTGCGGGTTAATACGTCGAAAATATCCGTGGAGGAGTTCCTCAGGATCGCGCCCTGGCCGCTGCGTCCGGTTCCCTGGATAGAAAATGGCTTTTATTATGACGGAGAGCAGTATCAGCCGGCACGGCACCCGTATTACTTTGCCGGTCTGTACTATCTTCAGGAGCCCAGCGCCATGACGCCCGCCAGCCGTCTTCCCGTAGAGCCCGGTGACCGGGTGCTGGACGTCTGCGCCGCCCCGGGAGGAAAAGCGACGGAACTTGGCGCCAGATTAAACGGAACGGGCGTGCTCGCAGCCAACGATCTGAGCAGTTCCCGTGCAAAAGGACTGCTTAAAAATCTGGAGCTGTTCGGAATCGGAAATGTGCTGACTCTCAGCGAGGAGCCCGGCAGGCTCGTTCCTTTCTTCCGGGAATATTTTGATAAAATACTGATAGACGCCCCCTGTTCCGGGGAAGGCATGTTCCGGAAAGACAGAAAAATGATCCGCGCATGGGAAGAACACGGCCCCGAATACTTTTCCAGAATTCAGAAAAGCATCATAACCCAGGCGGCGCAGATGCTTGCGCCCGGCGGGATGCTGTTATATTCCACCTGTACATTTGATCCGGAGGAAAATGAAAAAATAATCGAATATCTCCTTCAGGAATATCCGGAGTTTGAGATCTGTGATATCCGCCCGTATGAAGGATTTTCCCAGGGCATCCCCGGAGAATCCGTCAGCGGAAACCCCGCACTTGCGAAAACGGTGCGCATCTTCCCGCACCGCATGGAAGGCGAAGGTCATTTCCTCGCGCTTCTCAGGAAAAACGGGGAGCGGCCGAAGCGGCAGGAATTTTCCCGCACAGGAACGGGCAGAAAAAAGCTTCCCGCAGAGCTTGAACAATTCCTTTCTCTCATTTCCAGGAAATTCGACGTCTCGCGGATAGACATTCACGGCGGGAAAGTATACTTCATGCCGGAAGGACTTCCGGATATGAAAGGAATACGGTTCCTGCGGACCGGACTTCTGATGGGCGAAATGAAAAAGAACCGTTTTGAGCCAAGCCAGGCGCTGGCCATGAACCTGAAGAAAGAAGAATACCCCTTTATACTCAATTTATCAGCGGAAGACCAGAGGGTAATTAAATATCTCAAAGGCGAGACACTTGATGTTGAAGATCTTACCGGCCCGAAAGAAAAAGGCTGGTATCTGGTCTGCACAGACGGGTATCCGCTCGGGTTCGGCAAACTGGTAAACCAGACTCTGAAAAACAAATATCTGCCCGGATGGCGGTGGCAGTCGGCATGAAAATACGTCTCGACAAATACCTGGCGGAGCTTGGATACGGCACCCGTTCCCAGGTAAAACAGCATATTTCAAAGGGAAATGTATCCGTAAACGGCAGTACGGCAAAGCGGCCCGAGACACGGATCGACACGGAGACAGACCGCGTCTTATTCTGCGGCGCGGAAACTGTTTATGAGCAGTATGAATACTATATGCTCAACAAACCGGCGGGAGTTGTATCCGCGACGGAAGACAGGAAAGAAAAGACAGTGCTTGATCTGTTTGAGGGAAGGAAACGAAAGGATCTTTTCCCGGCAGGCCGCCTTGACAAAGATACAGAAGGCCTTCTTCTGATTACCAATGACGGTGGGCTGGCGCACCGGCTCCTTGCACCCGGCAAACATGTAGATAAAATATATTACGCAGAAATCGACGGAAAAGTCACCCCTGAAGACGCCGTGCTTTTTTCTGAAGGCATTGATATCGGAGATGAAAAAAAGACGCTTCCCGCCCGGCTTGAAATTCTGCGTTCTGCAGAGCGCTCCTTCGTCCGGGTCACCGTCTGCGAAGGCCGTTTCCACCAGATCAAACGGATGTTTCACGCGACGGGAAAAGAAGTCCTGTATCTGAAACGTCTTCAGATGGGCTCATTGAAACTCGACGAGGCCCTGAAGCCCGGAGAATACCGAAAACTGACAGAGAAAGAAGTGGAGGAATTATGCTTACCGGAAAAAAAGCAGTAATTTTTGATATGGACGGCTCGCTTGTGGATTCCATGTGGATCTGGCCGGAAGTCGACCGTATCTACATGGGCAAATATAATCTGACCCCGCCGGACACGTTTCACAAAGACATTGAGGGGAGAAGCTACACCGAAACCGCTCAGTATTTTGTGGAAACTTTTTCCGGCCTGAACCGCACGGTAGAACAGGTCATGCAGGAATGGCGGGATATGACTATCCATCTCTACGCCACAAAGGTTTTTCCAAAACCCGGCGCAGTAGAATTTCTGGAATCAATGCGCCGTTCGGGAGTAAAGCTCGGCATTGCGACAAGCAATAACCGGGAAATCGCGGAAGCAGCGCTTAAGGCGCAGAATCTGTCCGGTTTTTTTGATTCCGTCCGCACTTCATGCGAAGTTGCCGCCGGAAAACCGGCCCCGGATGTGTACCTTAAAGTGGCGGGCGACCTGAGCGTCGCGCCGGAAGACTGTCTTGTATTTGAAGACGTGCCAAACGGCATTCTTGCCGGCAAAAATGCCGGAATGGAAGTATGCGCTGTAGATGATCCGTTTTCAAAGCCGGACGAAGAAGAGAAGAAACGGCTGGCGGATTATTTCATTCATGATTTTTACGAAATCCGTGACAATACATATGAAAGATGCGGGAGACGTTAATTTATGGAACATTCGTTTTTGCCTGTATGCAGGAAAGATATGGAATCAAGAGGCTGGGAGCAGGCTGATTTCGTATATATTATCGGAGACGCCTACGTAGACCATCCGTCCTTCGGACACGCAGTCATCAGCCGTGTTCTGGAATCAAGAGGATATAAGGTCGCCATTATTTCTCAGCCGGACTGGAAAGATCCGGCCAGCATCAGTATATTCGGCCGGCCGAGGCTTGCGTTTCTTGTTTCCGCCGGCAATATGGATTCCATGGTAAACCACTATTCAGTATCAAAAAAAAGGAGAAAAACGGACGCCTATACGCCCGGCGGAGAGATGGGGAAAAGACCGGATTACGCCTGTGTCGTATACGGCAATCTGATCCGTCAGACATATAAAGACGTGCCGGTCATACTTGGAGGCATCGAGGCAAGTCTGCGGCGCCTGGCTCATTATGATTACTGGTCGGACCGCGTAAAGCGTTCCGTGCTTCTGGATTCAGGCGCAGATATGATTTCATACGGGATGGGAGAGAGATCCATCGTTGAGATCGCGGACGCGCTCGACTCAGGCATTGACGTCAGAGATCTGACCTATATCAGCGGGACAGTTGTGAAAATAAAGAACCGGGAAGATATTTACGACGCTGACTTTCTTCCTTCTTTTGACGAAATCAAAGAAAACAAACGCGCGTATGCGGAAAGTTTTTACACCCAGTACCTGAACACTGATCCGCATACCGGACGACGCCTGGCGGAAAAATACAGCGACCGCCTGTATGTCGTGCAGAATCCGCCGGCAATGCCTCTTACACAGACGGAGATGGACGACGTTTACGACCTTCCGTACGCCCGCACATTTCACCCTTCCTATAAAGAAAAAGGGGGCGTTCCGGCTGTTTCCGAAGTAAAATTCAGTCTCATCAGCAGCAGAGGCTGCTTCGGCGGATGCAGTTTCTGCGCCCTGACGTTTCATCAGGGACGCATTGTGCAGGTAAGAAGCCATGAATCACTTATCCGCGAAGCAGAAGCCATGACAGAAGACGATGAGTTCAAAGGATATATCCATGACGTGGGCGGTCCGACGGCAAATTTCCGTCATCCGTCCTGCGCAAAACAGATGGAGCGCGGAGTATGCGCAAACAGGCAGTGCCTTTTCCCGAAGCCATGCGCAAATCTGAACGCAGACCACTCCGATTACGTGGCGCTTCTGAAAAAACTCCGCGAACTTCCCGGCGTAAAAAAAGTGTTCATCCGCTCAGGCATCCGCTTCGACTACCTGCTTGCGGACAGCAGACGGGATTTTCTGAAAGAACTCTGTATGCATCACGTAAGCGGACAGCTCAAAGTAGCGCCCGAACATGTTGCGGGGCCGGTGCTTTCCCTGATGGGGAAACCGGAGCACCGCGTATATGAGTCTTTTGTGGAAGCATTTGACAAAATGAACAGGAAACTCGGGAAAAAGCAATATCTTGTGCCTTATCTCATGTCTTCCCATCCCGGTTCCACACTTCGGGAGGCGGTAGAGCTCGCCGAATACTGCCGGGATCTCGGATATATGCCGGAGCAGGTGCAGGATTTTTATCCGACCCCTTCCACGCTTTCCACCTGTATGTACTATACCGGCCTGGATCCGCGTACAATGAAACCGGTTTATGTGCCGAAAAGTCCGCACGAAAAAGCTATGCAGAGGGCGCTTATCCAGTACCGCGACCCAAGACTGCGGCCCCTTGTATATGAAGCTCTTAAGAAAGCCGGCCGGACAGATCTGATCGGATACGGCCCCAGATGCCTGCTTCATCCGGAAGGCGGAAAAAAAGAGCCTGACAGGCGCGTCAGAAAAAAGAAAAAAACGATACGTAATATTCACAGAAAGAAGTGAGACCATGAAGCAGATCGCAGTTGTAACAGGCGCTTCTTCCGGCATGGGACGCGAATTTGTCCTTCAGCTTAATTCCTTTTGTCCCGGACTGGATGAAATCTGGGTTATGGCCAGAAGAGGCGGAAGGCTGGAACGGCTGGCCCTTCAGAGCAGAGTGCCTCTTCGCATTCTGGAAGGAGATATTACCAAAAAGAAAATATGCCGCCGTCTGAAAGATTTGCTGGAAGAGCAGAAACCTGTCGTCCGCGTCCTTATAAATGCGGCCGGATTCGGCAGAACCGGAAGTGTAGAAAAAATCGCCGCGGAAAATCCCGCCATGCAGACTGACATGATCAGCCTGAACTGCCGGGCGCTGACCCGGATTACAGAAATCTGCCTTCCATTTATGCGCCGCGGCAGCCGGATCATTAACCTTGCTTCTGCGGCAGCTTTCTGCCCGCAGCCTTATTTTGCCGTCTACGCGGCGACAAAAGCATACGTCCTGAGCTTTTCCAGGGCGCTTGCCAAAGAGCTGAAGCAGAAAAAAATCTACGTGACGGCCGTCTGCCCGGGACCGGTAAAAACAGAATTTTTCCAGATCAGCGGCGGACCGACCGGTCCTTTGAAAAAGCGGATTGCCGCCGACGCGCCGGATGTTGTCCGGCAGGCTTTGAAGGACAGCCTGGCAAAGAAAGAACTGTCCGTCTTCGGGCCTGTCATGAAGGCAGCCATGGCAGGAGCAAAGCTGCTGCCTCACCGACTCATTATGAAAGGATATAAGCAGGAAAACAGGAATGAAAGAACTGACAATCCGAGAAAACGAAGCCGGCCAGCGGCTGGATAAATTCCTTTGCAAATATATGAACCAGGCTCCAAAAAGCTTCTTCTACAAGATGCTCCGAAAGAAGAACATTACCCTGAACGGCAAAAAGGCGGAAGGGAAAGAAATACTTCTGCCGGGCGATAAAGTAAAATTTTTTCTTTCGGACGAGACAATAGAGCGTTTTACAGGACGCACGGATTATAGCGTTTCTCTTTCCCGGGCATCCGGAAATCTGGACATAATATATGAAGACAGGCATACGCTTTTTATAAATAAACCTGTCGGGATGCTGTCGCAGAAAGCAAAGGAATCCGACATCTCGCTTGTGGAACATCTGACCGCCTATCTTATCGGCACCGGCCAGATCACAGCAGAAAGTCTTCATACGTTTCATCCTGCCGTGTGCAACCGCCTCGACCGCAATACAAGCGGCATTGTGGCGGCGGGGAAATCACTGGCCGCGCTGCAGGAATTAAGTGCATTGTTCCGTGACCGCACCATACGGAAATATTATCTCTGTCTTGTAAAGGGCACTGTTTCCGGACCGGACCGGATCAGAGGATATCTGACCAAAAACAGCAGAACAAACAAAGTAGACATACAGAGCCTTAATCCGGCAGGAAACAGACCGGAGGCTTCAGGTTCCTCATTCATAGAAACCGGCTACAGGCCGCTGAAATCAGCAGGCGGCGCAACACTGCTGGAAGTTCATCTGATCACAGGAAAAACGCATCAGATCCGGGCTCATCTGGCCTCGCAGGGGCATCCGCTGATCGGTGATTACAAATACGGAGACAAACAAACCAACGACTCATTCAGACAATCCTACGGACTTCAGTCGCAGCTCCTTCATTCATACAGGCTCTGTTTTCCGCAATGTGAAGGAGCGTTGTCCGCTCTTTCGGGAAAGGAACTTCGCGCTGATCCTCCGGAACTGTTTTCAAAAATCTGCCGCGACCTGGGAGTGATGTAAAATGGCTACATGGAACTCAAGAGGACTCAGAGGATCAACTCTTGAAGAGCTGATCAACCGTACAAATGAACGCTACGCCGAAACAGGACTTGCCCTGATCCAGAAAATACCGACTCCGATTACTCCGGTGAAAATCGACAAGGAACACCGGCACATTACTCTTGCGTATTTTGACAAGATCAGTACAGTAGACTACATCGGAGCGGTACAGGGAATTCCGGTATGCTTTGACGCAAAAGAATGCTGTGCGGATACATTTCCGCTTCAGAATATTCATGAACATCAGATAGACTTTATGGGCCGTTTTGAGCAGCAGGGAGGCATTTCCTTTCTTCTCATATATTTCACGGCAAGAGACGAGCTTTATTATATGACGTATGCGCAGATCCGCAAATACTGGGACCGATCCGTCGAAGGCGGCAGAAAAAGCTTCCGCTTTGACGAACTGGAACCCGGATGGTTTCTTTCTCTGAAGAACGGATATTTCGTGCCTTATCTGGAACTGCTGCAGAAAGACCTTAACCGCAGAGACGCGCAGTAATACGGGGATTGACAGACAGATGGAAACTTCGTATAATGACAAAAGAATTTTAACGTATTAGCACAGTAAAGTGAAGGGAGATTTTCAATGGAACAAAAATTGCATACGCCGGAAGGAGTCCGGGACATTTACAACAGAGAATGTGAAATCAAACTTGCACTGCAGAAAAAACTGAACACAGTACTTCATCAGTACGGATATCAGGATATACAGACCCCGACCTTTGAATACTTCGACGTTTTCAGAAAAGAAATCGGCTCGATTTCCTCCCGCGAAATGTATAAATTTTTTGACAGGGACGGCAACACTCTTGCGCTCAGGCCGGATATAACCCCGTCTGTCGCACGTGCCGCAGCGACGCTTTTTGAAGAAGAAGAAATGCCGATCCGTCTCTGCTATGTCGGAAATACTTTTATCAATCACAGCAGCTATCTGGGACGTTTAAAAGAGAATACCCAGCTGGGCGCCGAACTGATCGGGCCGGACTCAATCGAGGCGGACGCTGAAATGCTTGCCATGGTCGTCGACGGTCTTAAAAAAGTCGGCCTGAAAGAATTCCAGGTCAGCATCGGCCATGTCGACTTCATACAGAGCCTGCTGGAAACAACCGGATTTGACGACGCGCAGATCGAAGAAATCCGGGAGCTGATCGCCAACCGGAATTATTTCGGAGTCGAGGAAATCCTGGAAAACCGACAGGTAAAAGAGAGCGTAAAAGAAGCGTTCAGAATTCTTCCTGAACTGACAGGCGGGCCGGAGATTCTCGATCAGGCGTCCCGTCTGGCCCCGAACGCAGACGCGGAACTCGCCGTCGCACGCCTTCGTAAGATATACAGACTTCTCAGGCTGTACCACGCCGAGGAGCACATTACGTTTGACCTGAGCATGAGCGGCAGCTACGGTTATTATTCGGGAATTATTTTCCGCGCATACACATACGGGACAGGAGACGCCGTTGTAAGAGGCGGGCGTTATGACCATCTCCTCGCAAAATTCGGAAAAAACACGCCTTCAATCGGATTCGCCATTATTGTCGATGAACTGATGAGCGCGCTCAGCAGGCAGAAGATACCGGTGGATACAAACTACCGCAATCTGATAGTATATACCCGCTCAACGGAGGAATGGGCGATAAATCTTGCAATGAATTTCCGTTCCAAAGGGAAAAATATTGAGATCATCATGCGGGAACCGGAAGACATAAGAAAAAAATACGAAGATTACGCGAAGAAAAATTCTATTATGAGCATGCTCTATCTTCTGGACGACTGCCGGATTGAGATGGTAAACCTGATCACAGGGGAAGAAAAAACTGTTACCGCGAAAAAGCAGTAGAAAAGAGGCCTACCTATGAAATATCTGACATTTGCCCTTACAAAAGGGCGTCTCGCCGAAAAAACGCTCTCCATGCTGGAAAAACTTGGCGTCACATGCGACGAGATGAAGGACAAACACTCGAGAAAACTGATTTTTACCAATGAAGAACTGAAACTTAAATTCTTTCTCGCAAAAGGACCGGATGTTCCTACTTATGTGGAATACGGCGCGGCTGATATCGGCGTTGTCGGAAAGGATACGATTATAGAAGCGGGACGTAAGGTTCATGAAGTGCTCGATCTGCGTTTCGGGAAATGCCGGATGTGCGTATGCGGATATGAGGAAGCGGCGGAACTTCTCGAACACCGCGAACTGATCCGCGTGGCGACTAAATACCCGAACATCGCCAAAGATTATTTTTATAATAAACGGCATCAGACTGTTGAAATTATCAAAATGAACGGCTCTATTGAACTGGCTCCCATCGTAGGACTGTCCGAAGTCATAGTGGATATCGTGGAAACCGGATCCACGCTGAAGGAAAACGGACTTATGGTTCTTGATGAGGTATGCCCGCTGTCTGCCCGGATGATTGTCAATCCGGTCAGCATGCGAATGGAAAACGACAGGATCCGCGAGCTGATCAGCAGCCTGCGCGACCTGATCAGGGAGGAACAGATATGCGTATAGAAAAACTTGACAGCAGCACAAAGAAAAACCTGCTCGAAGATCTCCTGAAACGCAGCCCCAACAGCTACGGGAAATACGAAGCCAGCGTAAAGGAAATACTTGACTGCGTAAAAAACAGAGGAGACGAAGCGGTATTCGCGTATACAAAACAATTTGACGGCGCCGTGACAGACGCCTCCAATATTCAGGTGACAGAAGAGGAGATTCAGGAAGCGTACGGACTTGTGGACGAATCCCTGCTTGCCGTCATACGGAAATCAAAAGAAAACATCCGTGTTTATCATGAGAAGCAGCGTCAGTACAGCTGGTTTGACAGCAAACCCGACGGCACGATACTCGGCCAGAAAATTACTCCTCTGGAGCGTGTGGGCGTCTATGTGCCCGGCGGGAAAGCCGCATACCCGTCTTCTGTGCTGATGAATATCATGCCGGCAAAAGTAGCCGGTGTGGATGAAATTATCATGGTTACGCCCCCGGGGAAAGACGGGAAAGTAACCCCGACCACGCTTGTTGCGGCAAAGGAAGCGGGAGCCGGCAGAATATACAAAGTCGGAGGGGCGCAGGCAGTCGCCGCGCTGGCATTCGGCACGGAAAGCATTCCGAAAGTGGATAAAATCGTCGGCCCGGGCAATATATATGTGGCGCTTGCAAAAAAATCCGTATACGGTTATGTAAACATTGACTCCATCGCCGGCCCAAGCGAGATACTCGTCCTGGCGGACGAGACGGCAAATCCGCGGTACGTGGCCGCAGACCTGCTGTCACAGGCGGAACACGACGAAATGGCCAGCGCTATTCTTGTTACGACAAGCATGGAACTGGCGGAAAAAGTTTCTGAGCAGACCGACATATTTGTCCGTGAACTTTCAAGAGGTGAAATTATCCGTAAATCACTGGACAATTACGGACATATTCTTGTGGCGGATACGCTTGAGGACGCCATCGACGCGGCAAACGAAATTGCATCCGAACATCTGGAAATTATGACCGCAAATCCGTTTGAGGTTATGACGCGGATCCGAAACGCCGGCGCGATATTTATCGGTGAAAATTCCAGCGAGCCTCTTGGCGATTATTTCGCCGGCCCGAATCATGTGCTTCCCACGAACGGAACGGCAAGATTTTTCTCACCGCTCTCAGTGGACGACTTTATTAAAAAATCAAGCATCATTTCGTATTCGCGTGAAGCGCTTGAAGCCGCGCACAGAGACATTGAAGCATTTGCGGAAGCGGAGCGCCTGACGGCGCACGCCAATTCGGTCCGCGTCCGTTTCCAGGAAGACTGAAGCAGGAGGTATGATATGGAAAAAAGAATCGCAAAATGCGCAAGAAAGACAAAAGAAACTGATATCTCCCTGACCCTGTGCCTTGACGGCAGCGGAAATAACCGGATAGATACAGGAATTCCCTTTCTTGACCATATGCTGGACGGATTTGCCCGTCACGGACTCTTTGACTTAAGCGTAAAGGTCACAGGAGATCTGAACGTGGACTGTCACCACACTGTGGAAGATACCGGAATCGTACTCGGACAGGCAATCGCAGAAGCGCTCGGCGCGAAAGAAGGCATCCGGCGGTACGGATACTTTATTCTCCCGATGGATGAGACGCTGGCGCTGTGCGCCGTCGATCTGTCAGGAAGACCGTTCTTTAAATATGACGCCGAGTTTACGGTTCCCAGAATCGGAGATCTGGATACGGAAATGATCCGGGAATTTTTCTACGCCGTTTCATACAGCGCTTCGATGAATCTGCACCTGAAGATTCTGGACGGCGGCAACAGCCATCACATGGCCGAAGCGCTGTTCAAGGCATTTGGAAAAGCCCTTGATATGGCGTCCGGAGAGGAACCCCGGATAAAAGAAGTGTGGTCCACAAAAGGGACGCTGTAATTTTACACAGCGCGGACGCACAGCAGAAGAAGGAGAAAAACAGATGAGTTATAAACGACTGACCCCGTGTATATTTATCAGCGGAGGAAAAGCAGTGACCTGGTTCGACGACGCTACCGTCCTGTCAGCAGACGTAGTCGGACTGGCAAAACAGTACAGCGACAGGGGAGCGGACGAACTGATCGTTTTCGATCTGTCGGACTCGGATGAAGATCACGATGAAGCCATCGACCTGATCAAAAAAATCAATCGTGTAATCAGCATCCCGATGATAGCGGGAGGAAATATAAGAAGAACAGAAGACGTCAAAAAAATCCTGTACGCCGGAGCCAAAAGAGCCATCCTGAACTTTTCAAAACCTCTGTCCATCGATCTGATCGAAGAGGTATCCAGGCGATTCGGCAAAGAAAGAATCGCAGTTTCACTCAATGATTTTGACGCGCTTTTCAAACAGCAGCATCTGATCGAAGAGTTCAGCACGGAAATCGTATTCATGCACAGGCTGGATCTGGCTTCCGTCATGAATATAACAGAGCTTCCGTGCGTGGTTCTGACAGATACAATGGAACAGAGCGAGATTCTCAGAATTCTCAAATGCAGCGGAATAAAAGGTGTATCCGGCATGTTTGTAAGCAGTCTGAATATGGATTTCAACGAATTCAAGGAAATCTGCGCGGACGCAGGCATTCAGATGACTTCATTTGAAAGCATGATGGATTTCAGTGAATTTAAACTGAATTCCGACGGCCTGATCCCGGTTATCGTACAGGATTATAAAACAAATGAAGTGCTCATGATGGCTTATATGAATGAAGAAGCTTTTGATAATACGGTAAAAACCGGACGTATGACTTATTTCAGCAGAAGCAGACAGTGCCAGTGGGTAAAGGGCGAAACGTCCGGACATTTTCAGTACGTCAGATCCCTTTCCATCGACTGTGACCGGGATACTCTTCTGGCAAAAGTAGACCAGGTCGGAGCCGCGTGTCATACCGGAAACCGGTCATGCTTCTATACAACAATTGTCGGAGCCGATTATGACGCCAAAAACCCGCTGCAGGTATTTGAATCTGTCTATAATACAATTGAAGACAGAAGACTTCACCCGAAAGAAGGTTCCTACACGAACTATCTTTTTGACAAAGGCATTGATAAAATCCTGAAAAAAGTCGGCGAAGAAGCGACAGAAATCGTTATCGCCGCAAAAAATCCGAATCCCGAGGAAATCAAATATGAGATTGCCGATTTCCTTTACCACGCCATGGTACTTATGGTAGAACGAGGCGTGACGTGGGAGGATATCACAAATGAACTGGCTGACCGCTAAAGCCTGCCCTCCCTGCCTGCCGGCAGACATATCCCCGGCGCGGCGATCATAAAATATCACAAACACAGATTATTCGGTGACGTCTGTATGAATGATTCGGAAGCGCGCAGAAAAGAGCTGCTCCGCCAGACACGGAAGCTTTACAGCGACAATCGGGAGATTCCTGCCGTTCATCCCAGATACGGCAGGATATATCATGACCTGTACAAAGACGCGGAAACGTCCGGACATACCGCCGGCAGTACATTCTATATACGTCTCGCCATCGGAATTTTCTGCTTTGTCTGTTTTGTCTACATGGATCAGAGCAAAACGAAGGTGGCGAATGTCGACAGCCGGGCTATTATTAATGAGATTGAAAAAAATGTGGACGCGGATACAATCCGGGAAGTATGGAAGGCTTTATAACGCGGAACAAGAACATATGAAAAGGCAGGGACAGACAGATGGAAAAGAAGTGGTGGAAAGAAAGCGTCGTATATCAGATTTATCCGAGAAGCTTTAAGGACAGCAATGGCGACGGCGTCGGAGATCTGAACGGGATCACGGAAAAGCTTGATTACCTGGCAAAACTTGGCATCGACGTGATATGGCTCTCTCCGGTATACCGGTCTCCAAACGACGACAACGGATACGACATCAGCGACTACCGCGCAATAATGGATGATTTCGGAACAATGTCAGATTTTGACAGGCTGCTTGACGAAGCGCACAGACGCGGCATCCGCATTGTCATGGATCTTGTGGTGAATCATACTTCAGACGAACATCCCTGGTTTGTCGAAAGCAGAAAGTCCGAAGACAACCCGTACCGCGATTTCTATATCTGGCGCCCGGCCCGGAACGGCCGTCCGCCGAATAACTGGGGTTCCTGTTTCTCAGGATCCGCCTGGGAATATGACGCCCGGACCGATATGTACTATCTGCATCTCTTTTCCAAAAAACAGCCGGACCTGAACTGGGATAATCCTGAAGTAAGAGAAGAAGTTTTTGATATGATGAACTGGTGGCTGGACAAAGGGGCAGACGGCTTCCGCATGGATGTAATCAGCCTTATCTCCAAAGATCCGGACTTCCCTGACGGGGTACCCGGCATCAACGGATATGCCTCCTTTACTGAACCGGCAAACGGTCCGCATGTACATGAATATCTGCAGGAGATGCGAAAAAAAGTCCTGGACGGCCGGGACACACTGACAGTAGGCGAATGCTCCGGCGTCACACTCGAAGAAGCAAAAAAATACGCGCGCAGCGACGGCAGAGAACTCAATATGGTATTCCAGTTCGAGCATATGGACGTTGACGCTGACGGCAGCAATAAATGGTCCGACAAAAAGATGGACTTAAGAGAATTAAAAAAGATTATGACAAAATGGCAGAAAGGACTGGATACGGTTGCCTGGAACAGCCTGTTCTGGGAGAACCACGATCAGCCCCGCTCAGTGTCAAGATTCGGCGATGACGGCAGATACAGGGAGACGTCGGCAAAAATGCTGGCCACCTGTCTGCATATGATGCAGGGTACGCCGTATATCTATCAGGGTGAAGAACTCGGCATGACAAACGTTCCATTTTGTGATATCAGCGATTTCCGCGACCTGGACAGTATAAACGCGTATTATGAGCTGACCGGCCGGGGTATATTTACCAAAGAGCAGATGCTCCGTTTTCTGCGGTATAAAAGCCGCGACAACGCACGCACTCCATTTCAGTGGAACAGTGAAGAAAACGCCGGTTTCACAACAGGCGAACCATGGATTATGGTAAATCCGAATTATACGGAAATAAACGCCGAAGAACAGATGAAAAGAGAGACTTCTGTTTTCTGCTATTATCAGAAACTGATCCGGCTCAGAAAACAGCATGAAATCATTGTTTACGGAAGCTATGATCTGCTTCTCCCTGAAGATAAAGAGCTTTTTGTGTATACCAGGGCTCTCGGCACCGAGAAGCTCCTTGTTATCTGTAATTTTTACGGAAATACCAGATGCTTTGAACTTCCGGAAGAATGGGACTCCCGGAAAACAAAAATACTGATTGCAAATTACAGCGACGCCGCAGTAGAAAAGACAATAACTGTCCGGCCGTATGAAGCCCTTGTACTGCAAAACCGCCCGTAATTTTGAAGAAAGGATAGTATGCGCAGTTTAGCCTTAAACGACGATATTTTATTAAATATAGAAAAGCCCGCACGCTATATCGGCGGCGAAGTCAATTCAGTAATGAAAGACCCGGAGAAAGTGGATATCCGTTTCGCCATGTGTTTTCCCGACATCTATGAGATCGGCATGTCCCATCTGGGCATTCAGATTCTTTACGATATGTTTAACCGCAGAGAAGACACCTGGTGCGAGCGTGTATATTCTCCGTGGCTTGATCTGGATAAAGTATTACGGGAAAAGAAGATTCCGCTTTTTGCTCTGGAATCCCAGGATCCGATCCGGGATTTTGATTTTCTCGGGATTACCATCCAGTTTGAGATGTGCTATACAAATATTCTGCAGATTCTGGAGCTTTCCGGCATACCTCTCCATGCGTCAGAGAGGACGAAGGATGATCCGTTCGTCATCGGAGGGGGGCCCTGTACCTACAATCCGGAACCACTTGCGGAGTTTTTCGACATCTTTTATATCGGGGAAGGCGAGACCGTTTACGATGAGCTTCTGGACGCCTATAAAGAATGGAAAAAATCCGGAAAAAGCAGAAAAGAATTTCTGGAATCAGCGGCTCAGATTGAAGGCCTGTATGTACCTGCTTTCTATGATCCCGTTTACAACGGAGACGGCACGCTGAAATCCTTTACGCCGAATAACCTTCACGCGCCTTCTTCGGTCAGAAAACAGGTTGTCATGGATGTGACGGACGCTTCCTATCCGATGAAGCCGGTTGTCCCCTTTATCAAAGCAACTCAGGACCGCGTAGTTCTCGAGATCCAGAGAGGATGCATCCGCGGGTGCCGCTTCTGCCAGGCAGGAATGATCTATCGACCGACGCGGGAGCGGAATGTGAATAAGTTAAAGGAATACGCCCGCACAATGTTGAAAACTACCGGCCACGAGGAGATTTCCCTCAGTTCTCTGAGTTCCAGCGACTATTCGGAGCTAAAGGAGCTTGTTACGTTTCTGATTGATGAATTCAAAGGCAAAGGAATTAATATTTCTCTGCCGTCGCTGCGAATCGACGCCTTTTCTCTGGATGTTATGAGCCGGGTACAGGATATCCGCAAAAGTAGTCTGACTTTCGCTCCGGAAGCCGGCTCCCAGCGCATGCGCAACGTAATCAATAAAGGGCTTACGGAAGAAGATATTCTCGACGGGGCCGGACAGGCCTTTGAAGGCGGATGGTCCAAAGTAAAACTGTACTTCATGCTCGGCCTGCCCACAGAGACAGAAGAAGATATGAGAGAGATCGCCCGCCTTTCCGACCGGGTGGCCAGAAGGTATTATGAAATTCCAAAAGAACAGAGAAGCGGAAAGTGCCAGATCACTGCCAGTTCCTCCTTCTTTGTTCCCAAGCCGTTTACCCCGTTTCAGTGGGCCTCCATGTGCACTGCGGAAGAATATATGCGCAGGGCAGATATCGTTAAAGACGAATTTCAGAATCAGCTGAACAGAAAAAGCCTGAAATATAACTGGCACGACGCACAGGTGACAGTACTGGAAGGCGTCATGGCACGGGGAGACCGCAAAGTCGGAAAAGTCGTTGAAGAGGCGTACCGGCTGGGATGTCTGTTTGACTCCTGGACGGAAAGCTTTCACAACGATCTGTGGATGCAGGCTTTTGAAAATACAGGCATTGATCCTAACTTTTATAACCTGCGTGAAAGAGAAGAGGACGAGCTCTTTCCGTGGGATTTTATCGACACAGGCGTAACCAGAAAATTTCTGCGCAGGGAGTGGGAAAACGCGATAAAAGAGACCGTAACCCCCAACTGCCGCCAGCAGTGTTCCGGCTGCGGCGCCGCGCGTTTCGGAGGAGGTGTCTGCTGTGAAAGCAAGAATTAAATTCAGAAAATACGGCGCTCTGCGCTTTATCGGACATCTTGACGTGATGCGTTTTTTTCAGAAAGTAATGCGCAGAGCCGACATTCCCATCGCATTTACCGGAGGATACAGTCCGCATATGATTATGTCTTTTGCCAGTCCTCTGGGAATCGGCCTGAGCAGCGACGGGGAATACTTTGATATCGAACTTACCGCCCCCGTCAGCAGCAGTGAGGCAGTGCGAAAAATGAACGAAGCCTGTGTGGAAGGGATAGAAGTTTTAAGTTTCCGTCAGATCCCGGAAGAAAAGAAAATGACCGGCATGACCATTCTTGCAGCCGCCGACTATCTGGTACAGCCTCTTGAACAGCGGCGCATTCTTCCGGAAGACTGGACCGCCCGGTTTGAAGCATTTCTTGCTCAGCCGGAAATCCGGATTATCAAACAGACGAAGCGAAGCGAAAAAGAAGTGGACATTCGTCCCATGGTCTACAACTGGACTGTTCGAGACGGCGCTGTTTATCTGCAGCTTGCGGCAGGCAGCTCACAGAATCTGAAACCGGATCTGGTAATGGAAGCGTTCTGCCGGTATCTGGATCCTGCTGCAGACACATCAGAAACTTCTGCCGTTCCGGAAGATTTTTCTTACCGCCGTCTTGAAATGTATGCAGACGCGGGAACGGATACGGAAAGGAAACTGGTTACACTGGAGTCCCTCGGAACAGAAATTGCATAATAAACCATAAACTTCTGCATGCCATACGACTTTCCGCCAGAAAAGCAACAGAAAAGGAAAATATAAACGGGAAATGAAACGAAAGATTTTGATCGAAAAAACAGAAGGACAGATACGGACTTTTTTTCTGGAAAACGGGGATATCGTTGAGATTCACTGCGCAGATGCAGACGGGGACCGGGCGGGCGCCCACCGTCTTGGCGATATCTATATCGGAAAGGTAAAAAATATTGTCCCCAATATCGGCGCTGCTTTCGTTGAAATTGAAAACGGGGTCAGCTGCTACTACGATATGAAAGATGTCTCCAAGGCTCTTTTTACAAATAAGATCGGAAAAAAGCCGCTCTGTATCGGCGATGAGCTGGTTGTACAGATCAGCAAAGAAGCTGTAAAGACAAAGGCGCCTACCGTAACCGGCAATATCAGTTTTACCGGAAGATATGCTGTGCTGACCCACGGGAACACAAGAATCGGCGTATCTTCCAAACTGCCGAAAAGCCTGCGGGACGATTATAAAGAGAAGCTGCGCGAATACCAGAACGGCAGCTTTGGCATCATCGTCCGTACAAACGCAAAAGATGCTTCCTTTCAGGACGTACTGGATGAGATTGAGACGCTCCGCAGCGAATATCTGCATATTGCAGCCATCGCGCCTGCAAGAACCTGTTTTTCCTGTCTGAAGTCAGCGCCTCCTTCTTACATATCAGATCTGAAAAATGTATATATGGAAGGCATGGAAGAAATTCTGGTAGGAGACAGAGAACTGTATACACGGATACATTCTTATTTTGATATGGAAATGCCGGAAAAAAGCAGGCTTCTCCGCCTGTATGACGATGCCGGCTTCCCCCTTGGCAAGCTGTACAGCACCAGGACAGCACTGGAAAAAGCACTGCGGGAAAAGGCCTGGCTGAAAACCGGCGGCTATCTTATCATACAGCCTACAGAAGCCCTTACCGTAATTGATGTAAATTCAGGAAAGAGCATTGCCGGAAAGGGGAAGAACGAAGAAGGAATTCTGAAGATCAATCTGGAGGCTGCAAGAGAAGCAGCCCGGCAGATCCGCCTCAGAAACCTCTCCGGCATAATCATAATCGATTTTATAAACATGGACGCAGAAGAGCATGTGGAATACCTCATGCAGGAATTCCGCGCCTGTCTTGCAAAAGACCCGATCCAGACAACACTGGTAGATATTACCCCGCTCAATCTGGTGGAAGTAACACGAAAAAAAGTTCACAAGCCTCTGTATGAGCAGGTAACGAAGCGAGCCGCTGATCAGAGTTATATACAGAACGCTTCATCAGATTTATCTTAGCTGAAGATCCGTCCTGATGCCATGGTATCAGGACGACTTTTTTATATTCATCCTTCTGATTTCTTTAGTTTTATACTGATAAAATAAAATATAGAAATCAATATTCGTATTTAAGAAAATAACATTTACAACCTGACGGCAAAGCGTTATAATATGGATTCGAGAATATGTCGGAAACCGTATTTTCCATATATAAACCGGAAAACATACGGTAAAAGATATCTGAGTTCCTTTAACTGTTTCAGGAAATTATACATTATTTTACATTGGAGGAAGATGAGAAATGAAAAAGGTAGTAAAATTCGGCGGAAGTTCCCTTGCCAGCGCCGCCCAGTTTAAGAAAGTAGGCGACATTATCCGCAAGGATCCATCCAGAAGATATGTGGTTCCTTCCGCGCCCGGCAAACGTTTTTCAGACGATACGAAAGTGACGGATATGCTCTATGGCTGTTACGCGGCTGCAGTGAAAGAGAAGAAATTTGCAGAACAGCTGGAGCAGATAAAAGAAAGATATCAGGAGATCATAGACGGACTCGGCCTTGATTTTTCCCTGGATGACGACTTCGACACAATCCGGATAAATTTCAGCAAAAAAATCGGCCGTGACTACGCTGCTTCCCGCGGAGAATATCTGAATGGAAAAGTTATGGCCGCATATCTTGGATTTGAATTTGTCGACGCAGCGGAAGTCGTACGCTTTAACGACGATGGTTCCTTTAACCCCGAGGTTACAAACGAGCTTCTTTCCGCAAAGCTTAACGCAATGGAAAATGCTGTAATCCCCGGCTTCTACGGAGCGAAAGAAGACGGAACAGTAGTTACGTTTTCCCGCGGCGGCTCTGATGTGAGCGGTTCCCTTGTCGCTCTGGCCGTAAACGCCGACCTGTATGAGAACTGGACCGATGTATCAGGATTCCTGATTGCCGATCCGCGCATTGTCAAAAAGCCAAAGTCCATCGAAACGATTACCTACAAAGAGCTCCGGGAGCTGTCCTACATGGGCGCAAGCGTACTCCATGAGGACGCTATTTTCCCCGTCAGAAAAGCAGGCATCCCGATTAATATAAGAAATACAAATGCTCCTCAGGACAAAGGCACCCTGATCGTCGAAGGCACATGCCGTCAGTCAAAATACACGATCACCGGTATCGCAGGCACAGACGGCTTTGTCGCAATTACAATTGAAAAGGCAATGATGAATTCCGAAATCGGTTTCTGCCGCAAGGTTCTTCAGATTTTTGAAGAAAACGAGATTTCCATCGAGCACATGCCTTCCGGCATTGATACAATGTCCATATTCGTGCACAAAGACGCTTTTGAGGAAAAAGAGCAGAAAATACTTGCGCAGATCCATAAAGCTGTTAATCCGGACCATATAGAGCTCGAATCCGATCTCGCCCTGATTGCAGTCGTGGGAAGAGGCATGCGCTCCACAAGAGGAACGGCCGGAAGAATTTTCTCGGCTCTCGCCCACGCCCACATCAATGTTAAAATGATTGATCAGGGTTCCAGCGAGCTCAACATTATTGTCGGAGTGCGCCACGATGATTTCAAAAATGCGATCCGTGCTCTTTATGAAATCTTTGTCGTAACACAGATTTAAGATGACTGACTGATTAACAGATACTATTCCGGGGGGACAAAACACCAGAAAGGCGGGAGACAGCTTACAATGAATATACTGTTCTTTTTAAAACCCAAAAGCGAAGTGGCCTTCATCTATGACCACTGCACGCTCCGGCAGGTGCTGGAATCCATGGAATATCACAAATATGCGTCCATTCCGATGCTGAACCGCAGGGGAGAGTATGTTGGAACCATAACGGAGGGTGATCTTCTGTGGGGCATTAAGCGGTATACAAACCTGAATCTGAAGGAAGCGGAAAATATTTTCATCAAAGACTTTCCGAGAAAGGCCGATTATGCCGCGGTGACGGCAGATTCTGATATGGAAGACCTGATTCAGAAAGCAATGAATCAGAACTTTGTTCCGGTAGTAGACGACGGTGGAAAATTTATCGGTATTATTACCCGGCGCAGCATCATCGAATACTGCTATGAAAAGCTCAAAAAAATCAGGGAAAACTCTTGACGGGGTGAAATTTCCCGTGCTATACTATACCAGTATGCCGCACAATGAGGTTTTAAGTTCCGCTATAACGGCGGACACCGTAATTGGCGAGTAATGATAATAGGAGGTGCCATATGTACGCGATTATAGCAACAGGTGGTAAACAGTACAAAGTAGCCGAAGGCGATATCATTAAAGTGGAGAAACTTGGTGTTGAAGCTGGAGAGACTTATACATTTGACCAGGTGCTTGCCGTAAACAATGACAAACTGGTCGTTGGTAATCCGACTGTTGAAGGAGCAACAGTTACAGCTTCTGTAATCGGTGACGGAAAAGCAAAAAAAGTTATCGTTTACAAGTATAAGAGAAAAACTGGATACCATAAGAAAAACGGACACAGACAGCAGTACACAGCTGTTAAGATCGACAAGATCAACGCATAAGCAGTCCGCATGATCAGGGTAACTGTTTATAAGACCGCGAGACAGGAGTATGCAGGGTTTGACCTGTCGGGACACGCAGGATACAGCGAACATGGTTCTGATATTGTATGTGCGGCTGTATCAGCGCTTGTAATCAATACTGTAAATTCCGTTGAAAAATTTACACAGGATAAAACAAGCTGTGTTTCCGATGATGAAAGCGGAACGATCCGGTTCCGGTTTGACGGCAGGCCGTCCCACGATGCCTCGCTTCTGCTGGATTCTATGATTCTCGGACTTCAGGGAATCGAAGAAGACAGCGAATACGAACCATACATTGACATAATTTTCAAGGAGGTGTAGGTACCATGATGAATATGAATCTTCAGTTTTTTGCTCATAAAAAAGGAGTTGGATCCACAAAGAACGGACGTGACTCAGAGGCGAAGAGACTGGGCGCAAAAAGAGCTGACGGACAGTTTGTAAAGGCTGGAAACATCCTCTACAGACAGCGCGGAACAAAGATCCATCCGGGTCTTAACGTAGGCCGCGGCGGAGACGACACTCTGTTCGCACTGGTTGACGGCGTAGTAAGATATGAAAGAAAAGGAAGAGATAAGAAACAGGTTTCTATCTATCCGACAGCCGAGTAATCAGACAGAAAAGTTCTGAGAAAACTTTTCACCTGGATATAACAGTCACAGCCCCAGACTTTTTGTCTGGGGCTTTTGTCAACCGTGACTCTGATTCCAAAAGACGATACTGTAAAAGACAATTCTACCCGTAAAGGAGCACATTATGTTTGCAGACAGAGCGAAAATATATATCAGATCCGGAAAAGGCGGCGACGGCCACTGCAGCTTCCGCCGGGAGCTTTACGTGCCGAACGGCGGACCGGACGGAGGAGACGGCGGCCGCGGCGGAGATCTCATTTTTGAAGTAGATGAAGGGCTGAACACTCTTGCGGACTACAGACATAAAAGAAAATTCGCGGCAGGAGACGGCGAACCGGGCGGGAAGCGGCGCTGCCACGGAAAAGACGGAAAAGACCTGGTTCTCTACGTTCCGGAAGGGACTGTTATTAAGGAAGCCGTCACCGGAAAAGTCATCGCGGATATGTCCGGTGAAAACAGACGTCAGACAGTTCTTAAAGGAGGAAAGGGAGGGCTTGGAAATCAGCATTTTGCCACAGCTACAATGCAGGTTCCAAAATACGCTCAGCCCGGCCAGCCCGCCAGGGAACTTGAAGTCAGCCTTGAGCTGAAGGTAATCGCGGACGTCGGTCTGATCGGCTTCCCGAACGTCGGAAAATCCACCCTTCTTTCCCGCGTCACCAATGCCGAGCCGAAAATCGCGAATTATCATTTCACAACACTGAATCCAAACCTCGGCGTTGTGGATCTGGACGGTGCGAAAGGCTTTGTCATGGCTGATATTCCCGGACTTATCGAGGGCGCCTCTGAAGGCGTGGGCCTGGGACATGAATTCCTCCGCCACATTGAGCGGACCAAAATGATGATTCACGTTGTCGACGCTGCTGGAACAGAAGGCCGTGATCCGATCGACGATATTTACAAAATCAACGCAGAACTTGAAGCCTACAATCCTGAAATAGCAAAACGTCCCCAGGTCATCGCGGCAAATAAGACAGATCTGATCTGCAGCACGCCGGAAGAGGACCCGGTAGAACGGCTGCGGACCGAGTTTGAGCCAAAGGGAATAAAGGTATTCCCGATCTCAGGAGCAACAGGGAAAGGCATATCCGAACTTTTATATTATGTAAGCGCTCAGCTTGATACAATGGACAGAACACCTGTCGTATTTGAGCAGGAGTATTTCCCGGATGAGGAACTTATATATGAGGAACTTCCGTATACAGTAGAAATCGAAGACGGCATGTATGTTGTGGAAGGGCCGAAGATCGAAAAGATGCTCGGATATACGAATCTGGATTCCGAAAAAGGATTTGCTTTTTTCCAGAAATTTCTCAAAGAAACCGGAATTCTGGACGAGCTGGAATCAAGAGGGATTCAGGAAGGCGATACAGTCAGAATGTACGGACTGCAGTTTGACTATTATAAATAATGCTCCTTTTTCCCGCGCGGCGGGAAGAGCAGCAGCATGAAAGGAGAGGAACTATGACGACAAAACAGAGGGCTTACCTTAAGAGTCTTGCCATGACAATGGAACCGATCTTTCAGGTGGGCAAAGCAAGTATGACGCCGGGACTCACCCAGGCTATCTCTGAAGCGCTTGAAGCACGGGAACTGATTAAAATCAGCGTTCTTAAAAACTGCGCGGACGACCCCAGAGAGCTTGCCGAAATCATTTCCGAACGCACCCGGTCACAGGTTGTGCAGGTAATCGGCAAGAAGATTGTTCTGTACAGAGAAGGAAAAGACGATAAGAAGAAAATACTTCTGCCGCTGTAATTTGCTGCGTTTTTGCAGCAGGAAGGGACTATTCTGTAATGAAAATCGGAATCATGGGAGGAACATTTGACCCGATTCATATCGGGCATCTGCTTCTTGGTGAATTTGCTTATGAGGATTTCGGACTTGACGAAATCTGGTTTCTGCCTAACGGCAATCCGCCGCACAAAGAAACGGAAGATTCAAAAAAAGCCCTGGGCCACCGGATCAATATGATTCAGAAAGCAATAGAGGGAGTGCCTTATTTCCGCCTCAGCCTTTATGAGGCGGACACCTCGCGGCATTCCTATACTTACCAGACGATGCAGGCATTTAACCGGATGTACCCGGAACATGAATTTTTCTTTATACTTGGAGCGGATTCACTGTTCTCAATCGAACAGTGGCGTTATTTTCGGGAGATTTTTCCGACCTGTACGATTCTCGCCGCGATGCGCGATGATAAGGATGCGGATGAAATGCGCCGTCAGATCGACTATCTGACCCGGAAATACCGCGCACGGATCCGCCTTTTACAGGCGCCTCTTCTGGAAATCTCATCCACCGCTATACGCGGCCGGGCGTCCAGAAATCTCGGCGTACGCTATATGGTCCCGGACTCTGTTGCGGAATACATAAAAACAAATCATCTCTATAAAGATAACACAGACAGGAGCTGAACGTGCTATGACAGACGAACTCAAAAAAATCAGTAAAAAACTATCGAAAGTACTGAAAAAAGACCGTTACGACCATACTCTGGGAGTTATGTACACATCAGCCGCTCTTGCGATGTGCTACGGAGCGGACGTACAGAAAGCCATGACAGCAGGTCTGCTCCATGACTGCGGGAAATATCTGTCATCCAAAGAGCAGATACATTTCTGCGAAAAGAAAAAAATCACTCTCACAGAATCAGAACTGGAAATGCCGGCTCTCGTACACGCAAAACTCGGCGCTTATCTGGCAAGACATGAATATGACATAAACGACGAAGAAATACTGAACGCGATTACATATCACACAACCGGCCGCCCGGATATGACGCTGCTGGAAAAGATCGTATATATCGCCGATTATATCGAGCCGAACAGAAAGGAAATACCGGGGCTTGCAGCCATCCGTAAAATCGTATTTACCGATATTGACAAAGCCGTATGCATGTCTGCCGGTTCCACTGTACGATATTTGAAAAACGGAGGGAAAGCAGTTGACCCCATGACAATAAACACATATAATTTTTATAAAAAAAAGGAGGAGTGATATGAATCAGTCCAAAGAAATGGCGCGTATAGCCTGGAATGCCCTCAACGACAAAAAGGGAGAGGACATCAAAATCATTGATATCACCGGAATCTCCGTCCTTGCTGATTATTTTATAATTGCAAACGGAACAAACGACAGCCAGGTAAACGCCCTGGTAGACAATGTGGAAGAGGAGCTTCACAAAGCCGGATTCGCCCTGAAGCAGCGCGAAGGACAGGCTTCAGGAAGCTGGGTTCTTCTTGATTTCGGCGACATTATTGTCCATGTATTCGACAAAGAGAACCGGTTGTTTTATGATCTTGAGAGAATCTGGAAGGACGGAAGAACAATCGGAATAGAAGAGCTGTAGACGAAAAAATCCCTCAGATACGCGTATGGACGGCGAAGTCCATACATGCGTACCCGAGGGATTTTTTTAAGGGCTCATCTGAAAAACCGGAATACACCGATCACTTTTCCGAGAATTGTCACTTCGGTAACAATGATAGGATCCATGAAATCATTTTCCGGCTGCAGACGGAAAATACCTTCTTCTTTATAAAACGTCTTCACCGTGGCGCCGTCGTCAATCATGGCGACAACCATGTCTCCGTTGGAAGCTGTGCGGCATTCCTCCACCAGCACCATGTCGCCGTCAAGGATGCCTGCATTGATCATGCTTTCTCCTTTTACCTTGAGAAGAAATGTCTGATTATTCGGCATAAAGTCCACCGGAATAGGGAAGTAGTTCTCAATATTCTGCTGGGCAAGAATAGGTTCGCCCGCAGCGACCTGACCGACAATCGGTACGTTAACCATCTCTCTCCGGGTCAGATTAAAATTATCATCCAGAATCTCTATCGCCCTCGGCTTCGTGGGATCCCTTCTTATATAACCGTTCTTCTCCAGCGTCTCAAGATGAGAATGTACAGAAGAAGTGGACTTCAGATTCACCGCTTCACAGATCTCCCGGACTGCGGGGGGAAATCCCCGTTCAAGAATCTGCGACTTGATATATTCAAGAATTTCCAGCTGTTTTTTGCTAATTTTACCCTGTGACATTATCGACCCTCCGCAAATTATTCATATATCAATACTAACACAGTGACTTTTAAAAATCAAACATTTGTTGCGAAAATATGTTCGATTTTTGTGCCGTAAAGCCATTGACAAACAGATGTTCGTGCAATATAATATGTACAGAACAGTTGTTCGTTACAAATTATAGAGATACATACATGTATACAAAATATTATTCTGGCATCGATTCAAGGGGGTACTTTTAAATGAGAAGAACAGCACATAAAAAAAGAAGAAATCCTGTTACGTTTTTACTGAGCGGTATGATCATTATAATTTCTGTCTTCCTGTTATCCGGAGCATTTCTTGTTATGGCTGAAGAAAGTGAATCCGATTCAGGCCGCAGATATTATAAAAGCATACAGATCCAGTCCGGCGATACTTTATGGAATATCGCCGAGGATTACATGACTGACGAATATGATTCCGTAGATGAATATATCAGAGACCTGAAAGAGATTAACACACTTAATTCTGATTTTATTCAGTCCGGGCAATACCTTATCGTAGTATGCCAGGACTGAAGATATCTGCGCAGATCATTCCTTATAGATTGTTTACACTCCCGGAAAAACACCGGAGAAGAGCCTGTTTTACAGATCTTCCCGGTGTTTTTTCTTTAATATGCAGCAATGATCCTCATCGTACATCCGGACTTAATTATGACTGTATAACAGCAGTAGATTGATCTATACGACAAATACTGATTTTTCCAAAAGATATGGACTGAAAAACAATGATATGATATAATTAGCCACAGGAAACTGAAATTCACCTCAAAAAGGAGTTTTTACAATGGCTGTACAACAGGAAAACAAATCATACCACGAACAGAAATACATCGACAATACGCTTCGTCTTCGTTCAGTTCTCAACACGCTTCCTCCGTTTGCAAAAGATTATTTCCGCGCCGCGGAACCGACGATGTCTGCGCGCACAAGAATTTCCTATGCATATGACATACGTGTTTTTTTTAATTTTCTGATGGAAAATAATCCTGTATACAAAAATTATACTATGGATCAGTTTACCGCCCATGATCTAGAAAAGCTGGAGCCTGTTGATATCGAGGAATATCAGGAATATCTGAAAGTTTATGAAAATAAGGATAAACGGCAGATTACAAATACCGAAAAAGGCCTTGCGAGAAAAATGTCCGCTCTGCGGAGTTTCTACGGATATTATTTCAGGCACCGCGTCATCAGCAGGAACCCGACACTTCTGGTGGATATGCCGAAACTCCACGAAAAGGCGATCATACGTCTGGATGCCGATGAGGTCGCCATGCTGCTTGATTATGTGGATCACGGCGGCGACAGGCTGACCGGACAGAGAAAGGTTTATTATGAAAAAACAAAAACCCGCGACCTCGCCATCCTTACTCTTCTTCTCGGAACCGGCATACGTGTTTCAGAATGCGTCGGACTTGATATCCAGGATGTTGATTTCAAAAACAACGGTATAAAAGTCACCAGGAAAGGCGGCAATGAAATGGTTGTGTATTTTGGCGAAGAGGTGGAAAACGCGCTGAAGACTTATCTCTTTACAACACGAAAAGCTGCGGCTGCTCTGCCCGGACATGAAGACGCCCTCTTCCTTTCTACTCAGAGGAAACGCATGGGCGTTCAGGCGGTCGAAAACATGGTTAAAAAGTATGCGAAAGAGATCACGCCGAATAAGAAAATCACCCCTCATAAGCTTCGAAGCACATACGGAACCGCTTTATATAAGGAAACCGGCGACATATACCTTGTCGCGGACGTACTGGGGCATAAAGACGTAAATACAACAAGAAAGCACTATGCCGCTATTGACGAGAACCGGCGCCGTCAGGCGGCCGGCGCCGTAAAACTTCGCGACGTGTAAAACCGCGCAGTTCCTTTCTTCCATGAATTTGTTACTGTTTTTCTTGTATTTGCCGCAATTGATTATTATAATATAACAATGTGCAGCTTACAAAAGAAAGGATGTTTTTATGCAGTTACAGAGATTATTAAGCTTTGCGCGAAAAGCAGTTGACGAATATTCCCTGATTCAGGAAGGCGATCATATTGCCGTCGGAATTTCCGGCGGAAAAGACAGTCTGACTCTTCTTTATGCCCTTCACGGACTGAAGAGGTTTTACCCGCAGAAATTTGAATTAAGCGCCGTCACGGTAGATCTGGGGTTTGATGATTTTGATCTTTCTCCTGTAAAGGAACTGTGCGGCGAAATGGAGATACCGTACCGCATTGTCAAGTCTGATATTTACCAGATACTCTTTGATATCAGGAAGGAATCCAATCCCTGTTCTCTGTGCGCGAAAATGCGCAAGGGAGCGCTGAATCAGGCGGTAAAGGAAATGGGCTGCAATAAAGTGGCTTACGCCCATCACAAAGACGACATCGTGGAAACTATGCTCCTCTCAATGATTTTTGAAGGCCGTTTTTATTCTTTTTCTCCGAAAACTTGGCTTGACCGCATGGACCTGACCGTAATACGCCCGCTTATGTTTGTCGATGAAATGGACGTAATCGGTTTTAAAAATAAGTATAATCTGCCCGTAGTGAAAAGCAAGTGCCCGGTGGACGGCTATACCAAGAGACAGTACGCAAAAGAACTGCTCCGTGAAATTAACCGGGAGCATCCCGGAGCAAAAGAAAGGATGTTTCATGCGATACTGAACGGAAATATCAAAGGATGGCCGCAGCGCCAGCTTCGCACGCCACGGTCCTGAATTCTGAAAAAGGGAGATTTTCCACTGAAACGGATAACACGTTTCCGGAAAATCTCCCTTTTTATTTCGCCGACACTGCGATCAGAGCGCTTTGTCTTCTTTTTTTATTTTTTCCTTCAGCATAACATACTCTTCAATAATCTTTGCCGTTCCCTCGATGCCGAGCTCGGAACTGTTCAGACATAGTTCATAGCTGTCCGCATTGGACCATTTTTTATTTGTGTAGTAATTATAATAGCTGGCGCGTTTTTTATCTGTCTTTACTATCATATCTTTCGCCTTGGCGTCCGTCACATCATAAATTCTGGCGATGCGCCGTATTCTTGCGCTCATATCCGCATGTATAAACACACTGACAACATTTCCGAAAGATTCAAGCGCGTAATCGGCGCAGCGGCCGACGAGAATGCACGGGCCTTCGGATGCGATTTTTTTAATTGCGTCAAACTGCGCAAGAAATACCTTGTGATTGATCGGCATATCTGTGTAAGTGTTTCCAGAATATCCCATGGAGTACGTATCCATTACAAGAGAGTACAAAAAACTGTTCGTTGGTTTTTCGTCATGGGATTCGAATATTTCTTCGCAGATCCCGCTCTCTTTCGCCGCTCTTGCAAGCATTTCCTTATCATACAGTTTAATGCCGAATGCTTCAGCTACTTTGTAACCGATCTCCCTGCCTGCGCTGCCGAATTCACGTCCGATTGTAATAATAGTGTTTGTCGTCATAGTCTGTCCACTCTCCTTGCCGCAGATATCATCATTTTGCATAAAAAAATGACGTATCATCATTTATTATATGAGTATTATAACGAATACATCTGTATATTACAATTAAAAAATTTATTCTTTCTCTTCAGCTTCGCAATGCGGATAAAAGTCTGACGAAATAATCCGGAAGCGGGGCGTCAAATTCTACATATTCTCCCGTTGACGGATGCCGGAATCCGAGAATTTTAGCGTGCAGCGTCTGCCCCTGAAGCGAAAACGGACACTTTGACGGTCCGTAAACGCTGTCGCCGAGAATCGGATGGCCGATGCTGCTCATATGAACGCGAATCTGGTGAGTCCTTCCGGTCTCCAGTTCACATTCAATATAAGTGTAATTTCCAAACCGTTCCAGAACTCTGTAGTGCGTAACCGCAGGTCTCCCGGATGAAGACTTTGTACTCATTTTTTTCCGGTCCGTCGGATGCCTTCCTATGGAAGCATTGACTGTTCCGCTGTCCTCCCTGAAATTTCCATGAACAATCGCATGATATTTTCTTGTAATTGAATGCTCCTTCAACTGTTCCGCCAGAATCTGATGAGCGCGGTCGTTTTTGCATATGACAAGCGAACCTGTCGTATCCATATCAATCCTGTGGACGATTCCGGGACGGATAACTCCGTTAATTCCGGAAAGCTCATTTCCGCAGTGATAGAGAACCGCATTTACCAGTGTGTGGCTGCTGTGGCCGGGAGCAGGATGTACAACCATTCCCTTCGGCTTATTCACTACAAGTATATCATCGTCTTCATATAAAATATCCAGCGGTATATTCTCCGGAAGAACGTCCAGTACTTCCGGTCCGGGAATACGCACACAGATACTGTCTCCTCTGACAACTTTATAATTTGGTTTCACAGCCGCGCCGTTTACGCTCAGATTACCGTCTTTAATCAGTTTCTGTATATATGACCGCGAAAGGTTCTCCATTTCTCCGCTAAGGAAACGGTCGATTCTTTCACCGGGTTTTTCACATATCAGTTCAAATTCTTCTTCCATTTCCACACCTTTTCTCAAACACGCTGTCTGTACGGGCTATTTCCCCGTTTTTCTGCTCAGAAAACTGAAATCATCATCCTCTTTGTAATAAAAGAGAATCAGCAGAATAAACATGATGCATGCACATACGACATAACAGTCCGCAACATTAAAAATCGGAAAATCAATCAGATTAAAATAAAAGAAATCGATTACGTAATTCAGTCTGATCCGGTCGATCATATTTCCCGCGGCTCCGGCGCAGAGCAGAACCCCGCAGATTCTCAGCGGAATATATCGTCTGAGCGCAGGCATCCTTGCATAGATTACAGCAAAAGCAATCATAATAATTACTGCTCCCGCAACAAATATATACTGCATGTTCTGCATCATTCCGAAAGCCGCTCCCCTGTTTTCCAGATAGCGCAGCTGAAAAACGCCGTCGATTAATACAAAAGGCTGTCCGCCTTTCAGATACTTTTCCGCCAGATATTTCGTAAACTGATCCGCGGATAAAGCTGCGGCAAATCCGAGAAGAGCGGCGATACAGCTCATCCATATTTTCTTTCTGTCCGTCTTGTTCATTATTCTCTTCCATCCTCAAATATATTTATACAGCACCACGTACTGTCTGTTCTTTTTTGTACGCCCCCCTGTTTCAGCAAAACGGAATTTTCCCATCCCTCTTACCGAAATAACATCGCCTTCATTCGGCTGGTAGCCGTTTTCTGTAATAAGCTTTCCATTTACAAAAACACGGGCTCCTTCTATCAGGCCTGAAAGCTTTGTCCTGGATGAAGAAAAAGCAAGCGCAAGGAGCGAATCCAGTCTGATCGAGGCAACTGTTCCGCGTATTTCTTCACAGCGTGGAGCATAGCTTATCTCTTCCGGGAGCACGACGCAGGAGCTGACCGAAGTATGCCGGACACGGTCAAGCTCATTAAGAAGCAGATCTTTCATGTCCTTATGAACAAAAATAACCGCGTCTTCATCACCCAGAATAATATCACCCGTTTTTGAGCGTTCAATTCCCAGTCCAAGAACTGTTCCGAGATAGTCTCTGTGACTCAGCTGTTCCGCGTATTTCCTGTGAAGAGGCGCGATTTTTACGGCGCAGAACGGATAAACGGCATCTTCAGGATCCAGCCGATCTTTTCCGTAACGCAAATAAAGAGCATCAGGGATAAATGCAGCCATCTGACGCTCTGCCGTATCATACCCGCCAAAACACTGATACCGGGTAAACAACCGGTTCTTCGGCAGGCTGTGCAAAATATTCTGTTCGTTCAGATTCATAAAATCCGAATAAGTTATTATATCACGCTGAAAAGCAGTTCTGGAAAGCTCTATCAGACGCTTTTCCAGAAACTGCATTTCTTTTTCCTGAATATTCTTCTGCATGAAAAATTAATATCTTCCCTTTACGCTGGGAGTTTCCATTGAACCGCCCAGAAGATCCTGAAGATCTCCGGAAATATCTACATTTGTAGGCGTTACAAGGAATATGTAATTGGAAATCTTCTGAAGATTTCCGCTGATCGCGAAAGTAGCTCCCGAAACAAAATCAATGATTCTCTGCGCAATCTCCAGATCCATACCCTCAAGATTGAGAATAACAGTACGTCCTGAGAGAAGCGTCTCCGTAATCTCTCTGGAATCGTCTACAGAAGTCGGTTTTACAACGCAGACTTCCATATTTCCGCCCCTCTTCGGCGCCGGGCGCATCGGCGTCACTTTATTGGGAGCTGGCTGAGCATTCTTCTCCTCTCCCATGTCAAAGTCGTCAAACTTCTCTTCTTTTGCACTTTTCTTTCCGAACAGTGAGCGACGGGGTTTTTCTTCATATTCTTCCCCATAATACTCATCATCATCATAGAACTCATCGTCATCATATTCGTCGTCGTTCAGTTTCATGATGTCCAGAAATTTATCAAACACACCCATCTTTTACACTCCTATCTTGCGCGCATTCTAACCGCGCAATTTTTTTATTTAATACTTTCTGATCCAGAACACTACTTCATGATTAGATGTTGTAGTTTCTGGCACCAAAGATCCCGGTTCCGATTCTGACCATTGTTGCGCCTTCTTCAATCGCAACCTCATAATCATTGGTCATCCCCATTGAAAGTATATTCACAGTACCATTATCAATGTTTTTATCCTTAATGTCAACATATAATTTATGTAAATCTGCGAAAATTGTACGATTTTTTTCTGGATTTTCAACAAAAGGCGCAATTGTCATAAGTCCGCGGACATTTATATGGGGAAATTGAGCTGCTTTTTTGATGAATGGAATTACCTCTTCCATTTTCAATCCGAACTTGCTTTCTTCCTGAGCGACATTGACTTCTATGAGGATGTCCGTCACACAGCCGCGCTTTTCTGATTCTTTTTCTATCACACCGGCCAGTTTCAGAGAATCTACGGAATGAATAAGTTCTGTCTTTCCAATCAGATATTTGACTTTATTTGTCTGGAGATGGCCGATCATATGCCATCGGATATCGTCTGGCAGCGCATCATACTTTTCCGTAAGTTCCTGTACTTTATTTTCTCCGAAAACACGTACCCCGAGACTGTACGCCTCCCGAAGCATCTCCACAGGCTTTGTCTTGCTCACTGAGACAAGCGTCACCTCCCCGCGTGACCTTCCGGCTCTCTCGCACGCGGCGGTAATTCTCTTTTCAACTTCCTGCAGATTTTCTTTTAACATAATCTATTGCCTCCTGTATAATTCTGCGTATTCTGCTGACGGACAGGTGCGTGGATGCAATTGTATACTAGTATACAACTTCTTCCGGTTCCACGCTTTCCCCGTTCTGTACGATGTGATCATAATTTGAAAGCCCGTAGTCCTCGCCTTCACGGACGATGCAGTACTCGTCATTTTCACAGAGTATGGTTACTTTGCGGAAAACGGAATATCCTTTGTTAATGTTATAAACACCGTCAAGTGTTATCGAATCTCTTACGGAATAATAAGTATCCGCGGCTTCCGGCTTTATAAGAATATCCCCTTCTTTCAGATCCTTCTTGCTGATGCACGCGTACCCGTCCTCTGTAATATTATAAATATCAAGCGGCTCAAAATTATCTTTATCATCGCCTTCTTTTATCATAACACCTCTGGAAGAACTGTTTCCTCCGTATGTCAGATAGTCTTCAGGTATAAGATAAAATTCTTCCTGCACAACCGCTGTCTTAGGTATTTTCAGGCCGCTCTGGTCTTCCAGTATAAGCTCGACATTAAGATACCGGTCTTCCGCGTATCTGATCATGGAATTACTTAAATCAAGACATCCGTAATATTTACCGTCACGCTCCATTACCGAGAATGAAGCGGTAACTGTTTCACTGTCTTTATCTATGCGGGCCTTTATTGATGATATCTCCTTCTCCATCAATTCATTTGCCGTTTCTTCATCAAGGGGAACAATCACGGACCACGATTCTCCTGTAATCATTTTGTAAACAGGACTTCCGGTGGCAACTCTCATTTTATCTTCGATTATCGTGCTCTCATAACCCGACCGGTCAAAATCATCATCACTGAACGTATCTTTTGTCAGATTTTCGTATCCGTCTATTGTATAAGCGATAATACCGTCGCGGTCCGCCGTATATGTTTCCGCTTCCATCTTGCTTTCCTCAAGCACCGCGTCAAGATGTTCCGTCTTTGACTGGCTGAGTTCATTCTGCAGTGATATCGAAATCTCATTTTTCAGAAGATAGACCGCGGAAAAATCAGATTCTCTGTAGCTTTCATTGAAGTCCTGAATCTGTCTTACAATACCGGACTGTACTTCGTCGCGCAGCTCCGCTTCATCATCGCCGGCATCGCTTTCGTCTACATCCAGCTCGCTGGCGGTGAGCGCATAAACTTTCGCGCCTTTTTTCACTTTGCTGTTCTCATTCTGATAAAAGCTTACATAACCGTCCTGTTCGGCGTTGATTACAGACTCATTTCTTATAACGAGCCCCGTGTAAGAAGTATCTCTGACAATACTGCCTTTTCTCACCTCGTAAACAGACACCGTATCATTTGCGAAATAAGAAATAACCGTGATGATCAGATAAAGAAAAACGATCGCAAAAAGAAAAATGCCAAGGTTCATCTCTCTCTTATTCTTATATTGTTTTATGCTGACAGATTTATTTTTCTTTGATGCCAAAATTCCGTGACACCTCCTGTAATTTATAACTTTAACAGTATACCATTTCCGGATGTATATTTCCAGTTTTAAAGGAAATAATAAAAGCATTGACATATAAAGGAGGAAATATCATGAAATGGTTCGATAACACTGCATTGACAATTGTTATTATAGGTGCAGTAAACTGGCTGTTGGTTGGAATCTTCCGTTTCGACCTTGTCGCGTACCTGTTCGGGAATCTGAGCTGGCTGTCAAGGATCGTCTATACAGTCGTTGGTTTGTGCGGACTGTACCTGATCAGTCTGTTTGGAAGAATCAGAGGTATGTCAGAATAAAGAAATGGCCTTTCGCAGCTCTGAACTATCAGAACTGCGTAAGGCTTTTATTCTGTCAGTATACCTGCGGTAAAGAGTTCGTTCATCTCTTCATACAGCAGCGTCTTGTCTTCGGCGCCCATAATAACTGAAATATACGGAGTGCCGTCCGCATTTTCGTCATAAAGGATCACACAATTGCCCGCCTGGGACGTCGTCCCGGTCTTCCCGCCTATTACACGCACGCCTTCCGGAGCCTTCGCGTCGCCGGAACCGTAAAAATGTGAGGGAATCCATGTTTCTGTCCTGACCGTACCGTCCGCTCCTTTCAGCGACGCCGTATAGGGGTTCAGGGAAATGATCTCCACGAATCTGTCATCTTTCAGACATTCATTGAAGATCAGATACAGATCGTAGGCAGTTGTATAATGGTTCTCGTCATGCAGTCCGTGCGGATTCATAAAGTGCGAGCCGGTAGCCCCCAGCGCGGCAGCTTCACTGTTCATCAGTTCGACAAACGCCTCTTCACTTCCGGATATGTGTTCAGCAATCGCCACAGCGGCGTCGTTTCCGGAATGAAGCATAAGTCCGCATACAAGGTCATACATGGAGACAGTATCCCCTGTGCGCAGGCCGCACACAGACTCATCCCAGTTAAAATCAGTCGCATGGGCGCTGACAGTAACCTGATCATCCATATTCCCGTATTTCAGAGCGATATACGCGGTCAGAATTTTTGTCGTGCTCGCCGGATACAGCCTGTCATAAAGATGATATCCGTAGACGACATTTTCATCTTTCATATTAAAGAGCCCCGCGCCGTGAACCGAAGCGTCATCCTGCATGCCGTTAAGGGCGACATCTCCGGTTGATACGCAGAGATCTTCCGCGAACATTTCTCCCTGATACAGATTCGCCGTATAGGCTCTGCTTTCATATTTTCCAACAGCATTATTATTTGAAGACAGGAAAAAGGCAGCCCCTGCTGTTACTCCTCCTGCAATAAGCACAAGACAAAGGAGCAGTCCCGCTATCTTCCCTGCGTGACTTCTCCTTCTCCTTCTTCTCCTGCGCCTTCTCCTGTAATTATTATTTGTACATTTCACGCCAGTCTAAATCTCCTCTGTCCAACGCCAGGATCAATGCCTCGGCAGTTGCTATATTTGTTGCGATCGGAATATTATATTTATCACAAAGCTGAACAATGTCATTGACATCCGGTTCATGTGAATGCGGCGTCAGCGGATCTCTGAAAAAAATCAGGAGATCAATGTTATTATTCTCAATCTGTGATCCAAGCTGCTGTTTTCCGCCCAGATGTCCGGCAAGAAATTTGTGGATTGTCAGATTTGTGACGCTCTCCACAAGATTTCCCGTGGTACCGGTCGCATACAGCTCGTGTTTGCTGAGTATCCCCCGGTACGCGATACAGAAATTCTGCATCAGTTTCTTCTTTGCGTCGTGTGCTACTAAACCGATATTCATAACCGCTATCCTCTCCTTACTGATATTTATTCGGCTGCAAGCCGACATTCAGCACAAAACCGATACCCATAAAAAAGCACACAAGGGATGTCAGTCCGTAGCTTACAAACGGAAGTGATAAACCCGTGTTGGGAAGGATCATAGTAGCCACACCGATATTAATGAAACTCTGTATGCCAATCAGCGAGGCGACCCCGCCACAGATAATCCGCCCACCTGTATCTTTTGCCTTTAAGCCGATCAAAATACAATCTATCACAATTAATAATAGCAAAAATATGACGGCACAACAACCCACAAATCCTAATTCTTCTCCGATAATTGCAAAAATAAAATCTGTCTGAGGCTCTGACACGAAATTACTGTTTTTAACAGAAGTCGTCTCGTCATTATTGTATCCTTTGCCTGAAAGCTGTCCCGACCCGATCGCCATGACTGAATTAAGCGCCTGATAAGCGCTGTCATCCGCGTATTCCTCCGGATCAAGCCATGCCAGAATTCTGTCCTGCTGATAATCCTTGAGGAACGGCTGATTCGGCTGCACCGCTACCGCCAGAAGTATGATAAAAGAAGGAACAATCACAGCGATAACCGGAAGAATATACTTATAACTGAGTCCGCCGAGAAAAATCAACGCGCAGAACAGACCTGCTATACATATTGTAGTAGACAGGTTCGGCTGTTCGTAAATCAGAAACAGCGACGGCAGAATCAGGGCGGCCGCCTGCAGCAGTGTCTTCGGGCTGTTGATCTTTTCCTCCCGGTCCATGAGAAATCTGGCAAAAAAGAGAATCATAAGAATTTTTGTCAGATCTGACGGCTGAAACTGCGTAAATCCGAGATCCAGCCATCTCTTCGCGCCGTTCGCCTCTATTCCGAAAACCGGAACCGCAATAAGCATGAGAATATTCAGGGCGTACAGCGGCCAGTACAGGCCGAGCACCCATTTATAATCAATAAGTGAAATAACCGCCATTGCCGCCAGTCCGAGAGCAACTCCCATGATCTGG
Source organism: uncultured Mediterraneibacter sp. (assembly GCA_944381125.1). Classification (GTDB taxonomy): domain Bacteria; phylum Bacillota; class Clostridia; order Lachnospirales; family Lachnospiraceae; genus Mediterraneibacter. The sequence continues at coordinate 11,082 of CALWKB010000083.1, read as the reverse complement.
CGGTCCATCAGATCAGGTCTTGCGCTGCGCACCATAAAAATGCCAAGAACCGATAAAATTGTCACAAGAATGACAAGACTGAAACGGTAATCCTTTATGTTGTATTGAGTCTTGATTTTTCTCACAAAATGTTTCAATTTTTTTCTCCTGTATACCTGATATGTATATCTGTACGTGTTATCTCTATGTTAAAATCTTCCGGTGTAATCTCCATATATTTTGAAACAGTATAGTAAAGGTCGTTTGAAAGCCTGTCCACGGCGTCCGGAGCGCACCTGATCCTGTCTGACACAAGAAGATTTTTCAGCCGCTCTTTGGCGACGGCGACAGACGGAGAACTCATAATCCGCCTCCCTGGTTTCTGTGAAAGAAACCGGATATTCTCCCCAGAATGCCTTCCGGCCTGGAGAAGTCGCAGATCGGAATCTCTTCTCCGGCAAGCCGCCTGCATATTCTTTCGTATGCGGCGCCGGCCTGACTTCCATCGCCCACCACAGGTTCGCCCTGATTTGTTGCAATCACAACCTGCTCGTCATCCGGTATTACTCCAAGAAGTTCCACAGCGAGTATTTCCGTAACGTCATCCACAGACATCATGTCTCCTCGGCGTACCATATCCACCCGCAGCCGGTTAATCAGAAGCTGATTATTTCTGATGCCCGACGCTTCCAGAAGACCTATGATCCGGTCTGCGTCACGGATTGCGGAAACTTCCGGAGTTGTGACGACAATAGAACGGCGCGCGCCCGCGATCGCATTCTGAAATCCCTGTTCGATCCCGGCCGGACAGTCCAGAAGTACATAATCATACTCATCTCTGAGCTCATCCACCAGTTTTTTCATCTGTTCCGGAGAAACGCTTGTCTTATCTTTTGTCTGGGCTGACGGAAGCAGACAGAGTTCCGGAAAACGTTTGTCACGGATCAGAGCCTGCTTCAGGCGGCAGTTCCCGGCGATTACATCCACCAGATTATAAATGATTCTGTTCTCCAGCCCCATAACAACGTCCAGATTCCTCAGACCCAGATCCGTATCGATAACAAGCACTTTTTTGCCCATTTGAGACAGACCGATGCCAATATTCGCTGTCGTTGTCGTCTTTCCGACACCGCCTTTTCCTGATGTAATAACGATTACTTCTCCCATGCTGCTTTTCTCCTCCTACACTTCAGATAAATCTAATACATCCGGCAGCATCATCCGCAAGCGGATCAAGATAGATGCGTCTGCCGTCGACAACCGCAATCTGAGGCCCTTTTATAGAAAGGCTCTCCTGGCAGATGATCTGGCGTTTCGCTTCAATATCACCGATCCGAAGCTGTCCCGGCTGCATGGAAAGCGCGGCGACAAATGCGTTTCTGTCCCCGAAAGCGCCTGCGTGCGCGGATCCGTAAAGCGTTCCGACGATGACGATACTTCCACCGGCTGTAACTCTGGCCCCGGGCTCCACGTCTCCGAGTATAACAATACCCGCGTCCGACTCCAGAATCTGCCTTTTTGCCAGCGTACCTCTGTAAAACATCCCTTCTCTTTTCTGCATATCCGCAAGGGCCTGTTCTGCTATGCTTCTGTACATCGTTTCCATCTTTTCGTCCCGGCTTATAATACACAGTATTTTTATATCTGTGTTCGCACTGATAATATCCAGGACTTCGTCTTCTTCCTCCCTGCTCAGCAGTCTTCCGCTGAAACTCAGAGTCATCTGCGCGTCTTTAAAAAAACGCGCGGAAGCCCGGAATTTTCCGGCAAGCGCTTCAGCCAGAACACTGAACTCATGATCCGGGCTGAACCGGATGTCGATTCCATACCGGCAGCTCCGGATTGTCACAAGCCTGTCCACCTAACATCACCATTCCTTTTTGACACCTGCTCTTAATCGCCTGCAAGCGCGGACCCAAGCTCTCCTGCAGTTCCGGTGATCAGTTCATCCGTCATATCAGGATCAAAGTAGATCCTTGCGATATCCCTCGCCACTTCCGCGGCATATGAAGAACTGTAGCCGTATGCTATTCTGACCGCAACTGCGATCTCCGGAGAGTCTGTCGGGGCATATCCTACAAACAATGCGTGGTTTGAGTGAACGCTGCTCTGCTGTGCCGTACCTGTTTTCCCGGCCATATCAAGATCGACGCCTGAAAATGTCGCAGAATTGGCTATTACGCTTTCCATTCCACTGTGCACAAGATCCCAGGTAGACGCGCTCACGTCATCCATCGTGCTGAGCACATCCGCCTGATAATCTTTGATCAGATTGCCGCCGGAATCCGTTGTTTTGTCGATAAGCGTCAGGTCATAGACAGTTCCGCTGTTTGCGACCGCGGTAACATATCTGTTCAGCTGGCTTACGGTAAAGTTGTTTGTACCCTGTCCGATTGCAGACTGAACCGCGTACTCATCGGAAATTTCCGGCGATGATTCCGGTATCTCCACTCCTGATTTTTCTGAAAGGCCGAACATCGACGCATATTTGGCGAGTTTTTCGGTTCCTCTCTCGCTGTCATAATTTCCTTCACTGTCCATCCCAAGGCTGTATCCGACATTATAGAAAAATTCATTACATGAATTTCCGATTCCGCCGACAACATTCAGATAGCCGTGCCCGCTTGGATATATCCAGCATCTGGGGCTTGGAGTGACTTCCGTAAACGTTCCGTCACAGTAGAATGAGCTGTCGCCGTTAATTACGCCTTCCGTAAGACCGGCGACAGCAGATACCATTTTAAACGTAGAACCAGGGGCTGTTTTTTCCTGGGTCGCTCTGTTGTAAAAGGTATTCGCCAGTCCCGTATTGAGCTGATTGTAGTATGCCGAATCCATCGTATTTGCCAGACGGTTGTTGTCATATCCCGGATATGACACACACGCCAGTACGTCACCGGTGTCCGGATCCGTTATAACGAGTCCGCCCGAACACGGTTCAAGCGCCAGCTGGCCCGGAGTAATCTCAAGCTTTCTGATCTTGTCCAGGAGCCATGAATACGCGTCCGTGCTTCCGCTTCGCAGGCCGTTGTAGGCCGCTTCGTCCATAGGCAGCACTCCCTGCTCATACACAATAGAACAGATCTGCGCTCCGGTGACACTTCCTGATTTTATAAGATATTGATAGAGAAGTTTGTCGAAACCGCTGTCCTCATTCAAATATTCTTCTATATATGCCATCAGTTCGCCATATATCTCCAATGAACTTGAATAAGAACTGTCGCCAAACCTCGCGGTATCTATCCAGCTGTGTGCAATCGCGTAATTCAGATAATCCTTCAGGCTGACGTCTCCTTCTGTATTCCAGGAAATATACATCTGGTCGGAAGTATCCACCTCGTCCGCGAGAATAAGTCCGGGATATCCCGTAAGCACAGTGTCATAAATGTAATCCATATATGCCTGCATTTCATCTGACAGATCATTGTACACCGCGGCGTCGGCGTTGTTGAGTTCAGACATAATCTGAGGAAGGATCGTTGTTTTCTTATTATGGAAGATTTTATATACTTCCTTTTCAGCCGCTTTTGCGTTCTCACTGCTGAAATGATCCATGTCGATAATCCGGTTTGCGATAAACGAATTATATGCGTTGCTGACCGGAATGATAATGTCGCTCTCATCCTTTTCCAGTGAAGGATCATATTCCAGCACATTCCGGAGCTTTGAAACGACTATGCCGGCGAGTTTTTCTTCCAGAAGTCTGTACGCACTGATCTGCAGATTTTTGTCAATCGTCAGATAAACGTCATTTCCGGCTTTCGGATTTTTATTGCTCACCGTTTCCGTAACCTTGCCGAGATTGTCCACATAAAATGTAGTTTCTCCTTTATCTCCCTGCAGGATGCTGTCCATTGTCTGCTCGATTCCCGACTTTCCGACAATATCCGAAAGCGAATACCGTTTTTTATCCTCCTTGCTCAGATCATCATACTCCTCCTGCGAAATCTGGCCGGTATAGCCGATTATGGAGGCGAAATATTCGCCGTCCGCATATCTGCGCAGGGAATCTTCTTCAATATCAACGCCTGTAAGCACACTCTGGTTTTCCATGATAGCCGCGGCCGTCTCGTCAGAAACATCCGAAGCCAGCGTCGTCGTCATGAACTGCTGAAAACTGTTGAGTCCCATCGCGTACCGCATGTTAATCATCTTCAGTATATATTCCGGACTTTCATTTTCATCGTCCAGTCCGTATCTTTCCGAGCAGAGATAATGAATAATCTCAGCCGCGGACTGATTCTTCTGTTTTTCCGTAAGCTTGTCAATATATGCCTGTCCGTATACGTCGGCCACAAATCTGAGGCGCAGCGTTTCGTTTGTCTCGGTGAACTGATAATTGCCATAGGCGTCAAGGATAATGCCAAAACTGTCTATAACCGAATCACCGTTGGATTCCACTATTGTAAGCACCTTGTCGAGAATATTGTTCAGGATCTTATTTTTTTCTTTCGCTCCTGTGTCCGCAGGAACGGTGTCCTCAATTGTAACCGAATATGCCAGCTCATTATAAGCCAGCAGATTTCCGTTGCGGTCGTATATATTGCCGCGGGTTGCGGCGATTTCTTTCGTTTTTCTGATCTTCAGCTCATAATTCTCAAGGTAGTCTTCTCCCCTCACAATCTGCAGGTAGAAAAGACGCCCCACAAGAATAGAGGAGGTAAAAATAAATATCACGATCAGCGTCACGAGTCTGCTGCGGATAATATATTCTCCCGCCTCTTTCATACGCTTTATAACTTCTCTAAACAAATTTACTTGCACTCCTTTTCTCTTCTGCTTCAAGTTTCTGGTTTATATACAGGATAAACGGATAAAGAACCAGTGTGACCACGATAGTGTAAATAAGCTCCGGCACAATAATCCTGTTCAGATAATACAGAAAATCAAAATCACTTTTCAGCAGAAACATAAGAAAATATATTACAATTCCGTACATAAACTCGCTGAGCGTAATCAGGAAAAGCGGAAGCTTGATATCTTCGTCGTAATACATCTGACGGAACAGCCCGTTTACATACCCGATCAGAAGATAAATTACAGCATAAAACCCGATCAGCTCACCAAACTGAATATCTGTCAGCAGCCCGGCTGCAAATCCGGTAATCATACCCTCTCTCGGCCCTCTCATGAATCCGACGGACGATATGATTATGATCAGAAGATTCGGTTTGATTCCCGCGATTTCCAGAGAAGGGAAAATCGTGCACTGAAGAAGATACACAACAAGAATCAATACCGCGGTGACAGCAATTCTTTTTATTTTTTTTGATTTCATCATAATCATGACTCCTCTTCTTCCGGTTATGTTTCACTCTTTCCCGTAAGATCGGCTTTTGTCGTTGTTATCACAAGAACCTCCTGAAGATTTTTAAAATCTACAGCCGGTATAATATATCCGGAACGGGTAAGATTGTTTGCGTCCACATTCACCTCGCTCACATATCCGATCAGAATGCCCTGAAGATATTTATCGCTTATATAGGACGTCACAAGCTGATCTCCCACATTGACTGTGTTGTCGTTATTTTCCATCTGTTCGAAACGGATCTGCCCTTCGCTCATCAGCGAAAGATCTCCGCTTACAATACATGTATCCGACGTAGACAGAGACATACTGCTGATATTTGAAGAATCGTCGATAACAGACCTCACTGTTGCCCACGTCGGCCCCACATCGGTAACAATACCGACAAGTCCGCTCTGGGCTATAACATTCATATCTGTTTCAATGCCGTCCCGGCTTCCTTTATCAATTGTAAAAGAGTTGAACCAGTTTCCGGAATCTTTTCCGATCACATGGGCGCCAATCTTTTCATAATCAGCGTAATTCTGATCCAGCCGGTAAAGGTCCTGCAGTCTTTCCAGTTCGGACTGATCCGCCTGAAGATAATTATTTTCTGTGATCAGGCTGTCCACCTGCTCCTGAAGCCTTGTATTTTCAGCGCGCAGCTGCTCCATCGTATCAAAATTATCCGTCATATCCCCCAGCCAGCCGCCGATCTGATTGATGCCCTGCTGCAGGGGAATGACTGTGACATTTGCAAGCGCTTTAAAAGGACCTCCCACTTTGTCCGAAAACGAAGACAAAAGCATCATGAGCACGCACAATGCGGAAAGTCCCAGCAGTATATATCTGTTTGTAACGGATGTCTGATTTTTCTTTTTCATATTATCTCAACCACCTGTAATTATCATCCAACATAGAATAAAGAAGCCGTCTGTAATACATTTTATCAGAAATGATTTCCCGAAGGCCGCGCACAGCGCACAGCTTCGCCCCGGGTGAAGTTATAACCGGAAGTCCGGTGCTCTCCCTCAAATATGAAGAGAGTCCTTTCATTTCCGAAAGGCCGCCTGTAATATAAATTCCTGCAGCCTCAATTTCCCGCCTCACATCCGGCGGAGTCCGTTCAATCATCGACCGGATCGCGCGCGCGCACTCGTCAACCGGCTCTTTCATAGCCGCTCTCACAAGACTGATCGGAATCTTCGTCTGTCCCGGTACTCCGGTGACCAGATTTCTGCCCGACACGGTTATCGAGCGGTCCGCGCCCTGTCCGGAAATGCCGAATTTCTTTCGCAGTCTCTCCGCGGTCATCTTTCCGATCAGAAACTCCAGGTTGTGCCGCACCTGCGAAATAATAGCGCAGTCAAAACTGTCGCCTCCGATCTTGACAAGACGGTTCAGCACGATGCCTCCTGAGGAAAGGACCGAGAGCTCCGTGGTACCGCCGCCGAAATTCGCGATAAACACGCCTTTTTCATTCATAATGTCTATCCCGCATCCGAGCGCGTCCGCCAGCCCCCGCTCCACGATCCGCACGGATCTGGCGCGTGCCTCAGAATGAAAGACAAGGTCAAAAAAAGCTTTTTTTTCGACCTCGGTAACATCAGTGGGGACGGCGATTACATACTCTGCTCCTCCGGCGAACTGTCTTCCCGTCCCGAGAAGATTGCCCAGAAGATACTGCATGTCGTCAAAATGCGCAATCACTCCGCTTTTCATCGGAAAAACAACCCGGATATTTTCCGGAGCTTTTTCAAACATTTCGTAAGCTTCATCCCCCAGCGAGAAAACATGCTTTCCGTCTTTCATCGCAATCACATTTTTCTCGCACCATATTTCATCCTTTTTCTTATCGAACACTTTTATCTCGTATGTGCCCAAATCCAGTCCGTAAACATTCCTGGCCATCTTTTTCCATCCCTTATTATTTTACTCCTGCCTCTGCCGGAGGAATCCCTTTTCCCTCAGACTGATAAAACAATTGTTGCCAATTATAATGTGATCAAGCAGTTCGATGCCGATCATACTCCCCGCGCCCTCAATCCTCCGCGTAACCCGCACGTCCTCTTTGCTCGGAGTGGGATCCCCGCTGGGATGATTGTGAAGAAGCACAATTGAGACAGCTCCCCGCTGCAGTGCTTCTATAAACAGTTCCCGTGGAGAAATCAGGGCAGTATCCACGGTGCCTGTAGAAATATCCACCTCGCCGATCAGCCTTGCGCGCGTATTAAGCAGAAGAAGCTTCAGGATCTCCTTTTTCTGATGCCGCATGTCCTCCATGTAATACTGCGCGATCGTATCCGGAGCAGAAAAATTAAGTCCTGCCGCCGCGGATGCCTTTGACAGCCGTTTTGCCAGTTCGGAAAGACACAGTATCTGAACCGCTTTTACTCTTCCGATTCCTTTTACCCGGAGTAGCCTTTCTCTTGTCCAGTTATGGATATTAAGAATGCCTCCTTCGGAAAAATCGGGATGAAGCAGCTTCCCCGCGAGTTCCAGGGAGTTTTCTCCCCTGGTCCCCGTCCTTAACAAAACCGCCAGCAGTTCAGCGTCTGTCAGATTATCCGCTCCGTATTGTTCACATTTTTCATAAGGCCGTTCGTCACGGTACATATCTTTTATTTTTTTTGTATTCATTATGCATCTTATCGCTGCGACGCCATAATACAATGATTTATTTTATCACAGTTTAAAAAAAGTGTATAGTACACTAATATTAATTTTCTGTGAATTTGGCGGCGTCCCTGCCGCACATGCCAGAATCAGTTTTCTTTCTGTTCCGGATAAGTACGGCTGATCAGAGCCTCCGCGGCGCGCATGCCGTCCATCGCCGCTGAAGTAATTCCCCCTGCGTATCCGGCTCCTTCTCCGCAGGGATATATCCACGGAACAGTGGAAACAAACTGTTCATTCCGGCTGATCCTCACCGGAGACGACGTCCGGCTTTCAACACCGGAAAGGAGCGTATCACCGTCGTCGAATCCGGGGATTTTTCTGCCCATCCGGGTAATCCCTTCTTCCAGAGACCCTGCCAGTTCCTCCGGGAAAATGTGTCTTACATCGGAAAGCGTATATCCGCCTTTTATATTCGGCCGGACCTTTCCGATACAGACAGACGGACGGTTTTCCCTGAAGTCTTCCAGCCGCTGAACCGGCACTTTTCCATTTCCCGCCTGCCATGCCTTCTCTTCCAGCTGACGCTGGAACCTGATTCCCGAAAGAGGATGGCTGCTTCCGTAATCTTCCGGTCCGACCGTCACAATAATCGCGCTGTTGGCATTTTCTCCGGCCCTGCCGTGATAACTCATGCCGTTGACCGCGAGCCTGCCTTCCTCTGAAGACGCGTTGACTACATAGCCGCCGGGACACATGCAGAATGAATATACGCCTCTTCCGTTTTCCAGTTTTTCGGCCAGCTTGTATGTGGCTGCCGGAAGCTTCTCTTTACGGACGTCTCCGTACATATTTCTGTCAATCAGACTCTGCGGATGTTCTACTCTCACGCCGACGGCAAATGATTTTGCCTCCATATGTATTCCCCGGTCATACAGCATCTGAAACGTATCTCTGGCGCTGTGTCCGATGGCAAGTACCGCAGCCTCTGTTTTTATTTTTTCGCAGCCGTTTATTACAAGAGTCTTTTCTCCGGGCAGGATGTCCGTCACCTGGCTGTAGAACCGGAATTCGCCGCCAAGCCCGACAATCCGGGTCCGCAGAGCTTCAACTACATTTATCAGTATGTCGGTGCCGATATGCGGTTTCTGTTCCCACAGAATATCTTCCGGAGCGCCCAGCGACACAAAGGTTTCCAGGACGAACCGGTTCCTTCCGGAAGCGTCCTTGACAAGCGTGTTAAGCTTGCCGTCGGAAAACGTCCCTGCGCCGCCTTCCCCGAACTGAACATTGGACGCGGGATTTAGCACTCCGGTCTTCCAGAAGTTCTCAACGTCCTCTTTCCTCTCGCGGACCGGCGCGCCGCGCTCTGCGATAATCGGATGATATCCTTTCATGGCAAGAAGATAAGCGCAGAAAAGTCCTGCCGGCCCGCTTCCGATTACGACAGGCCTCAGAGACATTTTCTCCTTTCCGCACTCCGGCATCCGGTATGCCGTCTCTGTCACCTTCTGCACATTTCCCCTGCTTTTTCTGAGTACGGCGGCTTCGCCGCTCAGAGATACATCAACCGAATATACGTAAAACAGCTCCGGCTTCTTTCTCGCGTCAAGGGATTTTTTCCTTACAGTATAGCTCTTCAGTTCATTCTCTCTGATCTGAAGGCTTTTTATGATTTTCTTTTTCAGCTGCGCCGCAGTGTGTCCCACGGGCAGTTTCAGCTGATTAATCCTGAGCATAGGCTCTCTTCTCCTCCGATTTCGATATACCGCGTGCAGCGGATTTTCCGGCCGTGTATCCGCTGGCCCAGGCAAATGTAAGATTATAGCCGCCGCACATTCCATCCACGTCAAGAATCTCTCCCGCGAAGTACAACCCGGGCACATACAGGGATTCAAGTGTATCGGGATCAACTTCCCGGGTATCCACGCCGCCCCGGCAGACCTGCGCCTGCTCAAATGAATTCGTTCCGGTAATATATACTTTCATATTTTTAATCCAGGCGCACAATGCGGCGAAATCCGCGTCTGTAAATGTTCCTGCTTTTTTTTCTCCTGAAATGCCGGCTGCTTTAATCCAGAAATCCGAAAGTTTCCTGTGAAAAAGGCCGATCAGGAACTGGCCTGCTGTTTTTTCCGGCCTGGACTGCGCCCTGGCGCGGAGGAACGCATTCATCTGTTCATATGTGAAATCCGGCATAAAATCAAGAACCGCGTACGCCTCTTTTTTTTCATAAATAAGCCGGGACGCGTAACGGCTCACCTGGAATACAGGTATTCCGGAAATTCCGTAATTTGTCAGCTGAATCTCGCCTCTGTCTCTGGCAATGCAGACGTCCTCCGACCAGACGGAAACGCTCCCGTCCGCCCGGACCCCGGCCAGGCTTTTGAAAAAATCCCCCCTGCACCTGAGCTGTACAAGCGCCGGAAGCACCGGAACAATCCGGTGTCCGAGCATTTTCGCAAGATCATACCCCGAGCCGTCAGAACCTGTTGACGGCGCCGCTTTGGAGCCGGCGGCCAGAATCACTTTATCCGCCCGGAAGTTTCCCTGATCAGTCAGAACCGTAAAACCTTTTTTTCCGGGACGTATCTCCCGGCAGTGGGTTTCCGTCCGGATCTCCACCTTCAGGCGCTCCAGTTCCATGCGCAGGGCGTCCAGCACCGCGGACGCCTGATCTGAATTCGGATACAGATATCCGTTTCTGTTTTTTGAATACACACCAAGCTGCAGGAAAAAGGAAATCACGTCCCTCGCATTAAACTTTTCTACTATTTTCCATGGGAACCCCGGATTATCCGAATGGTAGCAGACCGGCTCCTGACTTGTGTTTGTAAAATTACATCTGCCGTTCCCGGTCGACAGAATCTTTTTTCCGATCCTGTCTTTATGTTCCAGAAGGAGTACCTCCGCCCCCTCCGACGACGCTGCAATGGCCGCCGTCATACCGGATGCTCCCGCTCCAGCCACAATTATTTTTTTCATTTCTCTCTCCTGTTTCTCCGCTTCAAAAACATTCCGGCGGATCCGGCTCTCAGAATTGTTTTTTACAGCAGAGCCCGTATTTTATCCATCGGGACAACTCCTGCGTCTATCATGCTCTGCAGTGATTTCAGTATGCCGAAGCGGGCGTGCGCCCAGGTCAGGCCGCCCTGAAAATACACTGCGTACGGAGGCTTGATCGGCCCGTCGGCGCTCAG
>CALWKB010000082.1 GCA_944381125.1 uncultured Mediterraneibacter sp. | reverse complement strand
ACCTTGCGGTAAAAGTCAATATACTCTTCTTTTGTGCATTCGCTCGGATTCTTTCCCCAGAGCGGATGAATATCGCTGATGGAAACCGGCCGCTTAACGATCTTTACTTTCTTTTTCGGCTCTCCCTCTTCGCCTTCTTTCGGCTCTTCCGTAATATGCTCGACAATCTCGTCGGTATCCAGCAGATCGGACTCGTCGATTGTCTCATATTCTTTCTCCGCGTTCGCTTTTGACAGGAATATTTCAACCGGCATAAAGGAACAGTATTTTTCCAGCACTTCCCTTGCGCGGTACTCATTCGCGAACGCAAGGCTGTCCTCATTCAGGAAAAGAGTAATCTCTGTTCCGACGCAGTCCCTGCTGCCGTCCTGCATCTCATATTCCGTACCGCCCTGGCTTGCCCAGTGCACGGGCGCCGCGCCTTCTCTGTATGACAGAGAATCAATATGAACTTCATCCGCCACCATAAACGCAGAATAAAATCCCAGTCCGAAATGACCGATCATATCGTCTTCTGTCGTCTTGTCTTTGTACTTTTCAAGGAACTGCGTCGCGCCTGAAAAAGCAATCTGCGTAATATACTCTTCTACTTCATCCGCCGTCATTCCGAGGCCATTGTCAATAAACTTCATCGTCTTTTCTTCCGGATTGACAATCACCTTTATCTGCGGCTTATAACCTTCCGGGAGTTCATACTCTCCCATCATATCCAGTTTTTTCAGTTTCGTAATCGCATCGCATCCGTTGGAAATCAGTTCCCGGACAAAAATATCGTGATCGGAATACACCCATTTTTTTATAATCGGGAATATATTTTCACTGTCAATTGATAAACTTCCTTTTTTCACTGCCATATTCAACACTCCTTTGAATAAATAGACTATACGTATCAGCCTTCCAAAAAGGCAGCCGTTCCCGACTGGCCGCCGCAGGATTCCGGAAAGGCTGTTTCCTGCATCCAGTGTATATTCTAATACAGTGATTTCCAAAAGTCAATAAAAAATCAGCACTCTTTTAAGTCGAGTGCTGATAACGCGTGTGGTTCTGCCTCACAGCACAGGATATTTCCATTCATCCAGTTCTTCCTGTGTAAATGAGGCCGGCTCCTGTCCGTTATTCGCGGCCAGTACATGATGATAAAGCTCGGCAAGCTCCTCTATGTAGGCGGCTTTTAAAAACGCTTCATAAATGTTTCTGCCATCCAGCGCCACGGCGCCGTGCTTTTCAAGCAGGAAACAGTCAGCCTCGAGGCAGCTGTCCGTCACGCTTTCGGCCAGTTCGGGCGTTCCCGGCCGCCCATACGGAGCAACCGGAATCCTCGCCTTTCCGACTCCTATGTGAGCCACTTCATACACAATCGCCGGAATCGGTCTGTTCAGAACCGCGAACGCGGTGGCATATACAGAATGCGTGTGTACAATGGCGGCGGCGTCCGGCCGTAGGCTGTATATTTTAAGATGCATCAGCGACTCGCTGGTCGGCTTCAGCCCTGACAGATTTTCTATTATATCCGCATTCATGTCCATGACAATCATATCTTCCGGCTTCAGCAGATCACGGTCAACGCCCGTCGGCGTTATAACCACATATCCGCTTTTCGGGTCCCTGGCGCTGAAATTTCCGGACTTATGTTTGCACAGCCCGTCCTGCTGCGCTCTTTTCGCGATTGTGCACACATCCTGCTTCAGTTTTTCCAACATTTCTTTTCTCTCCTTCGCCGGCTTTCCGGCCTTTTTGTTTTCCTATATCATATCTTATTTCCGTCACATAGTTCAAGCACTGATTTATATCTGCCGCTTTTCATAAAAATGTTGTATAATATTTTCTGCGGACCGGATATACACCGGACTTTTACAAACAGACCAGGAAAGGAAGCGTACTAAAATGAACGGACAGTTACACGTCAGAAAAGCGGAATCTGACAGTCAGATTCACGCGGTGGCCGATCTTGCGGCTATTATCTGGAACGAGCACTTTACACCTATTATCGGTGAAAAACAGGTTGCCTATATGGTGGACAAATTCCAGTCCTATCCTGCCCTGACCGGACAGATTGCGGACGGATATGAATATTATCAGTTCTTTGACGGAGATGAATTCTGCGGCTACTGCGGCATTCATCCCGAAGACGGCCGCCTGTTTCTCAGTAAACTTTACATAAAAAAAGAATGCAGGGGCCGTCATCTGGCGACGCAGGCATTCGGTTTTCTGAAAAATCTTTGCCGGGAACGGGGATATTCCGCCATCTGGCTGACCTGCAACAAGCACAACGACAACAGCCTGGCAGTATACCGGCATCTTGGATTTCAGGTTACGGACGCCCAGGAGGCTGATATCGGCGGCGGCTTTATCATGGATGATTATATTATGGAATACCGGATATAATTCCGGATACAGACACGGCTCCGCCGGGAAGACTTCTGTCTTTCCCGGCGGAGCCGTTATTTTCAGTCCAGATACATTTTGGAACCCATCCACTGCTTCATGTGGTCAATCATCTTTTCATCGGGTTCAATGCAGATGCATACATTTTTCTGATCCATGGGAATATGGATCTCGTATACTTTCGACGCATCCCTGCCTGACGAGTAATCGTATACTTTGTCCGGATGCATGGAACCGAGTCGCGGAGATTTTTTCGGAGCGATAATTTCCGCGGACTGGATGTCTATATTCATAAGTGATTTTCTTTTCGCTTTGTTATAAATCGCATCTATCTGCATATCATGATTCAGCAGAATATATTCATACTCCACATTGAGTCTCGGAAATATAAAATAATATGCCAGTACAGCAATAAACACAGCGATAAGAAACGCTGTCATTCCGATAAACAGCATACCGCCCAGCCCGACCGCGATAATAAGAAAAATTACAAGTATGCGGATAACCAGGTCGTACGCTTTTGGTTTTCGTGCTACGATCAGTTCGTAAAGTGCGTCATTCATAAGTCAACGGTTCCTTTCTGTGTGTAAGTAATTGATTACCATAGTGGCAATCTTAAATGTCATGGCGTCTTCGAAAAGACGGAGATCCAGCCCTGTCCGTTTCTGAATCTGTTCCAGACGATAAATCAGAGTATTTCTGTGCATGTGAAGCTGGCGCGAAGTCTCCGCGATATTAAGATTATTCTGAAAAAACTTATTAACCGCCGCCGTGGTTTCATCATCAAATGATTCCGGAATATCATCCCCGAATATTTCCTTCAGAAAGCTTTCGCACAGAGAAACCGGCAGCTGATAAATCAGCCTCCCGATTCCCAGTTCATTATACGGGAAAACTGTCTGCTCAGAATAAAAAAGTTTTCCTACTTTCAGCGCCAGGCTTGTCTCTCTGTAAGCCGCCGCCAGATCGGCCAGCGAATCCATAACCGCGCTGTATGACAGCTGAACATGAGCCAGCGCTTCCATATTCAGAGTATCAATAATTGTACGCGCGGTATGTTTTACAGACTGCGTGTTCTCACCGCTTTTCACAGGACGGAGAACAGCTACGCTGCCGCCGCCCACAGGCACAATGTAAGTCCTGCTTCTGGACGGAAACAGATTTCGCAGAATTTCCATAAACGTATCGTCTGCTGTCTTAGCTTCCAGGAGAAAGAGTATACGCTTTTCCTCCGGAGCGATATGCAGGCGGGCCGCCCGCTCATTGACGTCGTAGGCCGGAATGCCGTCGGTCATAAGGCTTTTCAGAAAATCTTCCCTGTTATATTTTTCTTTATAAGCGGCGCACAGACACCGGATCTGGGAGAGCGCCTGCTCCGCCTCCTCAGGCGTATCCGCTCTGGCTTCCAGTGTAATTCCGGTAATACGTTTCAGTTCATTCAGCGCCTTTTCAAGTTCTGGTGTGTAATCCATAAAAAACTCCCGTATATCTGAAAAGGCTGCACTCAGAAAGTGCAGCCCCTCTCTTTCATTTATAAACGGTATCCGCGCGATCCTTTCGGACCTCCCGGAGCGAATAGCATCTTTGCGACCGCCCAGCTGCTATTCCAATTTTAAGACATTAGTTTGTAATCGTCAACTCTGTCTCTTTATCGAATACGTGAATCTTCTCCATGTCAAGCGCGAATACAGCCTTGTCGCCTGTTCTCAGCGTCGTACGCGGGTTGACACGTGCTGTCATCTGAGTTCCCTCTACGTCGAAGTACAGGAATACTTCTGCGCCGAGCAGCTCGTATACTTTAATCGTAGATGTGATCACGCTGTCCGGTGAGTTGCTGATGAATGCTTCTGAATCATGTACATCTTCCGGACGGATGCCGAGAACAACTGTCTTTCCGTCATATCCGCCGTCAATGAGAGCTTTTTTCTTGGAAGCCGGTACTTTCAGTACGTGATCGCCGACTGTAAGCGTTACGTCCTGTCCGTTTACCTTACATACAGCGTCCATGAAGTTCATCTGCGGAGATCCGATGAATCCTGCCACGAACAGGTTGCACGGTGTATTGTAAAGATTCTGCGGTGTATCTACCTGCTGTACAACACCGTCTTTCATAACGACGATTCTTGTACCAAGCGTCATAGCCTCTGTCTGGTCATGTGTTACGTAGATGATCGTAGCGCCCAGATTCTCATGAAGTTTGGAGATCTCGATACGCATCTGAACTCTCAGTTTCGCATCCAGGTTGGAGAGCGGCTCGTCCATCAGGAATACCTTCGGGTTACGAACGATCGCACGTCCCATGGCAACACGCTGTCTCTGACCGCCGGAAAGAGCCTTCGGTTTACGGTCAAGCAGTTTCTCAAGGTCAAGGATTCTTGCAGCCTCGCGAACCTTCTTGTCGATCTCAGCCTTCGGAACCTTGCGGAGCTTCAGTCCGAATGCCATGTTATCATATACTGTCATATGCGGATACAGAGCGTAGTTCTGGAATACCATCGCGATATCGCGGTCTTTCGGCTCTACGTCGTTCATAACCTTTCCGTCGATCTTCAGCGTACCGCCGGAAATGTCTTCCAGACCTGCCACCATACGAAGTGTTGTAGATTTTCCACATCCTGAAGGTCCTACGAAGATGATGAACTCTTTGTCTTCGATCTCAAGATTGAAATCCTTAACCGCGTGGAATCCGTTCGGGTAAATTTTCTGAATGCCCTGAAGTGATAAACTTGCCATTTTGTATAGCCTCCTTAAAAATAATGGTTCTCGTTGAATCTGGTATTAGTATAATCCAGGGAGTAAAAACGGACAATATCACAAGTAACTAAAAAAAGCAGGGAATATTGTACATGTCAACCATATAGCGCCGTTCCCGGAGATTGACTCCCGGCTGAAAATCCGATACAATGGCTGTGCGAACATCATTTTGCAGAAAGGAACATTATTATGGCAAATCCAATTATAACATTTGAAATGGAAAACGGAGATATTATGAAAGCGGAGCTGTATCCGGAAATTGCGCCGAATACGGTAAGAAATTTTATTTCCCTTGCGGAAAAAGGATTCTACAACGGCCTGATCTTTCACCGAGTAATCCGCGGATTTATGATTCAGGGCGGATGCCCGGACGGAAACGGGACGGGCGGTCCGGGATACTCAATCAAAGGAGAATTTTCCCAGAACGGCTTTCCCAACGATCTTGCGCATGATCCGGGCGTACTGTCCATGGCCAGAGCCATGCATCCCGACTCCGCCGGAAGCCAGTTTTTCATCATGCATGAAAAATCTCCGCATCTTGACGGCGCCTACGCGGCATTCGGCAAAATTATCGAAGGAATGGATGTGGTAGATAAAATCGCCTGCACAGCCACGGATTTCAGGGACCGTCCGCTGGAAGACCAGAGAATGAAATCTGTAACCGTGGAAACATTCGGAGAAAGCTACGGCGAACCTGAAAAAATATAAAACCGCAGAATAAGAAAAGGATTCAGTCCGCGGCTTCAGCCCGGTTCTGAATCCTTTTCTTTCCTCAGAACAGAAATTACTGAATATCTGTAACTTTGTAATCCTGATCTTCTACTGTTTTTTTGAGAACGCCGTCCGCAATGTCCGCGCAGAGTGTTACAACGGCCGTTCCCGCCTCATGGCTTACTTCCGCCTGTTCTACTTCCGGAAGCGCTTCCAGCACTTTCTTTACTCTCGCCTCGCAGTGACCGCACATCATGCCTTCGATTTTCATTGTTTTTACCATTGTTGTCTCCTCCTGTTTTCTTTTTTGTTTTATTTTTTTATCCCTGCCCGCGTCATACAGCCTGAACCAGTTGAGACGCAGAGCATTTGTCACCACGCAGAAGCTGGACAGGCTCATGGCCGCAGCTCCGAACATGGGATTTAACTGAAATCCGAAAACCGGTATCCACACGCCCGCCGCGAGCGGAATGCCGATTACATTATAGAAAAACGCCCAGAACAGATTTTCATGTATATTCCTGAGCGTGGCGCGGCTCATGCGGATCGCGGCCGGCACGTCTGTCAGTCTGCTCTTCATCAGCACCACGTCTGCAGCGTCGATCGCGATGTCCGTCCCGGCTCCGATCGCGATGCCCATATCCGCCCGGGTAAGCGCCGGAGCGTCGTTGATTCCGTCTCCGACCATTGCCACTTTCCCTTGTTTCTTAAGGCGGCGGATCACACTTTCCTTTCCTTCCGGAAGCACGCCCGCTATCACTTCATCTACTCCCGCCTGCTTTCCGATCGCATTGGCGGTGCGTTCATTGTCTCCCGTCAGCATAACTACACGGATTCCCATATTCTGAAGTTCTTTTACGGCTTTTGGACTGTCTTCCTTGATTACATCCGCCACCGCGATCACGCCGGCCAGTTTTTCGTTTTTACTGAAAAACAGAGGTGTTTTTCCCTCGTTTGCAAGCTTCTGCGCAAGTTTTTCCGTCTTTTCCGGCACTTCGGCGTTCCTGCTGATAAAATTAAGATTTCCGCCCGCCAGGACGTCTTCTCCTGTTCTTCCGGTCAGTCCGTTTCCGGGCACAGCCTGAAAATCTGCAGCATCTGTCCCTGAATCAAACTGTCTTTCCTCCGCCAGCGCCATAATGGCACGGGCAAGCGGATGCTCGCTCTTCTTCTCCAGCGTGCAGGCGATAGTCAGAAGCTCTTCTTCTGTTATTCCTTCTGCCGGGATCAGATCTGTCACACGGGGTTCGCCGCTCGTAATCGTTCCTGTTTTATCCAGCGCCACAATCTGCGTCTTTCCCGTTTCTTCCAGAGAAACTGCCGTCTTAAACATAATTCCGTTTTTGGCGCCTACACCGTTTCCGACCATGATCGCAACCGGCGTGGCAAGTCCGAGCGCGCACGGGCAGCTGATTACAAGTACGGATATTCCGCGCGCCAGCGCGAATCCGATTGTCTCTCCTGCCGCCAGCCATACGAGAATCGTCACCGCCGCGATCCCGATCACCGCCGGTACAAAGACGCCGGACACCCGGTCCGCCACCTTCGCGATGGGAGCCTTCGTCGCCGCCGCGTCGCTTACCATCTGTATAATCTGGGAAAGGGTCGTGTCTTCTCCCACCCTTGTCGCCTCGCATTTAATAAATCCGGAATGGTTCATCGTCGCGGCCGATACCGGATCGCCCTCTTTTTTATCCACCGGTATACTTTCACCGGTGAGCGCCGATTCATTTACCGCGCTGTTTCCTTCCAGCACAATACCGTCCACCGGTATGTTTTCTCCTGGCCGCACTACAAAAATATCGCCTTTTCTTACCTGATCTATTCCAACCTCTTCCTCTTTGCCGTCTCTGAGGACGCGCGCGGTTTTCGGCGCAAGCTTCATCAGACTTTTCAGGGCGTCCGTTGTTTTTCCCTTTGAACGCGCTTCCAGCATTTTCCCCACTGTAATGAGCGTCAGAATCATCGCCGCCGACTCAAAATAGAACTCATGCATATAGGACATAACGCTTTCCATGTCGCCTTTCATCTGAGCGTCCGTCATGGCGAAAAGCGCGTACGTACTCCATCCGAACGAGGCGCCCGCTCCCAGCGCTACCAGCGTGTCCATATTTGGAGCTTTATTGATCAGCCCTTTAAAACCGCTTATAAAAAATTTCTGGTTGATTACCATGACAATGCCTGTCAGCAGAAGCTGAAGAATTCCCATGGCCACATGATTGCCGCTTATAAACGACGGGACAGGCCAGTTCCACATCATATGCCCCATTGAAAAATACATCAGAGGAATCAGAAAGCAGAGAGAGGCGATGAGTCTTTTTTTCATTTTCGGCGTCTCTTTGTCTTTCAGAGAATCTTCGGCCGCGGCCAGCGACATGCCTGCGGAAGATGTTTTTCCGCCGGCTGCATCTTTCCCTTTCTGCTCTGCTCCGTATCCAGCCGCCTCCACTGCCGCGATAATATCCGCAGGGGAGGCGCTGCCTTCCACTCCCATGGAATTTGTCAGAAGGCTTACCGAACAGGAGGAAACTCCCGGCACCTTCGACACCGCCTTCTCTACGCGGGCGCTGCAGGCGGCGCAGCTCATGCCCGTTACATTATACTGTTCCATAAATATTGTCCCTCCAGTCTTTCTGATCTGTTCCCTACCGCATCAGTTTCTGAAGAGTTGCCACAAGCTCATCTATAGTCTCTTCTTTTCCCGCCCGGATATCATCCGCCACGCAGGTTCTGATGTGATTTGCGAGAAGGACTTTATTGAAACTGTTCAGGGCCGCGTTTACAGCCGATACCTGAATAAGAATATCTGTACAGTAAGCGCTGTTCTCAACCATTTTCCTTATTCCCCTCACCTGTCCTTCTATCCTGTTCAACCGGTTAATCAGATCTTTATATTCTTTGTCGGAGCGTTCTTTTGTTTTATGCGCGCACTCCGGACAGACTTTCTGTTCTTCCGCCATAAGTTCACTTCCTTTTCATTCTATTATATCCGCCAAAACTGACGCATATCACGCGCCGGCATCCGCAGCTGCATCATAATGTCGTCGGTTTAAAACCCCTCCGGGGTATTTCTTTACACTGCATATTATATACCCTTAAGGGGTATAAATGCAAGACAAAATCACCGGAATATGCCGTCCGGCATTTCCGGTGATTTATCAGATCGGCGAAAACTCCCGCCATTATTCCACACTTTTCAGGGATTCCACCATATCTATCTTTTTCAGCTTAAAATACATGGCGCCGTTTACGAGCAGCGAGAATACAAACGTCAGCAGGAATCCGTATATAAAGCTGCTCAGATCGATATTCCTTCCGAACATCACAGACTCAATCTCCACCGTCACAATAATAAACCGGTGAAGAATCTTTCCAAGCACAATGCCGAATACCGCGCCGAACAGGGTGAGCAGGATGTTTTCGCGGTACACGTACATAGACACTTCGCTGTTATAAAATCCCAGTACTTTCAGCGTTGCAAGCTCTCTCTGCCGTTCCGTAATATTGATATTGTTCAGATTATAGAGGACCACAAAGGCCAGCATGCCCGCGGATATAATCAGCACGGCGATTACGGCGTCCAGAGCTCCCAGCATATTGTCCACCTGCTCCTTCAGATCCGTCGTATAGCTTACGCTCAGGGCGCCCGGAAGTTTCAGCGCCTCCTCGCCGATGCGCTCGGCCTCCTCGGTAATACGGTCCGTTGTCTTGTAGAAGATTGAGTTGAATTCCGGGCTTTCTCCGTAAATCTGCCGGTAGTATTCCGGCGTCATGTAAAGATAATGTCCCATATAATTTTCACAGACTGCGCTGATCTTTACCTTCAGATCGCCCTTTTCCTCATCCCGCACAGTAATGGTATCGCCCGCTTTTATATCCAGCTCGGAAGCCATTTTTTCCGTAATAACCGCTCCTGTGTTGTCCAGACTGTAAACTTCGTCGTTTATCCTGCTTTTCAGAATGACAAAGCCGTCGAACTCCTTCGCGTTCTCCGGGACGTCCAGATATACGTCATGCCAGTTTTCACCGCTCCCCACGCTGATCTGTGTCAGAAGCCCTTCTGTCATGCCGGCCATACTGGAGTCTTTCTGAAGCTCCGTCCTGATGTTTTCTTTCTCTTCCTCTGTCACACCATCTTCCAGAATGATATTTCCGTCATAGAGCTGGAGTTCTCCGTACTGAATATCCACGATGGCAAAGATGGAATCCTTCAGGCCGAATCCGACCAGCATCAGGGCCATACATCCTCCGATGCCGAATATCGTCATAAAAAGGCGTTTTTTATACCTCACAAGATTTCTCACACTTGCTTTCCACGAGAAATTCAGGCGTTTCCAGATAAACCCGGCCCGTTCAAGAAGAACTCTCTGCCCCTGTTTCGGCGCCGGCGGCCGCATCAGTTCCGCCGCCTGTTCCCGCAGTTCCCGATAGCAGGCAAGAATAGTAGCCAGCAGTGTACTTGCCAGCGCCGCGGCCGCGGCGCCGACGCCGTAAAGCAGATTATACGGCAGCCGGATCTCATGCATATGCCGGTACATGATGCCATACGCGTTAATTATAATATACGGGAACACCTTTTCTCCGAACAGAACGCCCAGCATGCTTCCCGTTACTGTCGCGAACAATGCGTACCCGAGATATTTTCCCGCTATCGAATGGCGTTCATATCCCAGCGCCTTCAGCGTGCCGATCTGTGTTCTCTGTTCTTCAACCATTCTTGTCATGCTTGTCAGACTGATCAGCGCCGCCACAAGGAAGAAAATCGCCGGAAAAACTTCCCCGATCGCCCTCATCCGATCTGCATTCTCCCCGTATCCGCTGTATTCCGGCAGATTTGTGCGGTCGTATATATACCATTCCGGTTCTTCCAGATCCTGTAGTTCTTCTCTTGCGTCGGCAAGTTCCTGTTCCGCGTCCCTGATCTTCTGTTCGCCGTCGCGGATCTCTTCCTCCGCTTCAGCTTCCCCGTCATAATATTCCTTCCAGCCGTCTTCAATCTCTTTTTCAGCGTCTGCGATTTCCGCTTCCGCGTCCTCAATCTCCTGTTCCCCTGCGGCGATCTGATCCCAGCCGCTGTTTATCTCTTCCTGCGAAGCTTCCAGCCGGGCTTTCGTCGATTCTATCTGCGCCTTCGCCTCAGACACGGCAGCCTCGCCTTTCTGTATTTCTTCATACAGAACACTCATTGCCGCCTGCGTCATATCATCCGCCGCACCGCCGGCCGCCAGTTCATTATACTGTTTCTTGGCGTCGTTTAACTGGTCAATCTGCCCGTTGAGGCTGTCTATGCCGGCATTGAGTTCATCCTGTCCCTGGTCCAGCTCCGCCTGGCCGTCAATAAGCTGCTGCCGTGACTCTTCCAGCTGTTTCTTTGACTGCGCGATCTGTTCTTTTCCGCTGTCAACTTCATCCTGCGCGTCTTCAAGCTGCCGGCGCGCGTCAGCGAGCTCTGCTTCGGCTTCGGCCTTTCCTTCTTCCAGTTCGCGGCGCGCGTCAGCGACTTCCTGTTCCGCTTCCGTCAGTTCCTGCTCCGCTTCATTCATTATTTCATCATACCGCGCGGTCTGACGTTCCTCTTTAATTGCCTCAGCCTCATCCACGGCTTCTTCCACGCAGCTGTCATAGGCGTCGGTAAACGCGGTCAGTTCCGCGGCGCCCTTTGCCTGCGCCGCGATCTCTGTATAAACATCCAGGGTAAAGCTTTCTTCCGGCACAACTGCAAACGCCGAAAGACTTCCGTTTCCTATCGTGGTGCTTCCCCTCTGAAAAGATATGTAGCACGGACTGCTCACAGCTCCTGTTATAGTAAACGTATCCGTTTTAAATGTGTCCGTAATCTCATCGTCATTTCCACTTATAAATGTTATCGTATCCCCGACGGCCAGACTGCTTTCATTCAGATAATCCACATCAAGCGCGCATTCGTCCGCCGTCTCCGGGAGCCTTCCTTCCTCCAGCTGCACTTTATTCAGGGACGGGAGCAAAGACATGACATGAACTGCAATCCTGTTGTCCCCCTCCGTACACAGCACATCCGCCGAGTAACCGCCTTCGGCATTGCTGATTCCGTCCAGAGCTTCAATTGCTTTCAGATCGTCTTCCGTAAGCCCCAGAGTACTTATGACCTGAATATCCATAAGATTTTGCTTATCAAAATAAGCGTCGCCGGAATATCTCATGTCCGGTTCAGAAGAACGGATCCCTGAAAAGAACGCGCATCCTATCGCCACAATAAAGAAAATGGACAGAAAGCGCCCTGTGCTGCGCCGGATTTCCATATAAAAGTCTTTTCTCAACGCTTTCTTCATATATTTTCTCCTACCACTCTATCTCGTCAATTGATACCGGATGTTCATTTGTCTCCATCAGTGAAACCTGTCCGTTTTTAATATGTATCAGTCTGTCCGCCATAGGGGCGATCGCCTGGTTATGCGTGATAACAATTACCGTCATCCCTCTTTCCCGGCACATATTCTGAAGCAGCTTCAGAATTGATTTGCCGGTATTGTAGTCGAGAGCGCCGGTCGGTTCATCACAGAGCAGAAGCTTCGGATTTTTCGCAAGCGCCCTGGCTATGGACACTCTCTGCTGTTCTCCTCCCGAAAGCTGAGCCGGGAAATTGTTCAGACGGTCTCCCAGACCGACCTCTTCCAGCACCCGGCGCGCATCCAGCGGATCCCTGCAGATCTGAAGAGCCAGCTCCACATTTTCCAGCGCGGTAAGATTCGGGACGAGATTATAAAACTGAAACACAAAACCGATATCCTCACGTCTGTATTCTGTAAGCTGTCTCGCGCTGTACTCTGTAACATTCTGCCCGTCCACCAGAAGCGTGCCGCCGCTCGCCGTATCCATACCGCCCAGAATGTTGAGGACCGTCGTCTTCCCGGCGCCGCTTGGTCCGACGATGACTACAAATTCTCCTTTTCGGGCGAAAAAGCTGATGCCGTCCGCCGCCCGTATCTCCACTTCTCCCATTTTATAAATTTTAGTAATATTATCAAGTTTTACAAATTCATCCATCTGACTTCTCCTGAAAAGTAATCTGATATAGAGAAAGCGGATACCATGTACCCGCTTTGGTTTCCTGTTTAATTATAACATGAAATTCCTTCAATATGTCTGATTTCAGATTTATTTCATACTTTAAGACTGAAAAAATCACTGCTGACATTTTTTCTGTGTATTAAGCTTTGCCGAATAACGGAACAGTACAAGTCCGATCAGAAACATCACCGACAGAGCGCTTACGCCGATATTGATGCTGCCCGTAACCTGACTGAGCACGGAGACAAGCGCCGTTCCGATCACGGAAGCGCCTTTGCCGCAGATATCGTAAATCCCGAAAAATTCTCCGGACTTCTCCGCCGGGATAATCTTCGCGAAATATGAGCGTGACAAAGCCTGTATCGTTCCCTGGAACATTCCGACCAGAATCGCGAGAAGCCAGAAATCAAAAGGCGTGTCCAGCCAGTACGCGTATACCGCAATGCAGAAATATGCTCCGATACAGACAGTGATGATTGTCTCCGGCCTGACTTTCTTTACAAGTCTGCTGAAAATAAGGACGCTGGGGAACGCAACTATCTGCGTCACAAGCAGCGCCAGCAGAAGCCCCGTGCTGTCCAGTCCGATCGCCTGTCCGTACGCGGTCGCCATGTCGATTACCGTGTAAACTCCGTCAATATAAAAGAAAAATGCAAGCAGGAATACAAAAACATGTTTCTGTTTTGTCAGTTCCACAAATGTTCTTCCGAGCCGGCGGAAGCTGTTGCGAACCACATGGCCGTCCGCCTCGGAAAAATATTTCTGACGGTAGGACCGCAGAAGCGGTACAGATGAAGCCAGCCACCATAAGGCCGTAATAATAAAAGCGAGAATCATGGCTGTCTGCGTGCCGATCCCAAGAGTCCCGGCGCCCAGCACGATGCCCAGACAGGCGACAAACGGAATACAGCTGCCGATATATCCCCACGCGTACCCGTGCGAGGAAACGGAATCCATTCTGTCCGGCTCCGTCACGTCTGTGAGCATGGCGTCGTAAAAAATCAGGCTGGCCGAATAACCGGTTTTCGCAAGTACGAATACTCCAAGGAACCAGATCCAGGAAGATAGAAATCCCAGCAGAATACAGCCAAACACACCGATTCCCATAGAAACGGAAAATATAATCTTTTTAAAGTTTTTTGTATCGGCCACGGCTCCGAGCGTCGGCCCGAGAAGAGCCACAATCAATGTACAGACAGAAGTCGCGTACCCCCAGTACGCAAGATAATTCACGTCCGATATCCCCGCGCTCTCTGCAAGAGAATTAAAATAGATGGGAAATATAGTAGATACCATCATCGTAAACGCGGAATTTCCCACGTCATAAAGAACCCACTTCTTTTCCAGCGACGTCAGTTTAAACTTCATAATAGTATTCTCTCTTTCCTTTTTCATTTTTCAGGCGCGGCACGGCTTCCGTGCCGCTTTTCCGAGCCTTTGCTACAGGCGGAGCTGCTCCCAGTCTTCGCCCGCTCCGAAAGTGCGGTGAAATCTTGACGGCAGCTCCCCTCCCTGGAACAGTTTTTTCTGATACTGGATGATCAGTCCCGCCGCAAGCGGAACCGCGCCTGAAAACTGCCGTTTCAGGACACTGCAGTACTCTCTGCATGCCGGATTCGGCTCCAGACTCATTACCATGCCGTGCATCCCGTCATATGTCCCTGTCAGCTTCATTCCGCCGAACAGTATCTTTCTCTTCGCTTTGCCCGGCGCCAGAAGAAGCCTGTGGTAAAAAATCATGGATTTCAGAGCTTTTTCCACTGTCTGCGGTGTAACCTCCTGATAAAAAGGCGCGATTACCTCCGCATTCTCCCGGCTCGGATGAATATGTCGCGTAGACAGATGGCGCAGAGGATTAATGTAATCCTGCTTCATCAGAAATCTGTCGAATTCCATCTCTATTTCCGAATGGCTGATGCCGCTTGTCTTAATCATCTTTTCCACATAAGGATGACACTCGCTGTCCAGCGCAAAGTGGCAGATAAATCCGTATATATACGCCCTTGCCGCCCCTGAATTCTCCGCGCCCGCAATAACGCGCGCCGCGTTTTCAAAAAAAACATCCGCCGACTTGTCATGCATATCAAAGCCCTGCGTGTTGACCGCGTTTTTCGTCAGCGGCCTGTAGTAAAACAGAATGTCCGGTCCGTGAAGTCCTATATCAAAAAGTTCTCTGTTTTTCTCAACCGAATTCTGCAGAGGTCTTGGCAGAGCGCTTATTACCTCTTTGCCGAATTTATAATGTGCGTATGTTGTAGGCATAATAATTCCCCTTTTCTGTCATTTGATTTCCGGCCGCCGCCCTTCTCGGCCGGGCCGTCTTTCCCCTTTTGATATTATCACACATCCGCCGCAAAAAATCCAGTTCTGTAAAAGTTTTGCTCTGATTAAATTCATGTAAAAACCAGTCTGCTGTTTCTGAGATTTTTGCTAATGAAATATTGACTTTTTTCCTTTTCAGTCCTATATTATATATTGTGCTGATATAAATGCACTATCCGGCAGAGCGTCTGCTCTGTAATTACAGCCAGGGGTTGTACTGGTTTCGACAGGGATCCTGAAGATGGAGAAGCTATCCGCAGGCGATGCGTCAAATCGCAAAATTAAAATTAAACGCTAACGATAATTACGAATTAGCTGCAGCCTAAATGCTGCATGCCGCTCCCGGCGCACTCACACATCGGGAATCCGGCATCAAACATGTGAGAAACGATGACGGCAAAGCTTTGAACCGTCAGGCGTAATATGAAGCTACCAAACCTGTAAGGATGTTCGTTTCCGTACAGCAGAGGGAATGAAAAAGAACGGACTATGATAGTAGAAGTACATGGGACGGGTTTTTGGACGCGGGTTCGATTCCCGCCAGCTCCATAAGGAAACAGGATGATCTGTTTTCCGGACAGAATACGGGGTATTAGCGCAGCTGGGAGCGCGCCACATTCGCATTGTGGAGGCCACGGGTTCGAATCCCGTATACTCCAGTATATTAAAACCGCAGGTTTACAGGCAGTTTCGGTTCCTGTAAATGTGCGGTTTTATTAATTTCAGCGCATTATCGCGAAAGAAGGGATATTCATATGAAGTATAAGAATATTGTGTTTGATTTTGGAAATGTAATCGGAAAATTTGACGGGAAATATATTCTGGAACAGTTCTGCTCTTCCCTGGAAGATATGGAAATTCTCATGCCCGTTCTGTTCCGGAACTGGCCCGCCCTCGACGAAGGGACGGCAGATTATGACAAAAATATCGAAGAGACCGCCTCGCTTGTTCCCGCGCGGCTGAAACCCGCCGTGAGGGATTTTTTTCACAGATGGCCAGAATATGTGGATCCCATTCCGCAGACATATGAGCTGATTTCCCGGCTGAAAGAAAAAGGAGCCGGCCTGTACCTGCTTTCAAACGCGTCCACGTACTTTGCCGACATAGCGTCCGAATGGCCGGTTCTCCGGGATAACTTTGACGGAATTGTCTTTTCGGCCCCGGTCAGGCTGGCAAAACCTGATCCGGATATTTATCTTTACCTGTTCCGCACATATGGACTGAAACCGCAGGACTGCTTCTTCATTGATGATCTGGAAGCCAACATAGAAACCGGAAGGAAGCTCGGAATGGACGGAATTGTATTTACTGGGGATACAGAAGCCGTCAGACAGTGCGTCGGTCTTTGAATATACCGGAAAAGGGAACGGATTCTTTCTTCAGAACCGCTCCCTTTTCCGCAACATTTACAGATTCCTTATCTTAAATTCCCTCTGCGCCTCTCTTTTCTGATCTTTTTTCGCAATGTCGCTTCTCTTATCATACAGTTTCTTTCCCTTTGCCAGTCCGATCTCGACTTTAACCAGACTTCCGCTGAAATAAACCTGCAGAGGCACGACTGTAATTCCCTGTTCTTTCATCTTTCCGAAGATTTTGGCAATCTCCTTTTTATGCAGAAGCAGTTTTCTGACGCGCAGCGGATCCTTATTGAATATATTTCCCTTTTCATAGGGAGAAATGTGCATTCCGTAAATAAACATTTCCCCGTTTTCCACCCGGATAAAAGCCTCTTTAATACTGCACTTTCCCATGCGCAGAGACTTCACTTCCGTCCCGTGAAGCACGATTCCAGCCTCGTACTTTTCCAGGATAAAATAATCATGATATGCCTTTTTATTGTTGGCAATCAGCTTCTTCTCTGTTTTAGCCATACTGTCCTCCGCTTAATCTGTTTATATCCAGAATTCTTCTGGCTGCCGACGAAGACAAATGTCAGTCTTCGTCTGATATGATTTCAAAATTTACTGTTCTCTGAATCCGGTCCGCAGCCGTCACACGTACGGCAACCGTCTGTCCGAGTTTATAGCTTTTTCCGGTATGCCGGCCCCGGAGCTCATAATTCTCTTCCATGAACTCATAATGATCATCCCGCATATCGGCGACATGCACCAGTCCTTCCACGGTATTTGGCAATTCTACATACACGCCCCATTTTGTCACGCCGGATATCACGCCTTCATATTCCTCTCCAATGTGATTCTGCATATATTCCGCTTTTTTCAGCCTTACGACTTCCCTCTCAGCCTCGTCCGCCGTCCTCTCCCTGCTGCTGCACCGGGCCGCCGTCTCAGGAAGAATCTGCCGGTAATGCTCCATCCGTTCCTCATTCAGCCTTCCTCTCAGATCTTCCTTGATAATGCGGTGAATCTGCAGATCCGGATACCGGCGGATCGGCGAGGTAAAATGAGTATAGTATTTCGCCGCCAGTCCGAAATGGCCTGTATTTTCCGTGGTATACCCCGCGCGCTTCATGGATCGGAGCGTCAGCCGGCTGATCAGAGCTTCCTCGGGCGTTCCTTCCGCGCGGTCCAGCAGTTTCTGTATTTCTTTCGGGCGTATTTCGTTGCGCATATGGATATGATAACCGAAATTATTGACAAATGTATTAAGCTGACGGATTTTTTCCTCATCCGGCTGTTCATGCGTACGATACAGAAACGGGATTTCCCGCCAGTAGTATTCTTCCGCCACCGTTTCATTGGCAAGGAGCATAAAATCTTCAATGATCTTTGTGGCGTCATTTCTGTCATAAGGCCGGATGTCAACCGCCCGTCCTTTCTCGTCCAGAACGACCTTTGTCTCCGGAAAATCGAAATTCACGGAGCCCCGTTTTCCTCTCCGCCCCCGGACAATATCCGAAAGTTCTTTCATCATCTTTATCATGGGAATAAATGCTTCGTTTTCACCGGACGCCTCTTCATCGCCGTCCAGCATTCGCGAAACGCCGGTATAGCTCATCCTTTTATCCACTCTGATAACGGTCTCTGCAATAATATGGTCAACCACATCTCCCGAAGGACTCACTGTCATAATGCAGGACAGCGCAAGTCTGTCCTCTCCCGCATTCAGAGAGCAGATCCCGTTGGAAAGCTTATGCGGAAGCATAGGGATCACCCGGTCCGCAAGATAAACGCTTGTCCCCCGTTTCAGGGCCTCCCGGTCAAGTGCGCTTCCTTCCTGTACATAATTTGCCACGTCGGCAATATGCACCCCAAGTCTGTAATTGTCTCCTTCCCGGGTCAGAGAAACTGCGTCGTCCAGGTCTTTGGCGTCTTCTCCGTCGATGGTCACCATCTGCCACTCCCGTAAATCCATGCGGCCCCGGCAGTCGGCAGGACTCACCTCTTTTCCGACTCTTACGGCCTGGTTCTGTACTTTTTCCGGAAATTCCGTCTCAATTCCGAAATCCATTACAATCGAGAGAATATCTGTCCCCGGATTATTGATATGTCCGATAATTTCCACAACGTTCCCTTCCGGTTTTGCGTGCTCTCCCCCATAGGAAGTCAGTTCCACCAGAACTTTGTGCCCGTCCGCAGCGCCCATCTCTTTGCCCGCCGGGATATATATATCGTTGAGATATCTCTGGTTGTCCGGCCTTACAAATCCGAAATTCCTGCTTTTTTCATACAGTCCGACAACTTTTGTAACAGTATGGGCGACAATCCGGACGATTTTTCCTTCTTTTCTCCGCCCTCCGCCGGATTTTACAATAATGTACTCGACTTCATCTCCCTGAAAGGCATTGCCGGTATTTTCTTCCGGAATAAAAACATCCTCTCCTCCGTCCGCAGGAGTCACAAAACCGAATCCTCTGACGTGGGCCTGAAAAATACCGGAAAGCCGCTGTGCGCTCCCGCAGCTGTATTTGCCGCGTTTCGAAAGGGAAATCTTCCCTTCTTCCACCAGAGCGTCCAGAACTTCTCTCAGTTCCCCTCTCTGTTCTCCGGGAATCTGGAGCAATATGGCAATTTCTTTTATCTTCATCGGAATATAATGATCATCCCGGATAAAATCGTATATTACTTTTTTTCTCTTTTCAAATGTCTGATCCATAAATCTGATCCTCCTGACAAATACGCCCAATGAGAAAAACACTCTATATCCGCATAGAGTGTTTTATCAGGTATTATCTTCCGATATAGAATATTCAATACATCACCGGAAATCCTGCGATTATTTGTTCAGGAATCCCATGTTGAGGACTACAGCGAGAACCATAAAAAGAACGGCAAGGAATTTTGTGGATTTTACAAGCGCACCCTCCATTGACCTTCCTTTATTCTGTCCCCAGTATGTGTCTGCCACACCGCTGATTGTTCCAAGTCCGGCTGATTTTCCTTCCTGGAGAAGAATAATCGCAGCCAGAGCGATGCAGTCTATAACAAAGATAATTGTCAGTACAATTCTTAAAATATCCATTGTAACACCTCCTGCGGATAAACCATAACTAGTTTAGCACAGGCAGTCCTGCTTTGCAAGATTTTTTTCAACGAAAAAGCGGGAACCCTAAGGCTCCCGCTTTTCTTTATCCATTCAGATTACTCTGCCTTATCCTCTGCGTATACGTCCACCAGTTTTGTCAGGTAGTCGTATCTCTCCATAGCTTCCTGCTCGTTGAGAGCGAACAGTCTTGCAGCCTTCTCCGGATTGGATCTCTTCAGAGCATTGTAACGAACCTCGCCGTCAAGGAATGCCTGATAATCCTCTTCCTTCGGAGCCTTGCTGTCAAGGAAGAACTTGTTGCCTTCAGCAGCCGGATTGAACCGGAAGTTGTTCCAGTATCCGCACTCTACTGCCAGCTGTTCCTCTGTCTGTGCTTTGCTCATACCCTTCTTGATACCGTGGTTGATACACGGAGCGTAAGCGATGATGAGTGACGGTCCCGGATATGCCTCAGCCTCTGTGATGGCTTTGACTGTCTGGTTGAAGTCAGCACCCATAGCGATCTGTGCAACGTATACATAGCCGTAGCTCATTGCCATGCCCGCAAGGTCTTTCTTCTTCGTCTCTTTACCGCCTGCAGCGAACTGTGCCGTAGCACCTGTCTTTGTAGCCTTGGAAGACTGTCCGCCTGTGTTGGAGTAAACCTCTGTATCGAATACCATGATGTTGATGTCCTTGCCGCTTGCAAGTACGTGGTCAACGCCGCCGAATCCGATATCGTAAGCCCATCCGTCACCGCCGAATACCCACTGGGATTTCTTAGCAAGGAAGTCTTTGTTCTTCAGAAGTTCTGTCTTCTCCATACGGTCGCATCCGCATTTCTCCAGAGCTGCCACCAGTTTGTCTGTAGCGGTTCCGTTTGTTGCGCCGCATGCGTATGTATCGATGTATTCCTGAGCAGCAGCCTTAACGTCTGCATCCTCAGCCTCTGCAGCAAGTGTTGCAGCATAGCCTTTCATTCTGTCACGGATCGTGTTCTGAGCGAGCAGCATACCGTAACCGAACTCAGCATTATCCTCGAACAGGGAGTTGGACCATGCCGGACCCTGTCCCTTCTCGTTTACAGTGTACGGTGTGGACGGTGAGGAGTTGCCCCAGATGGAGGAACATCCTGTCGCGTTCGCGATGTACATTCTGTCACCGAAGAGCTGTGTGATCAGTTTTGCGTACGGAGTCTCGCCGCAGCCTGCACATGCGCCGGAGAACTCAAGGAGCGGCTGTTTGAACTGGCTGCCCTTTACAGTTGTCTCTTTG
>CALWKB010000081.1 GCA_944381125.1 uncultured Mediterraneibacter sp. | reverse complement strand
CAGACGAATTCCTTGCAGCTGACGGACGTGTTATGGACTCCATGCTCAGCGAGCATATGTGCGAGGGATGGCTGGAAGGATATCTGCTGACAGGACGTCATGGATTCTTCGCAAGCTACGAAGCATTCATCCGTGTAGTAGATTCCATGTGCGCTCAGCACGCAAAATGGCTGAAAGTCTGCAACCAGCTGCCGTGGAGACAGTCTATCGCATCCCTGAACCTGATTCTGTCATCAAATGTATGGCAGCAGGACCACAACGGATTTACACACCAGGATCCTGGATTCCTGGATCACATCTCCAATAAGAAGGCAGACGTAGTACGTCTCTACCTTCCGCCGGATGCAAACTGTCTGCTGTCATGCTTCGATCACTGTATCCGAAGCAGAGATTATGTAAACGTAATCGTAGCTTCCAAGCATCCGAGACAGCAGTGGCTGACAATGGAGCAGGCTGTTAAACACTGTACACAGGGTATCGGTATCTGGAACTGGGCAAGCAATGACCAGGGTCAGGAGCCGGATGTTGTAATGGCATGCTGCGGCGACACACCGACGCTTGAGACTCTTGCAGCTGTAACAATCCTGCGCGAGGCGCTTCCGGAACTGAAGATCCGCGTTGTCAACGTAGTTGACCTGATGAAACTGGAAGAGCACACGAAACATCCGCATGGTCTGACAGACGCAGAGTACAACGCTCTGTTCACAGTAGATAAGCCGATTATCTTTGCATTCCACGGATATCATACACTGATCCATGAGATGACATACAGACGTGCGAACAGAAACATCCATGTATTCGGATACAAAGAGGAAGGTACAATTACAACACCGTTCGATATGCGTGTCCAGAATGAGATTGACAGATTCAATCTTGTTAAGAATGCAGTGAAAGTACTGCCGCAGCTCGGAAACCGTGGTTCTTATCTGATTCAGCAGATGAATGATAAGCTGGTTGAGCACAAACAGTACATCCACGAGTACGGTATTGACATGCCGGAGATCAGAGACTGGAAATGGCATTTACCGGAAGAGAAATAAGAAAAAATAAATATTAATTTATTACTTTCTCATCTTTCTGCGGAACTGTGCCGGCGTAAGCCGGTGCCGTTCCGCAAATATTTTGTAAAAATAACCTTTATTGTGATAACCTATTTCTCTGGCTATTTCTTCAACCGAAATATTGGTTTCCCGCAGGAGCGTTTCCGCGCGTTCCAGGCGGAGAGACTGAAGAAATTCAGTATACGTTTTTCCGGTGTAATTTTTCAGGAGGCGGTTGAAATAATCATCCTGGAAATGAAACCGTTCTGAAAGCATTCTGATGGAAATATCCTGAAGGTGTTCTCTGATAAATGCGGAGATTTCCTCCAGCAGAATCCAGTTCATTTCTTTTTTGGCCTTTTTGGACAATGAAAATTCATAATTTGTACTGAGCAGGCTGAATATGCGCAGCAGAAGTCCGCGGCAGATAATTGCGGCGGCGTCATCGTTGCGTGTCAGCTCTGAAAGGAGAGCGAAAAGAGTCTCTTCCATCAGGGAATCCGTGTCCGGGCGGGGACGAAAATGAAGATACTGCTGGACGTTTTTCTGCTCCAGAAGAGCGGCGTTCAGAAAGCCGGGCATACCTTCCGCACCGGAACTGCTCTTGGAAATATCATCAAATATATCCGGTGAGATCCCGAGAAAAAGAATAGTGGCGGAAGTGCCGTCAAGGACTTCCTGGTGCAGACAGTTGCGGTCAATCAGACAAAGCTCTCCGCGGGAAAAAGTGAATTCATTGTCAAGGATTTTCTGCCGGTATTCGCCGTCTACAATATAAAAAAGCTCCAGATATTCATGAGAATGCATTTGCGTCTTCGTGACAGGCTGATAATGTCCCTGAAAGGTAAAGGGAAATTTCCTGGGAAGCAGTGTGGCGGACAGAGTATGTCCTTCATGCAGGTTCCAGAGCAGCGCGAACAGATTTTCCTGGTCTTCGAGAGGCCAGGGCTTTTTTTCTTCTGCGCAGGACGAATATTCCGGACAGAGAATACGGAAGCGGGAAAGGTATTCGGGAAGATTTTTTGTATTTCCCGCGGCGTAAATCAGATTTTTGGAATAGTTAAGTAAATTCATCGAAAGACCTCCTGAAGCAGACATATTTGTCAGCGGCGGCATATCCGGGCGGACAAATGAAATGTATTATGTTAGAGTATAGCATAAAAGATGAAAAGATTCGACTTAGCGCAATAAAATTTTTACGCTTTAAAGTGTTGGAGCGGGAAGCGAAATGTGTTATACTTTATCTGATATGGCTCCGGTGCGATAACTGCCGGCGGCATTTTGAATCAGGAGGCAGGAAGAGATGGAAAGAAGAATTGACGGACACACAAAGTTATACGCTCTGATCGGATCCCCGGTAGGGCATTCCGGATCCCCGGCTATGTATAACTACAGTTTTGAGAAGCTTGGAATAAACAGCGCCTATCTGGCTTTTGACATACCTCTGGAAAAGACGGAAGAAGCATTAAATGCGTTCAGAACATTTCACGCGGGCGGGTTTAATGTGACAATGCCGTGCAAGACTGCGGTGGCGAAGCTTGTTGACAGACTTTCCCCGGCAGCGGAACTGGTGGGAGCCTGCAACACCGTTGTTATTGAAGAAGATGGAACGATGACCGGCCACATGACAGACGGGACAGGATTCGTCCGTAATCTTCTGGAGCATGGGGTGGATATAAAAGGAAAGAAAATAGTTCTCCTGGGCACAGGCGGAGCAGCGACGGCTATCGCTGTTCAGGCGGCTCTGGACGGAGCAGCGGAGATCGCTATTTTCAACCGGAAAGACGAATTTTATGCAAACGGTGAGAAAACAGTGGAAAAGATCCGGAAGGCAGTGCCGTCTATCGGTAAGGTGTGGATTGAAGATCTGGATAACGAAGAGACGCTGATCCGGGTAATCGGAGAAAGCGATATCCTGGTAAATGCGACACGGGCCGGGATGAGCCCGCTGGAAAATGTAATGCCTGTGCCGGAAAAGGTGCTCCGACCGGAACTTGCTGTGGCGGATGTTGTATATAATCCGAAAGAGACGCTTCTGGTCCGCAGGGCGAAAGAGGCGGGATGCAGGGCTGCCGTGGGAGGAAGCGGAATGCTGCTCTGGCAGGGGGTGGCTGCATTTGAACTGTTTACAGGACAGGAAATGCCCGTAGATGAAGTGAAAGAAAGATTTTTTGACTAGAAGAGAAAAAAGAGGAACTCAGCGGAAAGGAGAAACGCTCCTTCTGACTGAGTTCCTCTTTTTTGGCGGGGGCTGTTTAATCCCGCATGAACAGATTTATTACGTGCAGGATTCCGTCCTCATCGTTTGTGCGCGTTACGAAATCAGCGGAATCCTTTACGGCAGGCTGGGCGTTTCCCATTGCCACGCCCAGACCGGCATATTCGATCATGGATACGTCGTTATAACCGTCCCCGCAGCAGATCATCTCATCGGCTGTCATGCCGAGGCTGTTGAGCATCCTCTGGAGCGAGGTGGCTTTATCAATGTTCTGAGGCATAATTTCAAGGAAAAACGGCTCGGAAAGATAGATGCTCAGAAGTCCGTGATACTTTTCTTTCAGGCGGGGCATCAGCGCCCGGAGCACTTCAGGCTCGCCGGGAAGCAGCAGTTTGTTTACCGACGGCGGAAGCGCGAAAGGAAAATCTTCTGATACGATGACTTCCATATCATTAATGCGGGATTCCAGCATTGTGTACTGTCCGGGCTCTTTCGCGGAAAAGATCTGCGTATCACTGTATGAGATAATGTTTGCGCCTTCCTGCTCCCTGACGTATTCATAAATAGGCCGGATAACTTCCGGCGGAACGGTCTTGTTGTAGATGAGCCTGCCGGTGGAACACTGGGTGATCCGCGCTCCGTTAAATGAGAGCATGTATCCTCCGTATTTTTTCAGATCAAGCTTTTCGGCCAGAGGGACGACTCCGTTAATCGGCCGGCCGCTGGCCAGCACTACTATTCTGCCTTCCTGCTGGATTTCTGTAAGCGCCTTTCTGGTAGGCTCTGTAATTTCTTTTTTCGAATTTGTCAGTGTGCCGTCGAGATCCAGCACAAGTACCTTATATTTCATGATTCTGTTTCCTCGCTGCAGAGTCGTTCTCCGGTTCCGGGAAATTCCATCCCGTGAGATGCTTTCGCGGGAATCGGGACGCGGCGTCCGGGGCGCATTCCGAAAACCGGCGCGTGTTAAGCGCGTTACATATTAACGCTGTTGAGAAGCTGTGTTTTTGTATCGTACAATTTCCTGGAAAGGTCTACATATACTTTGTGAGGATTGAAAAGACGTTTTGTCTCATCCCACAGAGTATCTTTTTCCTGCCGGCAGAATTCCGCTATCTCTTTTACGGAAGGAGACTGATACTTGCACTCGCCGTGAATGAAAACAGGCTGCAGGATCTCTTTCATTGTATAGGTGCCTCCCGGCAGACGGGTCTTTTTCCAGGTGGCGTTCGGGTCGAACAGGAGCAGGTCCTCGGAAGTATCATAAACTTCGTCCACAAAACAGATCAGATCCGCGCGCATCTTTCCGGTCTCCTTGTCATAGATCCGATAGATCGTTTTATTGCCCGGATTCGTGATTTTTTCCGTGTTTTCAGATATTTTGATTTTCGGAACAAATTCTCCGGCGTCATTCTGGATGGCGGCAAGTTTATATACGCCTCCGAAGGAGGGACAGTCCTTGGATGTGATCAGGTTTGTTCCGACTCCCCAGGAAGTAATTGCCGCGCCCTGGATTTTCAGATCGTTAATCAGAAATTCATCCAGATCATTGGAAGCGGCGATAACCGCGTCTTCAAATCCGGCCTCGTCCAGCATCCTGCGGGCTTTTTTGGAGAGGTAGGCAAGATCTCCGGAGTCCAGACGGATGCCGTAACTCTTCGGTCTGATTCCGGCTTCGCGCATCTCGCGGAATACACGGATTGCGTTTGGCACGCCGGATTTCAGCGTATCGTATGTGTCAACCAGAAGGGTGCAGGAATCGGGATACAGACGCGCATATTCTTTGAAAGCTGTATATTCATCTTTGAAGCTCATAATCCAGCTGTGGGCGTGGGTGCCCATAACGGGAACGTCAAACATTTCGCCGGCCAGTACATTGGAAGTGCCTACGCATCCGCCGATCATCGCCGCTCTTGCGCCGTAAAGGCCCGCGTCCGGCCCCTGCGCCCGGCGAAGGCCGAATTCCATAACGCCGTTGCCCTGAGCTGCGTAGACAACCCGGGAGGCTTTTGTGGCGATCAGACACTGGTGGTTGATAATATTTAAAATGGCGGTCTCTACAAGCTGCGCTTCCATAATCGGAGCGATAACTTTTACAATCGGTTCTTTTGGAAAGATCACGCTGCCCTCCGGAACGGCGTATATATTTCCGCTGAAATGGAAGCCGCTCAGGTAATGAAGAAAATCGTCGCTGAAGATGCCCAGGCTTCGCAGATAGTCCACATCCTCGTAAGAGAAGTTCAGGTTTTTGATATATTCTATAACCTGTTCCAGGCCGGCCATAATGGAATAGCCTCCCTTGTTCGGGTTATCCCGGAAAAAAACGTCGAATATTACATTTTCATTTTCCTGGGTTTCAAAGTAGCCCTGCATCATAGTCAGTTCATACAGATCGGTCAGCAGTGTGAGATTCTGTGCGCTCATAACATTTCCCTCTTTTCATTTGCCCCGCGCGCCTTATGATCCGGCGCCGATTGATAATTTGCTTCTGATTTTCCACAGTGGAAAACAATTGTTGCATATTCTTTACGATTATAGCACAAGTACGGGGAAATTCAAATGAGTTTCCGGAACGGCCGCGGTTTTTTGTGCGGCGTTTATCATCATGCAAAAAGCGGGAAAACAAAACACGGCCTTGTTTTCCCTTCTTATTTTACGTATAATGTATTACAGTTCACATGCACAGCCGGAAAAGGCGGACGAGGACAGCCGGAAGAAGACGAAAAGCGCCGGAGCCGGGCCGGCATGTGGGGAAGAAAGAAGATAGAGAAAGAGTTGCTTAAGATATGAGATGGAGAAGCCGAATTGCAGTAAGATGTGCAAAGATAACAAGTTTTTTGATTAAGAAAATGAACCGGGGGAGCGGAGTGACCCTGCCGGGCTATGTGGCGCGCCGGATAGATCCTCACATACTGAAAGAGGTTTCCGGCCAGGTGCGGGAGAAGATTCTCGTCACAATGGGTACAAACGGAAAAACGACCACCAATGCGATCCTGTGCAGGGCGCTGGAGACGGAAGGAAAGAAGGTTATTATCAACAGAACCGGAGCCAATATGATGAACGGCATTATCTCCGCGTTTGTGCTTGCGACGGACAGGAAAGGAAGACTGGACGCGGATTTCGCATGCATCGAAGTGGACGAGATGGCGGCTGTCGGAGTTCTGCCTCAGCTGAGGCCGGACTGCGGAGTGCTGACGAATATATCCAGAGATCAGCTGGACCGTTTCGGCGAGGTGGATATTACTTTTAACAAGCTGATGGCGGCGGTTACGAGCGTGCCGGATATGAAGCTGATTATTACCTGCGATGATATTCTGTCCTGTTCTCTCGCTCAGGAGAGCGGGAATCCGTATGTGACATGCGGCATCAGCGA
>CALWKB010000080.1 GCA_944381125.1 uncultured Mediterraneibacter sp. | reverse complement strand
AGATGAGATATCCCATAACGTCAAGTTAGTAAGACCCCTTGAAGACGACGAGGTAGATAGGGCAGAGGTGGAAGTGCGGTAACGCATGGAGCTGACTGTTACTAATCGGTCGAGGGCATAACCAAAGCGGAATAGGTGAAAGATGGATGATTGATTCTTTGTATGTAGTTTTGAAGGTATACTTCAACAATTAAATATTCCTCCTTAGCTCAGTCGGTAGAGCATTCGGCTGTTAACCGAAGTGTCGTTGGTTCAAGTCCAACAGGGGGAGCTCACAAAGCCCGTAAATTCAACGTTTACGGGCTTTATTTCCGCGAGCAACGAGCCAAGCGGACATGCTGGCATGTCCATTTGGCGACTGCCGCGAGAGTCCAAGACCAACGTCTTGGACTTTGAAACATGCCCCTTGTGGGCAAAAAAAGCCGTCTGCTTAAGAAAGCAGGCATTTGATTGTTAACCGAAAATGAACCGGAATTGCGTTGCTGGATGGGTTCCGGTATGTTGCCCGATGGTAAATTTTAAGTTTTACTGTCGGGCTTTTTTGTGCCTTTTTTCAGAAAGGGGAACACAGTATGGAATTGAATGAATTGGAAAAACGGTAGCTCTTTCAGGTAGAGGGAGACTGTCGGACAAAAGTGCTCAATGAGCTTTATCTTACTGCCCGATATACGACAGATCCTAAGCAGCGGGAAGCAGCTCAAAGCCTTGCAGATAAGCTGCGGAGTATGTCGGCGGATGAATGTATGGATCTGGTGAAAGATATTCAGAGCAATTACAAGCTGCCTGATTATCCCCGTACGGTTGGAGAAATGATTGTAGAAGCAAGTGGGATGGATACAGATTATCCTTGCAAAGATCCCTTTCGGTTTCGGTCTGGAGTTGCCGGACGGCTGTGCCGGGTTTGTGTTCCTGCGCAGCAGCATGGCAGCAAAAGAACTGACCTGTGAGCTGCCACCGGTGGATTCCGGATACCGGGGCGAGATCCATGCGATCATAAGCAACGTGAGTAACCGGACGCAGAAACTTTTCAAAGGACCAAGGGTGGGGCAGCTTGTGATCATGCCGGTAGTTATTGCGGATTTTGTTTCGAATCTTGGAGAAGACCGGGGAAAGGGGGCGTTTGGAAGCACGGGAAAATAGATAAAGAAAGCGCAGGAACCTCTATTTTTCGCAGAGGGGATAGGATATAATAAGACAGGAGCAGCATACCGCTGTCCGGCAGGCTGCTCCCGATTTTTAAAACTGTTTTAGGATATCATGGTGGCCGACATCCAGAAGGATGATCATTTTCTCTCCTTCGTAGAACCATATGATGCGGATATCCATGTTGACACTGCACTCAAACAGGTCGTCGGTTCCCTGGATGCGCTTGGTACGCAGAGAAGGGTGGGATGGATTCTCCGCCAGAAGAAGCAGCTTCTTTTTCAGCTGTTTTTTCTCCTGGTCGGGCAGTTTTTTAAAACTTTTCTGGAAACGAGGGGTAAAGGTAAATTTAAATACCATCAATCCGCCTCCAGTTTATCGAAGAGGGCGTCAATACTGTCAAAAACAGGCTGCTCGCCGGATGCGATCTTTGCTTTTACATCGCTGATCTCTTCCTTAAGGTCTTCCAGATATTTTTTGGGATACACGGCTACCGGCATGATGCAGATAGAGCCGTCCTGCTCGAAAATGTCCAGTTTGTCACCTTCGGACAATCCCAGTTTGGTGATGATTTCTTTTGGGATTGTGACCTGTGATTTCTGGCGTAATTCAGCTAACATTGTATCATCTCCTTTATTGAAATTAGAAAGTAGGAAATTCTCACTTTCTTACTTATAGTATATCCGATTTTTTTAGATTGCGCAAGGGAGAACAAGAAAAACGGCCTGTAGAAAAGGCCGTTACTTCCTGCTGTTCAGTTCTTTCATAATACCAAGTATGTAGGATAAGGATTTTGGATCCAGTTTCTTTGCTTCGGCGATAAGCTCGTGAAGGATTTCAGGGTAAGCAGTTCCCCGATCAAAGAATTCCTGCGGAGTTATGCCGAGATATTCACAGATATAGAAGAAAGACTGCATGGAGGGAAGTGATTTTTTGTTTTCAATGTTGTTGATGTAATTGCTGGCCTGTCTTATTGATAATGACATATCGCGCGCAGATACGCCTTTTTGTGTCCTTAACTGTGCCAGCCGTTCCGGAAGAAAATCTTCATACATCAGCATCACCTCCCATTCTGCAATAGATTGTATCTCACATGATGGCGGAAGCCGCTAATACAGAAAGGGCATTTGCATTGACTTGAAAAAATAAATCTATTACAATCCCATCTTTGACAGTTGAAAAACAAAAAAGCGGCTACAAGCCCAGATTCAACGTTTACGGGTTTTATTTATATGTGGCCATGGTGGCCGCCGACGGACAGGACGATGCGAAGGAAGTGCCACGGATGCTGAAAAATAAGGAGGAGAATATGAAAGTTGTTGTTGCGATCGATTCTTTAAAAGGGAGTCTTTCGTCCGTGGAAGCCGGGAACTGTATCAGAGCCGGGATCCTTAAGGCGGTACCGGATGCAGATGTCCTGGTCAGCCCTATGGCGGACGGAGGAGAAGGAACTGTGGAAGCGCTTATCAGCGGAATGGGCGGGACGCTTCAGCGGGTGTCAGTATCCGGTCCGCTGGGCGATCCTGTAACCTGTGAGTATGGGATCCTTGAAGACGGCAAAACAGCAGTGATTGAAATGGCGGGGGCCGCAGGAATCACCCTTGTCCCGGCGGCGCAGAGAAATCCGTTGGATACGACAACTTACGGAGTCGGACAGGTGATCCGCAGCGCCATTGAAAAAGGCTGCCGGAGATTTCTTGCAGGTATCGGGGGAAGCGCGACCAATGACGGCGGGAGCGGTATGCTGCAGGCTCTGGGATATCGTTTTACGGATAAGGAGGGCAATTCGGTATCTTTTGGCGCGAAAGGACTGGAGAGACTTGATTTGATCGACGATTCAGAGGTGATTCCGGAACTGAAAGAATGCAGATTTTATATTGCCTGCGATGTGACAAATCCTCTCTGCGGTCCTCAGGGGTGCAGCGCAGTATTCGGACCTCAGAAAGGTGCAGATCCGGAAATGATCAAAAAAATGGACGGCTGGATGAAGAAATATGCAGAGCTTGCAAAAGCAAAGTATCCGGGTGCTGATCCTGAATTTCCCGGAACAGGGGCGGCAGGAGGTCTTGGATTTGCGTTCCTTACCTTTTTGAACGCGGAACTGAAATCGGGAATAAAAATTGTTATAGAAGAAACCGGACTGGAGAAATCTATCAGAAACGCGGACATTGTCGTTACAGGAGAAGGCCGCCTTGACGGGCAGACCGCTATGGGCAAGGCGCCGGTCGGTGTGGCTGCGATCGCAAAAAAATACGG
Organism: uncultured Mediterraneibacter sp.; assembly: GCA_944381125.1. GTDB lineage: Bacteria > Bacillota > Clostridia > Lachnospirales > Lachnospiraceae > Mediterraneibacter. The sequence continues at coordinate 7,889 of CALWKB010000080.1, read as the reverse complement.
AAAACCCGTGATCGCGTTTGCCGGGAGTGTTACGGAAGATGCAAAAGCATGCAATGGAAAGGGAATAGATGCGTTTTTTCCGATTTTAAGAAACATTGTCACCCTGGAAGAAGCGATGGATCCGAAAAATGCCCGGAAAAATATTACAGATACCGCAGAGCAGGTATTCCGGTTGTTGAATGTGCAGAGCAGGATACGGTAATAGATGCAGGTTCTGAGCATTTCGTGGATCATATTAAATACAAAAGACGTAGTTTTGCAGGGCGACGGTCAGATTATATATAAAAAAGCACCGGCGCTATATATACAAAGAGGTGAAGAAAAGACATGATTACAGAGAACGAAAAGCGACTTGCTGCTTTTGAAAATATGCTTCAGTCAGTAATAGAACAGTATGATTCTGCTGATGAGCGGATGAAACAGTTGAAAGCAGAAGGAAAAGAAAAGACGGCTACGTACCGTCAGCTTATGGGAAGCAAGATGCAGATGCAGAATATCTTATCGCTTTACAAAGTACACGACCTGTTGGATTGACAGATATTTTTGCAGTATGACTTAAGTATATATATGCGATTTAGAAAAAGTTATAGCAAAACGAGATCAGAAACGGCACTGCCGCTGAGCAGATTACACCGTTAAAGACGGACAGAACGACTGTCTCCTCATCGGTATACCGGATCATCATGGGGAGTGTGGTGTCCTCGCTGGTTGCACCTGCGGGAGCGATGCAGGATGGATAATTCAGTTTCTTCGCAATCAGCGGGATGCTGAAAAAGGAAAAGATTTCCCGCAGCAGATTGCTCAGGAAGGCGATGCTGCCCGCCTGTGCGCCGGCCAGATTCCCCAGCGTGACGCCGCTCAGGCTGTACCAGCCAAGCCCGGATGCGATTGCCGCGCTTTCGTTCAGTGGCAGTCCGGTGAGCAGGCCGCTTACAACCCCGCCGGCAAGAGAACCGGCGATGATTCCCGCAGGGATCACGAAGATCCGGATATGATATTCTTTTATTTTCTTTATGATCCCCCGGTTCAGTCCGATACTGATGCCTACCAGGAACATCAGGATATAGAGGATCAGATCTTTATGAGATACGATCACTTCAACAGGCGCCGTATTGTCAAGTCCCGCGATTCCGCAGGCAATTCCGCCGATAAGCGCGATCAGGGCCAGATAAACCATTATATTTCGTCCTTTCCATTCTTTTTTTTATTCAGAAATATCTTTGTGAGCGGATATACTGCAATAACTGAACAAACCGCAGGGAAAAGAAAAAACAGAAAGCTCTGGAATCCCACCGTGGTGATTGTGTTCAGAAAATCTTCCCGGCTGCCGAGCAGGACGCCCATGGAGAAGATCAGGAGCAGCGTACATATAAGCTGCATCAGCTCATTGATATGTTTCCATTTTACCGGGAAAAATATTTTTGATATTAGTATGCCGGCGCACATTATAATAATCACATTCACAATATTGTCTCCTTTGCGCGGTGCTTTCAGGCCGCATCAAAAAGAATAACATATAATACGGCAGGTGAAAAGAAAAAAGGCCTGGAAACACAGAGATTCTGCAGTTAAGCATAAAAAATCTAACCTTTTCAGAGAAAAATAGAATTGCTTTATAAAAGCAAAAAATGTAAAATATAGTAACCGGAAAGATCAGCAAAGACATTTACCGGATAATAAAGGGTTTTCAAAAATTACAGTTGTAACTACAGGTTGAAGAAAGCCCTGAATAAAGCGGGGAAAGGTATGATCAAAGTATTTCTTGCGGCAAATGACAGTGATGTCCGCAGTATATTTTTGAACAGCGTTGACTGGGCGGCCGAAGAGTGTGAATTTGCGGGAGATGCAGAAGACGGGGAAAAAGCATATACAAGAATCCTGGAAGAAAAGCCGGATGTTCTTTTCACGGATATTGAGCTCCCTTTGATAAATGGATTTGAGCTGGGACGCCTGGTCAGGAAATCACTTCCGGCTGTTAAAATTATACTTATCGGCAGAGAGGAAAAAATTGAATATATACGACAGGCAATACGCATCGGAGCATCAGATTATCTCCGGAAACCGGTTTCTCCGGAGAGTCTTCTTGACAGTCTGGATATGCTCAGAGACGCGGCGATGGAAGAGAAAGAGCGGCAGAATCTCAGGAAACGACTGGAAAAAAATGTTTCAGATAATGCGGCTTTTAAAAAGATGTATCTGTTAAACGATTTACTCAGGGACGGCATATCCCCTGAGAGTGCAGACAGAAAAGCAGAAAAGCTTGGCATTCATCTGGGAAAAGGCGTTTATCGGTTTCTGATTTTTAAAGTCAGACGCAGAGAGGGTGAATACACAGACAGAGATACGGCGGACAGAATAAACGACCGTCTGGAATATGTGGTTGAAAGCATATTCGGCGAGGGTACACTGAGATTCAGGAACGGGTCGGAGAGATGGGTGTTTCTTTTAAAAGCTGAAACCGCAGACGAACTATCGGAAAAGACCCGACGGCTGAAAAACCGGCTTCGGGAGATGATGGAAGCTTATCCGACAATGGATTATTTCGGCGGGGGCGGCGTTCCGGTGGAAGAAATACATAATCTGAAGAAAGCATTTGAAACTGCGGAGGAGGTTTTTGCAAGACGATTTGCGGAAGAACCGAATCAGATTCTTATCAAAGATGAAGCAGAACAGCATGAAGACGAAGCGCTGTATACGGGCAATCTGGATAAACTGGAACAAAGCAGGATTCTGATAGAGAATTTTCTCGTAAAAGGAAGTCAGGAGGAATTAGACAGTTTCCTTGATTTTTATTTTTCAGAAATCCCGGAAGATAATTTCCGGTCATTTCTGATTCGCCAGTATATGTCAGTAGATATTTTTATTGCCATAAATGCGTTTTATAAGAAGAACGGGATCGACAGAAAACGGGAAAAGTACGCACGTATTTTTTCGGACCGCATCCGGGATGTACATTCTGCAGAACAGATGAGGGAAGTGCTCGGGCAGGTTCTTTCGGATACGCTGAAGCGGCGCGACGAAATAAGCGGCAGCAAATATGTCCAGCTGATTGAAACAGCGGAAAAATATGTGGCGGAAAATTATATGTCCGAGAATATATCATTAAATTCTGTCGCGGAATCCGTAAATATGAATCCGAGTTATTTCAGCTCGGTTTTCAGGAAAGAGAAAGGCATTACTTTTGTCGAGTATCTGACCCGCGTGCGTATGGAAAGGGCAAAAGAACTTCTTGTCTGCTCATCCATGAAGATTTCCGAAATCGCTTATCGGGTAGGCTATAATGACCCCCAGTATTTCAGTTATTTATTCAGGAAATATAATCAGTGTTCGCCGAAAGACTACCGGCGGGCAAGAGAAGGCGGAACTTTCGGATAGCAGATGGCGCAGCGCGAGGCAGTCATGAAGAGCCAGAAGGCTATGAGCATATCGGACGGTAAAAGGAGATTTTTGTTAAAATATATAATTATTTTTAGAAAAAGTAAAAAAAATTAAAAAAACTGACTAAAAAAATTCCATGAAGTCCTAAAAAAAGTCTATCGTATTGATGTGTAAAAAATATTATACTATATGCAGTATGTTATGAAATATAGGATCCTCAGCAATGAAGTGATTCAGTATCGGAAGGAGGAATGATAGCGGAAAACGGTACTGCACGTATCGTATCAGAAGCAGAAAAAGAAAAATAAAAAAAGAAAAAAGAAAGGGGAAAACATGAAAAGTTTAAAAAACCGGATGAAAAAATGTGTTGCCCTTGGCGCGGCGTTCGCCATGGTTGCAACAGCCATGCCGTTATCCAATGTAGCTCAGGCGGCAGGCGAAGATGACGGACTTGTACTTTGGTATAATTTTGAAAGTCTGAAGTCAGGAACAATTCTAAATGACATGAGCGGAAACGGGCGCGCAGGCGTTATTCGTCCGACAGGCTCACAGGTAACAACGACAGACGCAAACATTTACGGAACCGATTATACTACATATGACTTCCAGGGCGAAACTCCGAGTGCGGAGAATACATATGTAGAGCTTCCGGCAGGCGTATTCAACGGTCTGGAAGATATGACGGTAAGCTGCTGGGTAAATCTGGATGTGTCCGGCGGCGGATATCAGAGAATCTGGGATTTCGGATTTAAAGCTGACGGAGATAACTTTAATACAACATCTTACATGTATCTGATTGCCGACGGAGCGAATCAGGGACACGTAGGATATACAGCTGCTATTACAGACAGCGGCTGGGGAAATGAAAAGGGACCTGAGAAACAGGTACCTCTTGAAACAGGAAAATGGATTTTCACGACAGTTACGTTTGACGGTTCTGAAAAGGAAATGTCTCTTTATGAGGACGGCGTGCTGATCGGAACGACAAAGACAGACGCGGATCTTTCCATCCTGCAGGATGCGGATAACGCGCTGCTTGGATATGGCCAGTTCAGAAATAACATTATGGACGGCCGTATGGCGGACTTTAAGATCTATGATTACGCTATGACTGCAGAGCAGGTGGCGGATGAGTTCGCAATCCCGGATGAGGATAAGGTAGCGAAAGACAAAGAATGGCTTGATCTCGGTGATCTGAGTGAAGTGATTGAAAATCTGACGCTTCCGACAAAGGGCGCGGCAGGCTCCGATATCAGCTGGGAAAGCTCGGATGAATCTGTAATTGCGACAGACGGAACGGTTACAAGACCGGAAGCAGGAAACGGCGACGCAGTTGTAACTCTTACAGCTACGATCACAGCCGGCGACGCAACAGACACAAAGACGTTTGAAGCGACAGTTAAAGAGCAGCTTACGGCAGACGCAATTGTAAATGGAGATCTTGAGGATCTGAAACTGTCAGGGCTGGCTTCAGTATATGAGAACCTGACACTTCCGACATCCGGAGAAAGAGGATCAGAAATCACATGGTCAAGCTCACATCCGGATATTATCGCGGAAGACGGCACTGTTACAAGACCGGTAGGAGAGCAGGTTGAAGTAACACTTACAGCTACAGTTGCTTACGGCGATGTATCTGCTGAGAAAACATTTACCGCGACGGTAGTTCCGGTATATGAAAAGACAGACATCGTAAAAGTACAGGCTGTTGAAGTAGAGACTTCAGTAGGCACGCTTCCGTCTCTTCCGGGATATGTGGAAGTTACATACGAAGATGATACAACCGGAAGAGAAAAGGTTGTATGGCCGACAGATCTTGACGTTGCTGATTTTAGCACAGCTGAAACTACAGTAGAAGTTACAGGTAAGATCGTAGATTATGACGTAGAAGTTATGGCTACAGTAAAGGTTACGGATACAGTATCCGAAGCTCCGGCAGCCGTTTCAACAGAGTTCAAGCTCAGCGATATCAGCCTTGACGGCGACAATACTATATTCGCTCAGAATATGGGACGCGACCTTGAGTACCTGAAGGTTATGGACGCTGACAGAATGCTTTACAATTTCCGTACAGCATTTGGCGCGGACACAAAAGGCGCGGAGCCGCTGACCGGCTGGGAAGCTCCGGACGGACTGTTAAGAGGACACTCTACAGGACATTTCCTGTCAGCGCTCGCACTGGCATATGCTTCTACAGGCGATGCGGAATATAAAGACAAAATGGACTACATGGTTCACGAACTGGCGACACTGCAGGCTATGTCAGAAGGCGATCCGGCTGCATTTGAAACACAGTGTACACCGAGTGACGCTGCACAGTCCAAGTGGAGCAAAGATCCGAGCACATGGGGCGAAGGCTTCCTGAGCGCATATTCACCGGATCAGTTCGCACTTCTCGAGCAGTACACACCGTACGCTACTATCTGGGCTCCGTACTATACACTGCATAAGATCACGGCAGGAATGATCGACTGCTATCAGTACGGCGGAAATGAAGAAGCCCTTGAAGTCGCAGAGGGAATCGGAACATGGATCTATAAGAGACTGAGCGGCTGTACAGATGCAGAGCAGAGAGAAAATATGTGGGCTATGTACATTGCCGGCGAGTACGGTGGTATGAACGAGTCCATGGCGAGACTGTATGAGATCACCGGAGAAGACAGATTCCTCGAGACAGCCAAGATGTTCGACCATACATCCTGGTTCGGCGATCTGGCGGCAAATAAAGACGTGGTTGGCGGAAAACATGCGAACCAGCACATCCCGCGTATCGTCGGAGCAATCCATGAATACGCTGCAACGGGAGACGCTTATTACTATAATGTAGCTCAGAATTTCTGGAATATTGTAACACAGCGCTATGCTTATTCAATCGGCGGCGTTGGAACGGGCGAGATGTTTAAAGAGGCATACCGTCAGGGCAACAATATCCTCGGAAACGAGGGACGCGGTGAGAACTGCGAGACCTGCGCGGCTTACAATATGCTGAAACTGACAAAAGACCTGTATAATTATGATCCGGATAACGCAGAGTACATGGATTACTATGAGAGAACAGTGATCAATCAGATCGCGGCTTCTCAGAGCCATGACACAACTGACTGGATGCATAACGGAACGACATACATGCTTCCGATCGACCCGGGCCAGCAGCGCGGATATGATTATGATTACGGCGGATTCACATGCTGTAACGGAACAGGTATGGAGAACCATGTAAAATATCAGGCTGCAGCATACGCTAAGTCAGCTGATACACTTTATGTAAACCTGTATATGCCGACAACAGTAACATGGGATGAGATGGGCGTATCTGTAACACAGGAGACAAACTTCCCGTCTGAGCACTCCAAACTTACTGTAAACGGATCCGGCGACTTCACAATGAAGCTGAGAGTTCCGTACTGGGCAACAAAGGGATTCGAAGTTAAAGTAAACGGCGAGACAATCTGCACAAATCCGGAAGTCAGCTCATATGTCGAGATCGACCGCACATGGAGCGAAGAAGATGTTGTGGAAATCTATATGCCGTACACACTTCACCTTGACAAGACACCGGACAAGCTGGACGAGGATAACAGCACAGTTGCATCTCTGATGTACGGTCCGCTTGTAATGGTTGCAAAAGACACAAGAGACACATATGTACCAATGAACTGGTATACAGTAGTTCTCAGTGAAAATCTTGAAGAATCTGTAGAAGTTATAACAGGACCGGATGCTGAAGACGGATCTGTTCCGCATCTCAGAACAAACGGACTTGATTTCTATCCGATGTACGATGCATATAACTACAGATATCATGCGTATGTGAAAGTGGAAGATACACAGTCTGTACTTAATACGGACGAGCTTGAAGCACTTGTAGCTTCCGCGGAAAAAGCACTGGAAGAAAACTATGGCGCGGATGAGTGGGCTGCGCTTCAGGACGCAATTGCGGCAGCGAAAGATGTGCTTGCAAATGCAGAAGCAACGCAGACAGACATTTACAACGCGACAAAGACACTTGAAGCGGCTCTGGCCGATTCGCTTGTACCGCAGCCGGACAAATCAGAACTTCAGACAGCGGTAGATAACGCGGTTAAAGACTCTGAGCAGGATAAGTATACGGCAGACAGCTGGGACGCTTATCAGAAAGCTCTGGCAGACGCGAAGGCAGTGCTTGACGATGTAAATGCGACACAGGAAGATGTTGACGCGGCTCTCGAGGCACTTCAGGCAGCACAGGATGCGCTGAAACCGGTTGAGGAAGATCCCGGAACAGAAGATCCCGGAACGGATGAACCCGGAACAGATGAGCCTGGAACAGACAAACCGGGAACAACACCTGGAACGGACAAACCGGGAACAACGCCTGGAACAGATAATGACGGAAAAGGCAGCGGAAGCGGAACAAAAGATCCGGATAAAGCTGTTCAGACAGGCGATACAACTCCGGTTGCAATGATGGTTGTATTACTGGCAGGTTCAGCTCTGGCGGCCGGTACAGTAGTTTACCGTAAAAAACGCGG
>CALWKB010000079.1 GCA_944381125.1 uncultured Mediterraneibacter sp. | reverse complement strand
AGCATTCCTATAGAGAATGAAATTTGAACTTTGAAAAAATAAAATCTCCCCGTATGATGTATATGAGTTTCGCGACTTAATACATCTGAATACAAAGGAGATTTTATAACAATGAAAGTAAAGTATGAAGACCGCCTGAAACAAAAGTTACTCGCCATCACTCCAGATACCCTCGTGATTGGCGTGGATATCGCCAAAAATTATCAGTGGGCAAGATTTGTCGATTTTCGGGGCATAGAACACAGTCATGCCTTGAAATTTAAAAACAGAAAAGGCGGCTTCGAGATTATCTTAGCAAGAATCCGGCAGATATGCAAGGAGGAAAACTTCACAAAGGCCGTTGTCGGGATGGAACCAACAGGACATTATTGGAAAGCGTTTGCCAACTGGCTGGAGAAACAGGATAGAATAACGGTTGTCCTTGTGAATCCCTATGCAACCAAACAGGCAAAAGAACTGGACGACAACAGCCAGACAAAATCGGATAAAAAAGACGCCCTGACGATTGCAAAGCTGGTGAAGGATGGAAGATATTTTGAACTGTATCTGCCTCACGATGTCTATGCGGAGCTACGGGGACTGTCTACAACAAGAACTGGGTTGAACAAGCGTAAGAATGCATTGAAAAATACGATTACAGCGATACTGGATGAATTTTTTCCGGAGTATGAGGACGTGTTTAAGCATCCTCTTACAGGAAAAGCGTCCCGGCATATATTAAAGACCTGCCCGTTCCCCAAATTTATTATGGAACTGGGGGAAGAAGGTGTTACAGCAGAAATAAAAAAGGCAGTAAAGAAAACGGTTGGCAGGAAGAAAGCAGGACAGCTTGTAGAGGTTGCGAAAGGGTCTGTAGGAGTAGATTACGGCGAGGAGGCAGCAAGACTTAAACTTCGCCTGATGTTGGAGGAACTGGAGCTTGTGGAGAATCAGACAGAGGAACTGGAAAGCCGGATGGAATCCACATTAGAGAAGATAGACTACGCAGAGTTTCTGTTGAGTATAAAAGGGATTGGAGTTGTGACGCTGGCTGCGTGTCTGGGAGAATTGGGAGACCCGAGAAGGTTTGAGAACCCGCGCCAGATGAGCCGGATGGCAGGCTATAACCTGGTAGAGGACAGTTCCGGAAAGAATAAAAGCGGGACTAAGATATCCAAACGCGGGAGAAAAAATCTGCGGAGCGTGCTATACCAGATGGCGCTGACAATGGTTGCGACAAATGATGAGATGAAGCAGTTGTACCACTACCTGAAAACAAGGGAAAAATCCCCCTTGCGAAAGATGCAGGCGCTGATCGTAGTGAGCAAGAAGATATTGACGCTGATCCATACGCTTGCAAAGAAGAAAGAGAGCTACGATCCGGAGAAGGTATTCGGATATGTCCGGAGAGAGCAGTTCAAAGCAGCTGCCTGAGAAGAGAGAGAGCCGGTAATGGCACGGAGACAAGGAGGATTCCTCCATCAGCCCAAAGAGGCAGCAAGAAAGCACAAGTCTGCTCCGTGCCTTTATCCATAAAGCAGAATGAAGGAATGTCAGGGCGTAGACCCAGCGAGAACTGATAGGGTAAGCAAATGGATATACATCGGCAGGATCACATTTACCAATCATTCCATCCATTTATGGATGATGATATAAAACACTAAAAATATATCGGGAGATATATTGACAAATTTCAAATATTGAGATAGGAGAAATAAGTTATGAAGATCAAAAATACAGTTAAAAGATTTACCGGTGTTCTTTTTGCCATGATTCTTGCGGTATCGTTTTTACTGCCGGCGCAGGCGGCTACTTATGCATATAATTCCGGCCGTCTAGTGACAAATCCAACTAACAGCAAATTAAAACAAGCAGTTACAACAGGCGGAAGTGCCTATGATGATAGAGGGTATGGAATCAATGCATATCTGGGTGCAGGAGTAGCAATAATAGGTGAAGATGATCAGTGGAGAACAATTAATTTTACAGGCAGTACAACTCGAAGTATTGCATCAGGCTATCATGCCGATGTAGTAGGTGGATTATACTACTGTGGTCCAGAAGATAAGAAGTAGTTTTTATATATCCATAAATGCATATGACTATGCATCTATGGATACTATTTTACAGAATGGAGGTGCGCTGTGAAACTATTTCACTGGAGAATCAGCAAAAGTACTCTTCTGCTGGGATTTAATATATTTCTTGTGATTACAGCCGCATTTTTGCTTCTGGTTAATATACAGTCCAGAAGGGAACTGGAGGACAGTAAGAGAGGATTTTATTCTGAGCAGGCTTCCTATCTGATCAATGAAGAAAGCGGATGGGATGCTGTAGAAGAGATTCTCCAGGGGGATGACTGGAATGACGGGATTGTTTATAAAAAAGGCCTGGAGATGAATTCGGATACCAGAGGAGTATTCTATAAAGGGAATTTCAAGAAGCTGCCTCTTATTGAGGGAAGGTATTTTACGGAAGACGAGGTGGGCAGTGATTCCAGGAAAGCTATGCTGGGGCGGAAATATGAAGAAGATATCTATGAAGAAGGGGGCGCCTGGTATATTGACATACTGGGGGAGAAGTTTGAGGTCATCGGGATCTTCGGCAGCGCGCAGGCCACCAGAATGGACAGTATGAAGTGGATCCCTCTGGAAGCGGCGGCAGAGCTTGCCGGTGCAGAAGGGGACTATATCGTGGACGGAAAGTCGGAAGCATTGATCGAGCATAATTCCAGCCTGCTTGAACAGGTGATGGAACCGGACTGGACGACGGAAATCAAAGTGATGAATGATGCAGGGGAGCCGGTGGAATCCTCATATCCAGAAAGAAATAATAATGTAATCGAGAAAATATATCTGGCCATTATCTTTTCATTTATTCTCAACATGATCCTGGCCGGAACCTACTGGGGAAGGCATACGGCACAGCGGATCCAGGTGGAAAAAATGTCCGGCTTTTCCGGCGGGCAGATCCTGTTGTCGGTTTTGGCAGAGTATTGTAAGATCGCGTGTGCTTCTTTGGTTCTGGCCTGTATCCTGATCTTCATCGGCGTCCTGTCCCGGATCGTCACAGCAGCGGGGTGGATCCAGCTTGCAGCGGCGGCGGGAATTATTATTGCCGGTGAATTTGTAATCGTATGTGTAGGGTTAGTGCGGTATATCTGGAGCAGAAAGATATCGCTGAAAAGGGTGTGAAGTTATGGGAAATATATTAGATGAACTTAGATATAATATAAAAAACAGTACATTTATCAACCTGATCCTGATTATCCAGTTCATTCTGTTTTTCTGGCAGAGCACTATGATTTTGAGTTATTTTCTGGACATGCCTTTGTATGAAACTTCAAATAATATACAGGGGGATACGGCATATTACAGTCTGGGATATTCTTTTTCAACTGACGAAGGAAAGGAAGCTGCTGCAAACCAGAGCAGTGATCCGGACTATATTTCAAACCAAGCAAAAGTATACGATGAGCTGCATGCGAATCCGGATCTGCATTTTATGACATTCAGTAATGTGGCAGCCATACCAGTGGAATATGAGATGCTGCGCAAACGATTTACAGACCAGGAACTTCTGGACTTTTACTGTAATTCACAATACCCGGGAGAGTATAATCCGACAGAGATGCCCCCAGAAACGTTGACTATTCCGTCTTATGAGGGGGAATCTTTTGCAAAGTATGACACAAAGATATGCAGGATGGACATGCCGGCAATGGAGCATTTTCAACTTCAGGCTGAAGAGGGAAGGCTGCTGGATGAGGAAGATTTTAATTATACCTGGGACCAGAAAGTAATCCCGGTTCTGGTGGGAAGCGCTTATAGCAGCGGTTTTGATATTGGGGACAGGTTGGACGCTGATATGTACGGGACAGGCGTGCAGTTTGAGGTAGTTGGAATTTTAAAAGAGAATACGGTGATTCTGACAGATGCGATCTATACGCTGACAGGCGAACCTTATTCCCTGGATTATGCAATTATCCTGCCATTTTTTTATATTACTGATCTGCCTGAAAATGAAAATCAGGAATTTCTGGCAGACGCCAATTACGATGAGGCATTTCAGGAAGGAATGATTGCGGTGGACGCGGATACGCCAAAGTCAGAGGTGAATAAGATCGAGAAAGAAATCAACCAGATCTTTGTCAAGAACGGGTTATATCCCGTTTCCATGGTGGCAAGTACTTATGGAGTAAAAATTTTTCGGACAGAGTCCCAGGAGACACTGGAGATTCTGCTGGGGGCAAGCGTCCTGGTGGGTGCGCTTACGATTTCCGGAATCTGTATGAGCACCATCACCAAACTCAACCGGAACCTGAAGCGGTACGGCACCGAGATTATGAACGGGCAGTCCGTTGGCATGATTCTGGCAGCATTCTTGTTGGAAATCCTACTGGTTATCGCCGCGGCTATGATGTTTACGGTATGGAAATTTATGGATCTGATCCAGTTGAACCTGGTGTTCCTGTGGGTGATCCTGGCATTGGCGTTGGTTTCCGTGCTGATTGTATCGGCAATTTTTATCCGGAAACTTTTGAAAGTTGATATTGAAGAGATCATAAGGAGTGAGGAATAGTGGCATATATAGAAGCAAAAGGAATACATAAAACATTTGGAAAAGGAGATGCCGCAGTCCATGCACTCAAAGGGGCGTCTCTTTCAGCGGACAAGGGCGAGATGGTAGCAGTTATGGGAAAGAGCGGATCCGGCAAGTCTACTCTGCTCAATATTCTGGGCGGCCTGATGACAATGGATGAAGGCGAGCTGTATGTAGGAGGGAAGAAGGTTGATTTCCGGAAAAAGAAATATCTTCTCAACTACCGCCGCAGAGAAGTAGGATTTGTGGTTCAGTATTTTGCCCTGATAGACGATATGAACGTGTATAAGAATGTGTCTCTGCCCCTGAGATATCAGGGTATCCCCAGAGCGAAGATTAAGCAAAGAACTACAAAAATGCTTCGCAATCTGGGGATAGAAGAAAAGGCAAAGGCCTATCCGGGGGAACTCTCCGGCGGACAGCAACAAAGAGCGGCGATTGCCAGGGCGCTTGTCAAAAATGCCAGAATCATCCTGGCTGATGAGCCGACCGGGGCTCTGGATGAAGGAACCGGGGATGACGTGATGAAGTTATTCCAGCGTCTGAAGATGAAAGACAGGGTGATTATTATTGTAACCCATGACAAGAAGGTGGCTGAGTACTGCGACAGAATCGTGTATTTAAGGGACGGAATGAATGCGAATAGATAGGAGGATGTCACGATGAAAAAGAAATGGATTATGCTGCTTGTAGTATCTATGCTGGCCGTGCTGCTTGCAGCCTGTGGGAATGATTCCGAAGGGGCGGACAGCAGTCAAAAAGACGATACCACGCTGGAAGATCTGGAGTCTTATCTTTTGGATGAAGGCGTCCTGTCCGGGGAAAAAACGGACGCAGATGCGGAACTGATGCGGGCGGAGGCCGGGATAAAGTATGCGGACTGTGGCGTTGAGATTTATGAGTACGATAAAAACTCTGATACATATGACAGTCTGGCAACAGGAGCAAGCATAGGATTTGACAACGCAGGTCCTTTTTCGGCAAAGGCAGTAAATGGGAAATATGTCCTGATTGCAACAGGGGAAGTATCACAGGAACTTGTAGACGCATTTAAAAATTTTAATAGATAAGTTCCTTACCTGGCCGGAAATCCATGAGCGGATTTCCGGCCTTTTTGACTGGAAAATCTGTCGGGAGGAAGACATGCCCCTGCTGGTATGAACAGATTTTCTGTGGATTATCCGTGAGGATACAAAAAGGATATAAATATTCAGTATTATTACAGATAGAAGGAGGTGTATTATGAAATGGGCATATCACAGAATCAGTAAGAGCACGTGGCTGTTTTTACTGAATATGATTTTGGTAATGACAGCAGCTGTTCTTGTACTGGTAAATATCAGAAGCAGGAATGAACTGGAGGAAAGCAAAAGAGGGTTTTATTCAGAAAATGCGTCCTACCTGGTTAATGAAGAAAATTAAAAAACTTCCTCTTATATCCGGCAGATATTTTTCCGGGGAAGAGGTTCGCAGCGATGACCGCAAAGCTATGATAGGGCGGCGGTTTGAAAAAGATGTTTATGAAGAAGGAGACAGACAGTATATTGATATAATGGGGGAGAAGTTTGAGGTTATCGGAGTGCTGGGAAGCGCTCAGCTTACGAGACTGGACAGTATGAA
>CALWKB010000078.1 GCA_944381125.1 uncultured Mediterraneibacter sp. | reverse complement strand
CCCATCATCCCCACATAAGCATATTTTTTTTTCAGGATCGCCTCCAGACATTTTTCATCATAGCGGTGTCCTCTTGTGACGATCACGAACCAGGTGTTTTTATTTCCTTCTATCCCGGCCAGCCCCGCCTCAAACGGCAGGCAGATTACTTCATCCGCTCCTGCGGCTCTGGCGTTGTCGGCGAACTTCGGCCGGTCTTCCAGGACCGTAACATAAAAACCGATCATCTTTCCTATACGTATGACAGGCATTGATACGTGTCCCGCCCCGCAGACAACCAGATGCGGCGGCAGTCCCGCCCGCTCCCGGAAGACTTTTCCCCCGCTTTCCAATACTGCCTGTCCGGGTTCGTCCGGCAGTTCTCCTGCGGCTTCTCTGCCGCGGAGCAGCCGCTTTTCTCCTGCGCGCTCACCGGCAAGGATTGTCTCAACCCAGATTTCATCCTGATTTTTCTTCAGTTCTTCCGCAAGTCTGGTATAAAAGCTGTTCATTATTATTCCTTCCTGCTGTTTTTTATTCTGCTTCTTCCGGCAGTTTATTTCCCGAATCCGCAGTTCGGATATGTGCACACCTCGCAGTTCAGACACAGTCCGCCTTCTCCCATTTCCGTAAAATCTGCCGCCTTAAGCCGCTCCCCGGCCGCAAGCCTCGGAAGCACCAGGTCAAAAATAGTTCTCCTCGCGTACATTACGCAGCCGGGCAGCCCCACCACAGGCGCTCCGCCCGCATAGGCAAGCATGAACATGGCGCCGGGCAGCACCGGTGCCCCATAAGTTATGACCGTGTCCGTCGCATTTCTTATTGCCAGCGGCGTCCGGTCGTCCGGATCTACGCTCATGCCCCCGGTGCATACGACCATCTCCGCGCCCTGATCCAGCCACTTCCGGATCGCCCCGGAAACCTTTTCCGGATCATCGCCGGTAAGCACATTTCCCATAACATCCATGCCTGCTTCTTCCAGTTTCTTTACAACCGCCGGGGTGAACTGATCCCGGATCCTGCCGGAGAGGACTTCATTTCCTGTTGTGACGATTCCGGCCTTCATCCTGCGAAACGGAAGGACGCAGAAAATCGGCTCATCCCCGCAGATTTCCTTTACGCGGTTCATCTTCTCCTCCTCAATTACAAGAGGAACAACCCTCATTCCCGCGATCTTATCCCCTTTTTTCACCGGGAAATCTCCATGTCTGGAAGCCAGCACCATCTGTCCCATGGCATTGACCCGGTTCAGTTTTTCACGGTTCAGTTTTAAAAGCCCGTCGCACTGCGCCATCAGCTCAATTTTTCCTTCTTTCGGTTCAGATGCCGTCATATTTGCTCCCTGGCAGACCTGCCGGAGTATTTCCGCTGCGTCATTTTCATGGAGCATTCCCTCCTGCGCCTCCCACACGTACAGATGCTCTTTCCCCACGGAAAGCAGCACGGGGATGTCTTCTTCTGTAACTACATGTCCTTTCCGGAACACTGCATCTTTTACGACTCCGGGTATAATCTGCGTAATATCGTGGCAGAGCACGCTTCCCACGGCGTCTTCCGTTCGGATCAGTTTCATGGCGTATCTCCTTTCATTTTCCGCAGTTTAAGCTTCAGATCCGGTCTGTCAGCGAAATGTGGCTCAGATCTTCCAGCCAGATTTCCGCGCAGGCGTCGCTTGGCATTCTCCAGTCGCCTCTGGGTGAGAGCGCCACGGTTCCCACTTTCGGCCCGTCCGGCAGACAGGAGCGCTTGAACTGCTGTGAGAAAAATCTTCTACAGAATGTATCCAGCCATTTCAATATTGTTACATTGTCATAGTCGTCTTCAAATTCTTTTTCCGCCAGCCGGAAGATCTTGCTCGGCTCATACCCGAATCGGAGCATATAATACAGGAAAAAATCGTGAAGCTCATACGGCCCCACCAGGTCTTCCGTGCGCTGCGCAATCTCGCCGTCCTTCGGCGGAAGCAGTTCCGGACTTACCGGAGTGTCGAGCACATCGTAAAGAACTCTTTTAAGCTCCGCATCTTCCGTCTCATCCGCCGCGTATTTGACAAGATGACGCACAAGCGTCTTCGGAACGGAAGCATTTACCCCGTACATGGACATATGGTCTCCGTTATAAGTCGCCCAGCCGAGAGCAAGCTCAGACATATCGCCGGTGCCGATTACCATTCCCCAGGTTCTGTTCGCAATGTCCATCAGCACCTGGGTCCGCTCTCTTGCCTGCGAGTTTTCATAAGTTACATCGTGAAGCAGGGGATCATGTCCGATATCTCTGAAATGGATATTCACCGCCTCGCCGATCGGCACTTCCATCAGCGTAGCTCCTACTTTTTTCGCCATTTCACAGGCATTCTGGTAGGTTCGGTCCGTTGTCCCGAAGCACGGCATAGTCACCGCGATAATATCTTTCTTATCCCGGCCCAGCATGTCGAATGCCCTTCCGGCAACGAGAAGAGCCAGGGTGGAATCCAGTCCGCCGGAAATGCCTACAACCGCTGTTTTCGCTTTCGTGTGTGCCAGACGCTTTTTCAGACCCATAGCCTGGATTGTCAGAATTTCTTCGCAGCGTTTCGCGCGGAGGCGCTCATTTGCCGGCACAAACGGCATTTTCGGGAAATGGCGGGTAAGGACTGTCTTTTCTTTTGTTATATGAAAAGGCGCCCGGATCAGGGAACGCTCCCCTGATATTTTAAATGTTGTATTTCTCCGGCGCTCGCTTATAATTCTCTGGATATCGATTTCCGAATAGATTATTTCATTGTGATACCGGCGCGCCTGTCTGAGTATCGTTCCGTTTTCCGCGATAATATTATGCCCGCCGAAAACCACATCCGTAGTGGACTCCCCGTCCCCGGCGTTTGCATAGACATATCCGGCGATCAGCCGGGCGGACTGACCGGCGATCAGCTCTCTGCGGTATATATCCTTCCCGATTGTTTCGTCACTGGCGGAACAGTTTACAATTACCGCGGCTCCTTCAAGAGACGCCCTGATGCTCGGCGGGACAGGCGACCATACGTCTTCGCAGATTTCAGCCGCCACGATAAGGTTCTCCATTTCATCACATTCAAAAAGAATCTGCGGACCAAACGGAATCCGTTCACCGCCGAAAGAAATATATCTCGCCTCATCCGGTCCCGGCGTAAACTGACGCATCTCATAAAATTCCGCATAATTCGGAAGAAAAGTCTTCGTCGTAAGACCGATTACTCTCCCCTCGTTCATCGCTGCCGCCACATTATAAAGCTTCCCCTCAACCTCAAGCGGAACGCCCGCAAAAACAAGAATATCCAGATCCCGCGTATGCCGCGCAATCCTGAACAAAGCCTCTTTCGCCTGCTTAAGCAGCACGTCCTGGGTAAAAAGATCACCGCAGGTATATCCGGTTACACAAAGCTCCGGAAACACAAGAATCTTTGCCCGGTTATCAGACGCCTCATCAATCGCCTCACAAATCTTTTCCGTATTAAAATTCACATCAGCCACCCGGATATCCGGCGTAGCCGCCGCAACCTTAACAAATCCGTGCTTCATATTCTCCTCCTCTCGATCGGGGACGTAGTAAAACCGGGTTTTACTACGTCCCCTTTCACACTTTGGTCACATTTTTGCTTTTTTCAGAAGTTCTTTCAGTTCATCCACGCTGTAACTGTACGCTGTGTTGCAGAAATGGCATTTTACTTCTATATCTTTTCCTTCTTCTATCATTGAGCGTATTTCTTTTTTGCCGATGCTGATGATGGCTTTTTCAATCCGTTTTTTGGAGCAGTTGCATGAAAACCGTGCCGGGAGCGTGTCGGTAAATTCTACGTCCAGTCCTTCCAGTACTTCGCGAAGCATTTCTTCGGGGCTGTGGCCGTTGTCCAGCATTGCCGTTACCGGACGAAGGTTTTTGATGTTGTTTTCCAGCCGGTCGAGCACCTGGTCTTCTACAAAAGGCATTACCTGGACGATGAATCCTCCTGCGCAGCGTACGGTATTATCTCCTTCCATGAGTACTCCCAGACCCACTGACGACGGAATCTGTTCTGACGTGGCGAAATAATATGTCAGGTCTTCCGCGATCTCGCCGGTCTGAAGGATCGTCTGTCCGGAATATGGTTCTTTCATGCCCATATCGCGGATTACTGTCAGAACGCCCTGTCCCAGCGCCCCGCCTACGTCGAGCTTGCCGTTTTTCGGCGGAAGCATTACGTCCGGGTTGTGCACATAGCCTTTTACGCTGCCCCGGCTGTCCGCCGTTACTGTCATTCCTCCGATCGGGCCGGAACATTTGATCTGAAGTGTAAGCATGTCGTCCGGATTTTTCATCATGCTTCCCATCATTACTCCGCCTGTCATGAGGCGTCCAAGCGCGGCCGTTGCCACCGGGCTTGTATTATGTCTGCCTCTGGCTTCCTCCACCAGCCCTGTCGTCACTGCGGCAAACGCTCTGATCTGAGTATTTGCCGCGGCCGCTCTTACTATATAGTCATTCATTTTCTGATCTCCTTTCCTGATTCTCCTGCGAGCACGCAGATCCTCTCGCTTTTTTCCGTAACTTCTCCGCCTGTGTCCATGTCGCGCGCCAGATAAAATACCAGTCCCGCATCTTGAAGAATGTTCCGGATTTCATTCAGAGTATATCCTCTCTGGTAATGTGTTTCTTTATATTTCCGGTAGAGTCCGCCGTTTTCTTCCGGTTCCGCGCCGTTCTCTTTATCGGCAGCATCATTGCCTGTGCCGTCTTCCCGGATAAAAAGAGTCAGGTCATACTCATTTATCTGCTCTGTTTCATAATAATAATTATCCCAGATGAAGCTGCATCTGCCTCTGTCTTCCGCGATTGTGCAGTCGCCCATCACTTCTCTGTATTTATAATCTGTATTGAAGTCAAAAAGGAAGAGTCCGCCCGGATCCAGATAATTGTTTACGAGCCGGAATACTTTCTCCAGGTCGTCCGTGTCTGTTATGTAATTGACAGAATCACAGACGCTTACCACCGCTTTTACTGTACCGTACAGTTCGAATTCCCGCATATCCTGGAGAAGATACAGTATATCATGCCCGGACCGCAGACGTTTTTCAAGCGCAAGTTCCAGCATTTCTTCCGAATTATCCACTCCGATCATGTCATACCCGTATCCGGCAAGGATTTCTGTCATCGTTCCCGTACCGCACCCGAGATCCAGTACGAGCCCGTTCTCCACGCCCGATTCGCATAGCATGCTATGTATAAAACCGCCCCATTCATTATATGGAACGTTATCCATAAACGTGTCGTACACTGCGGCGAAACTCGTATATGCTTCCATTTTTGCATCCTCCCATATATCTCTGCACACAAAAGTGTAACATATTTTGCGGTAAATATGAAGAATCCCCGGCATGTTTTCTGCCGCGGGATTCTTTGCGTCTTATATGAGGTTTATTTTCCGTTTCATAATATAATTTGTCGCAATATACTCTGCCACGGCCAGTATAGCCATAAGCACACCCATTATCAGATACAGACTGTCTGTATATTGTCCCAGATTAAAGGCGGCATTATCCGATACAAACCAGCCGGAAGACAGTCCGGTTATAACCGCCAGCACAGAAGAAAGAATCTGAACGATAACCGTTGTCAGAAAATAAAAAGTAATGGCAAGCAGAACCCGGTGATCCGCGAAAAGCTGTCCCAGAGCAATGCTGAAATATATCTGCACAACTGACGCGAATCCGAACAGTATGCTGAAAAGCACCATCTTTCCCGCATAGACTCCTAGTGTCGATCCTATGAGCGGCTCCAGCTCCGGCGCCGCCTGCCGGTAGGCATCCACTATGTTCCGGCCGGTCAGAAGTATCACAAGCCCGGCCGCCACAAGCAGAATATCCGCTGCCATTATCAGATATCCCGAGATAAACTTTGCCAGCAGATGTTCCGAGGAAGACGCCGGCAGCGTCCATGAAAGATATCCTTCCCGGCTGAACAGATTGCGGTAAAACCGAAGCGCGATCAGCAGAGCAGTCGTAATCGTTACAGCCGACAGCAGAAAAACAGCAACAACCATTATCAGCGTAATGAGGGTAATATACTTCTCCGCAGGCGCTTCAAAATCAATTCTATTCATAAACAGCAGGCGCATAAAAATGCAGGCCAGAAGGAAAACCCCGTGCACCAGAAGGAAAATCCTTGCGCTGTATTTTAAATCGTACTTTATCAGTTTTCCTAACATCTGAACACCTCCCGGAACAATGCGTCTACTGATTTCCCATACCGGGTCCGTATCTCGTCTACAGTTTCATTCATTACAAGCCGGCCTTCTTTCAGAAAAAGAACGTGGTCCAGAACATTTTCAATATCTGATATAAGATGAGTGGAAATAAGCACTGTCGCTTCTTCATTATAATTTGTCAGTATAGTGCGGAGAATATAATCTCTCGCCGCCGGATCCACGCCGCCTATCGGCTCGTCCAGCACATAAAGCCGCGCGTCCCTGCTCATAACCAGTATCAGCTGCACTTTCTCCTTCGTGCCTTTGGACAGAGCGCCAAGCCTTAAGCTGCCGTCGATCTCCAAAGCGTCAAGCATCTTTTTTGCCCTCTCTGTACTGAAATCACTGTAGAAATCCGTATAAAGAGACACTGCTTCCCTCACGCGCATCTGATCTCCAAGGCAATCCTGATCCGGAAGATAGGAAACAATCTTCTTTGTCTCTACTCCCGGCGCGCACCCATCCACAGCAATATACCCATCCGTGGGAACCAGCAGCCCGTTTATCAGCTTAATCAGTGTTGTCTTGCCGCTTCCGTTCGGACCGAGCAGCCCCACAATCTGCCCCCGTTCCAGGGTCAGCGTCAGATCCGAAAGCGCAAAAAAGCTGCCGTATCTCTTTGTCAGCCTCCGGCATTCCAGTATTGGTTTCATACGTTTTCCCCCTTTATCACTTCCTGTATGATATTCAGCGTTTCATTATCACTGAATCCAAGCTGCCGCATTTTCTGGAAAAAGGTCTGAATATGCTCGGAAGCCAGTTTCCGCTTCAGCTCTTTCAGCATTCCGGCGTCCTCTGTAATAAATCGCCCGCTCGTTCTCTGCGAATACACAAGCCCGCTGCGCTCCAGCTCAGAAAGCGCCTTCTGCATCGTATTTGGATTGACGGCAGCATCCAGAGCCAGATCCCTGACAGAGGGAATTTTATCTCCGGGTTTATAGACGCCGGAGACGATGTCCTGCTGGATACGTTCCATCAGCTGAAGATAAATAGGACGTTCATTATCCAAATCCCAGGGCATTAAATCACTTCTTTCTAAAACTTTAAATTTGATTTATGTATTACATGTATAATACAATAGTATAATAAACCCAGCAGTCTGTCAAGAAAAAAGACCTGTTCCGGCTGCGGCTCATTTAGTATGTCCTTCATTATCTCTGATAATGTCTTCCTTCATATGGGGATTAAACAATCCGTTTCTCAGCATTTCTATCTCATATTTATACGGCGCGTAAGATTTTTTCGGCACAGTCGGAGACGGTATGTAGGGAGACTCCAGTATTTTCGGCACATCCTCAAAATCCGGATGATGTACGATATAGTTGAGCGCGTCAAATCCGATATATCCGAAACCTGTATTTTCATGTCTGTCTTTTCCGGAGCCGGGCGGATTTTTGCTGTCGTTTATATGAAACACCGCAATCTGATCCTTTCCGATTATACGGTCAAATTTCTCCATCGTATCATCAAAATGACGGATAATGTCATAGCCGCTGTCGCTCGTATGACAGGTATCAAAACATATCCTGAGCTTATCATTATATTTTACGCCATCATATATCCGGGCCAGTTCCTCGAAAGACCGCCCGATCTCCGATCCTTTTCCGGCCATTGTTTCAAGCGCGATAAAACATTTCGTGTCCGGCCCGATCACCTCATTGAGTCCTTTTATGATCTGCGCCGTGCCCGCCGCAGGGCCGGCTCCCACATGCGCGCCCGGATGCAGGATCAGCACATGGCTTTTGCAGGCCGCGGTCCTTTCAATCTCCTTTGCCAGAAACTCCACTGCAAGAGAAAATGTCTCCGGCTTTACCGTATTGCCAAGATTGATTATATAAGGGGCATGCACAATAATCTCTTCAATTCCATGCTCTTTCATATATTCCCAGGCCGGATCAATCAGAAGCTCACTGATCTCTTTTCGCCGGGTATTCTGCGGCGCCCCTGTATAAAACATAAATGTATCCGCTCCGTAAGACGCCGCTTCTCTGGCAGAACCGAGAAGCATCTCTTTCCCGCTCATGCTTACATGTGAACCTAATTTCATAAAAATGTTCCTCCGTATTTCAAAATATTTTACATTATAATGTGCATCCCGGAATTTCTCAAGGCAAACCAAAACTTACGGAAAATCTTTCCGCTCCTTCAGAACGAATCCGCGAAAATCCCCCCTCCCGGAAAAAGCCGGCAGTCCCGGAGCGCGCGCAAAACCGGATGCTACGCCGGGCTTGTACGCGGTACCTTTGCATGCTATAATTTTTCCATAGTTTATAAAAGGAGAAACGGCTTATGAATATACTTGTTATTGACGCCCAGGGAGGCGGTATCGGGAAACAGCTTGTTTCCGCCATCAAAGAAAATATTTCCGACGCCGTTATTACAGCGGTCGGCACAAATTCAGCCGCAACTTCCGCCATGCTGAAAGCCGGGGCGGATATCGCCGCCACCGGAGAAAATGCGGTTATTGTAAACAGCCGGAAAGCCGACGTTATCACCGGCCCCATCGGCATTGTCATCGCCGACGCTCTGCACGGGGAAATCACGCCCCTCATGGCAAAAGCCGTGGCCCAGAGCAGCGCCAGACGGATCCTGATTCCGGTCAACCACTGCGATAATATCGTAGTCGGAATCAGCAGCTTAAATATCAGCAAACTGATCCGCGACGTACTGGCCGAGCTGGAGGCGCCGGCCGGGAAATGACCCGCTCCTTTTTCCTGATCCGCGGGCGGATTCCGGGGCTTGACTTTACCGGCCGGATCATGTAAAATTTCTGCGGCGGCAGGAAGCCGTCTGTATCAATGCAGAAGCGTTGATTTTTGTATAATTCTTTTTTATTGCACGAAATCGTATGCTTAGACAGCACACACTTTCCCTGAAGGGAATCTGTGTGCTTTTATAATGTCCGGAGGATCAGTTTTGACTTTAAAAGATTTTTTTACACTGCACCCGAAAGCCGCCATAGCCTTTTCCGGCGGCGTGGATTCCGCATACCTTCTGTATGCAGCCGTAAAATATGCGCAGGAGGTTCGGGCTTATTATGTAAAATCGGAATTCCAGCCCTGTTTCGAGCTGGACGACGCGCGTCGGCTTGCCCGTGACATTCGCGCCGACATGACAGTAATTGAACTGTCGGCGCTGACAGTCCCCCGGGTGGCCGAAAACCCGGCGAACCGCTGTTATTACTGCAAAACCGCTATTTTTACCGCGATCACGGAGGCCGCGAAAAAAGACGGTTTTCCGCTGCTCCTGGACGGGACAAACGCTTCCGACGACGTTCTGGACCGCCCCGGCATGCGCGCGTTGAAAGAACTGAAGGTTTTCTCCCCTCTGCGCGAATGCGGGCTGACAAAAGATAAGATCCGGCAGTTCTCAAAAGAAGCCGGCCTTTTCACATGGAACAAACCTGCATATGCATGCCTTGCCACAAGAATTCCGGCCGGAGAGGCCATTACGCCGGAAAAGCTGCGGATCACCGAACTGGCGGAAAACGAACTTTTTTCCCTCGGATTTACGGATTTCCGCATCCGCCTGCAGGGCGGCGGCGCAAAACTGCAGCTGCCGGAAAACCAGCTGCGGCAGGTAATTGAAAAGCGTGGGGAGATCCTGACACGGCTGAAAAAATATTATAAAAGTATCGTACTTGACCTGGAGGTAAGAAAATGAACAATGAAACAAGGCAGCTTCTGGAAAGCGTCCGCGACGGAAGCATATCCGTAGAAGAGGCTCTTCTGAAACTGAAAGTAAAACCCTTTGAGGACATCGGCTACGCCAAGGTGGACACTCACCGCGTCCTGAGGCAGGGAGCCGCGGAAGTAATATACGGCGCAGGCAAAACGCCGGAACAGATCGCCGGTATTGCGGACGTCATGCTCCGCAGCGGTCAGAAGACAATCCTGATTACACGTCTGTCTGAAGAGGACGCGGTTCTGGTTCAGAAAAGCCATCCGCTGCGCTACGAAAAAGCCGCCCGCTGCGGCATTATCGGTCCCGTGCCTGAGCCGGACGGAATCGGCAGAATCGTAGTCGCCACAGGCGGGACAAGCGACATTCCCGTAGCCGAGGAGGCGGCCGTCACCGCATCTATGCTCGGCAGTGAAGTTGTGCGTCTGTACGATGTGGGCGTCGCCGGACTCCACCGGACTCTGGCCCATCTTGACGAAATAATGAACGCCAGCGTCATCATCGCCGTAGCCGGAATGGAAGGCGCCCTGACCAGCGTAATCGGAGGCCTCGCGGACTGCCCGGTGATCGGAGTGCCCACAAGCGTCGGATACGGCGCGTCGTTCAACGGGCTTTCTGCTCTTCTGGCGATGCTCAACTCCTGCGCGAGCGGCGTCTCCGTAGTCAATATCGACAATGGATTCGGCGCCGGTTTTCTCGCGGACAGAATCAACCATATGAACAGAAAAAAGGAGGGATAATTTTGCGTACTTTATATCTGGACTGTCAGATGGGCGCGGCCGGAGATATGCTGGCCGCGGCTCTGCTTGAGCTTCTGCCCGATCCCGACGGATTTATAAATGAACTGAACGGACTTGGAATTTCAGGCATAGTATATGAGAAAAAAGCATCTGTGAAATGCGGCATCGCCGGCACGCATCTTTCCGTCAGAATAAACGGGCAGGAAGAACACGAACATTTCCACAGCCCTGGAAACGGCGCAGAGCATTTCCACAGTCATGAAAGCGGCGCAGAGCACGAACACACGCATCACCACAGCAGCCTGCATGATATTGAGCACATCGTACGGGGGCATCTTTCCCTTCCCGCACATGTACAGGATCATATTATGGCCGTCTATGAACTGATCGCGGAAGCGGAAAGCCATGCCCACGCCGTTCCTGTTTCCGACATTCATTTTCACGAAGTCGGTACAATGGACGCGGTAGCGGACATTACGGCCGTATGTCTTCTGATGGACCGGCTGTCTCCGGACACTGTTATTGCTTCTCCCGTTCATACGGGATACGGACAGGTGCGCTGCGCACACGGCATACTTCCGGTTCCCGCTCCTGCGACGTCTTACATTCTGCAGGGCATTCCCATCAGCAGCGGAAACATACGCGGGGAACTCTGCACGCCGACGGGAGCGGCGCTTCTGAAGCATTTTGCCGCGCGCTTCGGCGAAATGCCCGTCATGAAGCCGACAGCCATCGGATACGGCATGGGGCAGAAAGATTTTGAAGCCGCCAACTGCATCCGGGCGATCCTCGGAGAAACAGACGCTTCGCAAGATGACATATGCGAGCTCAGCTGCAATGTAGACGATATGACCGGGGAAGCCGTAGGCTTTGCCATGGAGCAGCTTTTTTGCGCCGGAGCGCTCGACGTATACACCGTGCCTGCCGGCATGAAGAAAAACCGTCCCGGAATACTCATCCACGTAATGTGCCGTACAGATGACCGCGAAAAAATACTGCGCACGCTGTTTCGCCATACAACCACCCTCGGAATCCGCGAAAGCAGACTGCGCCGCTATGTGCTGGACCGCCGCGTCGAAACGAAAGAAACTTCCTGCGGCCCTGTCCGCTGCAAGATTTCGTCCGGATACGGCACGACACGCATGAAATATGAATCCGACGACATCTGCCGCGCAGCAAGAGAAAAAGGAATCAGTTTTTCCGAAGCCCTTGCTCTTATAAGCGGTTCTTAAAATATCTGCAGAAGGGAATACATATATGCGAATGAAAAAAACTTCAGCTGTCATTCTGGCTTTAACCGTCTCCGCGGCCGCTGCTGTGTTAAGCTGCGGCAGAGCCGGCGGCCGGAACAGTTCAGAAAATAATCCGGTTCACGGAAAAGACAGTGTGGTTATCGCCATCGGATCAGAACCGGAGACGCTGGATCCTACCAGAGGATGGGGGCACGGCAACTCTCCCATCGTGCAGAGCACGCTCGTAAAATACACCTCCGATCTGACATTTGAAAACGATCTGGCCGACGGATACTTTCTTTCTGACGACGGACTCACATGGACGTTCACCATCCGGGACGACGCATATTTTACCGACGGCGAACAGGTTACCGCGTCAGATGTGGCCTTTACCCTGGAAACAGCAAAAAAAGCCCAGGGCTCCGTCGATCTGACATACATGGAGAGCGCGGCCGCCCCCGACGACCGCACAGTCGTCATTACCCTTTCCCGCCCGACTTCCGTATTCCTCAACACGGCAGCTTCCATCGGCATCGTACCGGAACACGCCTACAATGAAGATTACGGCACCAGTCCCATCGGCTCCGGACCTTATAAATTTGTAGAATGGGATCCCCAGGAACAGATCATCTTTACGGCAAATGAAAATTATTACGGCGGGGCTCCCGCCATCAAAAACGTAACGGTTGTCTTCATGTCTGAAGACGCGGCCCTGGCAGCCGTCCGGGCAGGAGAAGTCGACGTGGCTTATTCCTCCGCCGCCCTTGCCTCGGCAGAAATCCCGGGATACCGCATAGAAGCCCTTCCTTCCGCCGACAACCGGGGATTTACTCTTCCCGTCCTTCCGGATGAAGGCAAAACCACATCGGACGGAGCGCCAGTCGGAAATGATGTAACCTGCAATCTGGAAATCCGTCAGGCCGTCGCCTACGCAATCGACCGCCAGGAAATCGCCGACGTTGTGCTCAATGGCTACGGGAAACCTGCATATTCCGAAAACGACGGCATGCCATGGAACAATCCGGAAGTTGTAATTGAGACAGATGTTGAATATGCGCGGCAGCTGCTGGCTGAAGCAGGCTGGGCGGATACCGACGGCGACGGTATCGTGGAAAAAGACGGACTGAAAGCGGAGTTTTCCTGCCTTTACCCCGCCGGAGACTCGGTCCGCCAGGCAGTCGCGATGGCCGCCGCGGAACAGACAGAAGAAATCGGCATCCGGATTAATGTAGAAGGAACAGGCTGGGACGAGATCACCCGTCGGATGTTTTCCGAGGCGGTCATGATGGGCTGGGGATCTGCGAACCCGAACGAAACCTATTATCTCTACCGGTCGGAGGGAGCCCTCCTTAATGACTTTTACAACCCGGAAGGATATATGAGCGGCACGACGGATCAGTATCTGGACGCCGCCATGAAAGCACTGACAGTGGATGAAGCTTACGAAAACTGGAAAAAAGTGCAGTGGGACGGCACTGACGGCACTGCTATGAAGGGCTCCTGTCCCTGGGTCTGGATCGTCAATCTTGACCATGTCACTTATGTCCGCGACGGTCTGTCCATAGGAGAACAGCCGATTCACGGCCATGGCCACGGCCTGCCCCTGATTCAGAATCTTCAGGAATGGACCTGGGCCGGATAATCATATAAATGGAGGCATATCTGTTGAAAGGAATTCTGCCGCGGCTTGGCCGCATTTTCTTGAAAAATAGTTTTAAAATACTCTCTCTTCTGCTGGCTGTAAGCATTCTTTCATTCGTACTTGTGAATGCCTCTCCGGTTGATCCGGTACAGCAGTATATCACGGGCCTGGGCACGGCGGTTTCCCCGGAGCAGCGGGAGCAGATTGAAGACTACTGGGGCGCGGACGACCCGCCCGCAAAACGGTATGTGAGCTGGCTCAGCGGCCTTCTCCGCGGAGATCTGGGCGAATCGGCGGTTTACCGGAGACCGGTGGCTGATATTATCGGAGAGCGTTTCCTCAATTCTTTTGTGCTGATGCTCTGCGCCTGGGCAATGTCCGGCATACTCGGATTTATTTCCGGGTGCGCAATGGGAATGTACCGGGGCCGGCGGCCGGACAGGTTTCTGAAAAAAATCTGTTATGTACTCAGCTCCATCCCTTCCTTCTGGCTGGGCCTTGTATTTCTTCTTGTTTTCGCGGTATGGCTCGGATGGTTCCCCGTCGGCTTCTCGGCGCCCGTCGGCGTACTAAGCGCCGACGTGACCCTCTGGCAGAAGGTTCACCATCTGATTCTGCCGGCCTTTACGCTCAGCCTGGTATCCTTTCCTAATATCGCCCTTCATACCCGCCAGAAACTGGGTGACGTGCTGGACAGCGAATACGTGCTCTTTGCCCGGGCCAGAGGCGAAGGAGAATGGTCCGTCCTCTTCCGCCACGGGCTTCGCAATATTGTTCTTCCGGCGCTTACTCTTCAGTTCGCCTCTTTCTCAGAGCTTTTCGGCGGTTCTGTTCTTGCGGAAAATGTATTCAGCTACCCGGGGCTTGGAAGCGCGGCGGCGGAAGCGGGACTTAACTCCGACGTTCCCCTTCTTCTCGGCATCACGCTGTTTTCCGCCCTGTTTGTGTGCGCGGGCAATATGATCGCGAATCTTCTTTACGGGATTATCGATCCCCGGATCCGGGAGGTGAACAAATGAATCGTTTAAACCGCCGCGGCAGAACTCTGCTTCTTTTGTCGGCAGCCGCTCTGACATTTGCCGGCATTTACGCCCTCGGGCTCTTACTTCCCGAAGAAGCTGCGGCAGCCAGCTATCTCGACGCAGGGCTTCCGCCTTCTTTTTCACACCCTTTCGGCACTGACACACTCGGGCGGGATCTTCTGGCAAGGACAATAAAAGGGCTGTCCGTCAGTATAACAGTCGGAATCTTCGCATCTCTGATCAGCGCGGTAATCGCCGTGCTGGCAGGAGCCGCGGCCGCAGGATCCAAAACCGCGGACGCATGCATCAGCTGGCTGACGGATCTTGTAATGAGTGTTCCGCATACAATCCTGGTAATTCTCATTTCATTTGCTCTCGGAAGGGGAATGACTGGTCTGCTTGCGGGCATCGCCGCCACCCACTGGTGCTCTCTCGCAAGGCTGATCCGCGCGGAGGTGCTTCAGCTGCGCGCGCAGCAGTATATTTCCATATCCCGGAAACTTGGCAAAACCGGCGGATGGATACTGATCCACCATCTGCTGCCCCACCTGGCGCCTCAGTTTTTTACCGGACTGCTTCTTCTGTTCCCGCACGCGGTCCTGCATGAAGCATCCGTGTCATTTCTCGGATTCGGACTGCCGCCCGAACAGCCGGCAATCGGCATCATCCTCTCGGAGAGCATGCGTTCCCTTTCAGCCGGAATGTGGTGGTCCGCCGTGCTGCCCGGACTTACACTTGTACTCGTCATACTTCTTACAGACAAACTCGGAGAACAGGCGCGCATGCTCCTGGATCCGTTTCACGCACAGGAATAAGGGAGAACATTATGGAACAGAAAAAAGAACCACTGCTTGAAATCCGCGATCTGTCCGTTTCTTTCCGCATGTACAGCCGCGGATTAAAACAGACGGATCTGCGTGTCATATCTGATCTTGACTTTACCGCCCGCTCAGGAGAGATTACAGCCATAGCGGGAGCATCCGGCTCCGGAAAGAGCCTGCTCTCCTCAGCTGTTTTAGGTATACTTCCGGACAATGCGTCCGTCTGCGGCCGCATATATTACAAAGGCCGCGAACTGACGCCGGACCTTCAGAAAAAACTGCGCGGAACCGAGATCGCCCTCGTTCCCCAGTCTGTCGCCTATCTTGATCCTCTGATGAAGACAGGCGAGCAGGCGGACGGCCACAGGAAGCCCCGGCCGACGGAAAAGAGGGAAAAACTGTTCCGGCGTCTCGGGCTGCCGGAACAGACAGAATATCTCTACCCGTTTCAGCTGTCCGGCGGCATGGCGAGAAGAATTCTCGTTTCCTCCGCCCTTCTCACGGACGCGCAGCTCATCATCGCCGATGAGCCCACTCCAGGCATGAGCCTTGAGCAGGCGCTTGAAGCTCTCAAATTGTTTCGTGAAATGGCGGATTCCGGAAGCGCTGTCGTCCTGATCACCCATGATATTGACCTTGCGTTTGAATTCGCAGACAGAATCTCCGTCTTTTATGCCGGAACAACAGTTGAGACGGCTCCCGCTTCTGACTTCAGAAAAGGTCCGGACGCGCTCCGCCACCCTTATTCCCGGGCGCTCTGGAGAGCGCTTCCCCAGAACGGATTTCAGCCTCTGGACGGATTCCAGCCTTATGCCGGGGCATTGCCGGAGGGCTGTCTGTTCGCCCCGCGCTGTCCGCACCGGACAGAAAAATGTACGGTTCAGGTTCCCCCGTCGCGTGAAGTAAGAGGCGGGGAAGTGAGGTGTTATTATGGCGCTTAAAGCGGAAAATATCTGGTTTCGTTATAACAGAAGAGACCCATGGATTCTTGAAAATCAAAGCATTACTGTAGAAAAAGGCGAGCGGCTCGCCCTGATCGCTCCAAGCGGGCGGGGGAAATCAACCCTTGCAATGATTCTGGCCGGCTATCTGAAGCCTTCTTCCGGCCAGGTTCTGGCCGACGGCAGACCGCTTCCCGCCAAAGGCGTCTGTCCTGTACAGATGATCTTCCAGCACCCCGAAAAGGCGGTTAATCCCCGCTGGCGGCTCCGCCGCGTACTGGAGGAAAGCGGCCGGGCCGACCGCATCATACCCGATCTGCTCGGCATTGAGCCCGCATGGGCGGACCGGTTTCCCGGCGAGCTTTCCGGCGGAGAACTGCAGCGCTTCTGCGTGGCACGGGCGCTGATGAGCGGGGCGGATTATCTGATCTGCGATGAGATCAGCACCATGCTTGATGTAATCACGCAGGCCCGGATCTGGGAAGTTGTACTTAAGGAAGCCGACCGCCGGAACATGGGCGTCATTATTATTACGCACAACCGACATCTGGCCCTGAAAACCGCCGACAGGATCACGGAACTGTAATCCGCGCCCGCGCCGTATTCCCGACTTTTGCGTAACATATATGTTCCGCAGTATTTTTTTACATCTCCCATAAATTTTCTACATTTCGCCATAAATTTCTTCTTCCCTTTATCACGTCAGAGTGATATAATAGTCAGGACTGTGTTAAGAAGTCGTTAAAAAAAAGAAAGGAATGAACATCATGGACAACAAAAATGAGTTCAAACCGTATATCCCGGCCAATAAAATCGTTCCGGAATTTACGGTAACTTCTGTTCTCATTGGTATTATCCTCGCGGTTGTGTTCGGCGCTGCCAACGCATACCTGGGACTTCTTGTCGGCATGACGATTTCCGCTTCTATTCCGGCGGCCGTTATCTCGATGGGAATCATCCGCGTAATTCTCCGCAGGGATTCCATTCTTGAGAACAACCTGGTTCAGACCATCGGTTCTGCCGGTGAGTCTCTTGCAGCGGGAGCGATCTTCACGCTGCCTGCCCTGTTCCTCTGGGCAAAAGAGGGGAAAATGAATTACCCGAGCATTATGACTATCTTTCTGATCGCTCTGTTCGGCGGTATTCTCGGCGTATGCTTTATGGTGCCTCTGCGTCAGGCGCTGATCGTTGAAGAGCACGGAACGCTCCCGTTCCCGGAAGGAACCGCCTGCGCGGAAGTTCTTCTGGCGGGAGAAGAAGGCGGCAGCAAAGCCGGCTCCGTATTTACAGGTCTTGGAATTGCCGCTGTATACAAATTTGTGGCAGACGGCCTGAAGCTGTTCCCCAGTGAGATCGGATATGCGTTCAAGGGCTATGCGGGCTCCCAGATCGGCATCCAGGTACTGCCTTCTCTGGCAGGCGTCGGATTCATCTGCGGACCGAAGATTTCCAGCTACATGCTTGCCGGAGGCGCTCTGAGCTGGTTCGTCCTTATGCCGGCTATCGCTCTGTTCGGCGCTGACGCAACCATTTATCCCGGTACAGAAACAATCTCCGCGATCCTGGCTGATCCCGAGCAGGGACCGTCCGGACTGTGGACAAACTATATCAAATACATCGGCGCCGGAGCGGTGGCTGCCGGCGGTGTAATCAGCCTGATCAAAACATTCCCGCTGATTATCCGCACCTTTAAGCAGGCCATGTCAAGCATGGGCAAAAAACATCAGAACAAAAACGTTCTGCGTACGCAGCAGGATCTTCCGATGTCCGTGCTGCTGGTTCTGATCGTAGCTATCGTTATCCTGATCTGGCTGATTCCTACCTTCCCGGTTAATCCTATCGGATCACTGATCATCGTAATCTTCGGATTCTTCTTTGCATCGGTATCCTCGCGAATGGTAGGTCTCATCGGTTCTTCAAACAACCCGGTATCCGGTATGGCGATTGCAACCATCATCATCGCCACAATTCTTCTGAAAGTTACAGGTACAGACGGCGTGACAGGTATGGTCGGCGCCATCGCGATCGGCGGTGTAATCTGTATCATCGCCGCAATTGCAGGTGATACTTCTCAGGACCTGAAAACCGGATTTATCGTAGGCGCTACGCCGAAGAAACAGCAGATCGGTGAAATGATCGGCGTTGTCGTATCAGCCGCTGCAATCGGAGGCGTTCTCTACCTTCTGAACGAGGCATGGGGCTACGGTACAGACCAGATCCCGGCCGCACAGGCGACAATGATGAAAATGCTTGTCGAGGGCATCATGGAAGCAAACCTCCCGTGGGCGCTGATCCTGATCGGTGTATGCATCGCTATTGTAGTTGAGATTCTTAAGGTTCCGGTTATGCCTGTCGCGGTAGGTATGTACCTGCCGTTCAGCTTAAGCGCGGGCATTATGGCCGGCGGCGCCGTACGCTGGATCGTAGAGCGCGTCAAAGGATCTGACGAAGAAAAGAAAGAACGCGCAGACCGCGGCGTACTCTTTACATCCGGACTGATTGCCGGAGAAGGTATCATGGGCATTGTTCTGGCCGTTCTGGCTGTCGCAGGAGTAGACGGAAAAATTGCACTTAAGTTCTCACTCCCGCAGATCGGAAGCCTTATCATCTTTGCTCTGCTTCTCTTCGGACTGTTCAGACTCTGCATAAAGAAAAAGAAATAATTTTACGCAGCGCCGGCGCGCGCGGAAAGGCTGACGTACATCGCGGCCGCTCCGCCATCCCCGGCGCTGTATTTTGGCTTTGATGTAAAAAGGAGAAATCTGAAAAATGAAAAAAGACAACCGGCAGAATTATCTGGATTACGTTCCGGTAAAAAACCCGAATATTGAATCGCATATAAACGAAGACGGGAAAGCGGTTCTTCTCATCGAATGGAAGGGCTTTTACCACAGAATCGCCCAGCGGTTCTTCCACCGTCCCAGGGTCAGCGATATTACCCTGGATGAAACCGGTACTTTTGTATGGTCGGCAATTGACGGAACAAAAGATGTGCACAAAATTTCCAAAGAGATGGACGCACATTTCCCGAAAATGGAAAAATCTCTGTCACGCCTGATCAAGTTTCTTGAGATTATGCACGACAACCATATGATTCACTGGAAGGGGGAGAAGCAGAAATAATGCTGAAATATATTCCCTATGTTCTCCTCTTTGCACTTGTCACAATGCTCATCTATGCCTGGGGGCTGTGGCGCTCGGTCCGCCAGAATCAGGATCTGTCCAACCTTCTGGCCTCAAAGGGCGTCGCAAAAGTAAAAAAAGCGCTCCGCAAAAACAGAGAGCTTACCTCAAAAGAACTGGAGCCTTTTGTAAAAGACCTGACCGCGAAACAGCCTTTCAGCAGACAGCAGCTCGCAGTAACAGACCCGAAAGAATTTCTCGGATCTATACTGCCCTATATGGTACGGCAGAAGATGATTACAGAAGAAAAAAACGGCGGACGCACCGTCTACCGTCTGAACCGGCGCGTCTGAGCGCTGCCCGCGTAAGAAAGAGAACGCCCCGTAAATTTCCGGAATCCGTGAAATTTACGGGGCATTCTCTTTGTTTTTTATCTTTTTCACCGGCAGTAATATTTACTGCTCTGCCAGTCTCCTGAGCACATCTTTCAGGAACTGGTAGAACCGCTCAAAAGAATCAAGCGGCAGGCTCTCATCCGGCGTATGCACGTCCTTTAAAGTCGGGCCTACAGCAATAGCGTCCAGTCCCGGCAGCGCGTCGGAAAACAGTCCGCACTCAAGACCTGCGTGAATGGCTTCTACCTTGAGTTCTGTTCCGAACAGTTCTCTGTAACTGTCCTGAAGCACCTGGCGGATTGGCGATTCCTCTTTATAGCTCCATCCCGGATATTCGCCTCTGAAAGAAGTCTCAAATCCGAACACTTCCGCGTACAGGCGAAGACGTTCTTTCATCTCCTCCTGAAGAGACCCTACGGAAGAACGGGGTGAGAATATAATTACGGCCTTGTCTTCCTCCGTCCTTACTACGCCCATATTCATGGATGTCACTACAAATCCGTCCATCTTAAGATTTCTTTTCTGTACTCCGTTCGGGGCAAGATACATTGCTCTGACAATCGCTTTCGCATCCTCATCGGAAAGAACCTGCGCTGTCACGCCTTCTTCTACAGATGTCTCGCACGAGAAATCCGGTTCGTTCGAAGAAAGTTCTTCCGCAAATACCGCCGCCAGGCTGCATGAAAGTTCTTCCGCCTTTCCGGCCTCGGAAGCGTCCGCATAAAGCAGAGACGCCGTACATTCTCTCGGGATGGCATTGTCCTTGCTTCCGCCCGCCGCGCTGATCAGTTTTCCGTCTGTCTCATTCATTATGCGGTTGAGCATCCTGCCCATAAGAATATTGGCATTCTGACGCTCTTTATTAATGTCCATTCCTGAATGACCGCCAAGCAGTCCGGATATCTCGATCTGAACCACTGTTCCTTCAGCCTGTTCACGTTTTACCGGGCGCTCGCACTCGACGCGCAGGCCGCCGGCGCAGCTTACTGTCGCGATCCCCTCTTCCTCGGAATCCATATTAATCATGGTTCCTGCGCTGATGAGAGATTTGTCCAGCGCCTTGGCTCCGTTCAGCCCTACTTCTTCCTGTGTCGTAAATACACACTCTACCGGAGGATGCTTGATATCTTCATCATCCAGCACCATGAGCATCAGGGCAACCGCCACACCGTTGTCCGCTCCGAGCGTAGTGCCGTTTGCGGTGAGCACCGAATCTTTTACAATCAGGTCGATTCCGTCTTTTTCAAAATCATGCTCCACTCCGGCTTTCTTTTCGCAGACCATGTCGATATGTCCCTGCAGCATAATCGCCGGCTTGTCTTCCGCGCCTTTGCTTCCGCCTTTTTTTATGATTACATTATACGTCTCGTCCTGATGAACCCAGAGTCCTCTGTCCTCTGCGAACTTTACAAGATAATCGCTGATTCCTTTTTCATTTCCCGATCCTCTCGGAATCGCGCTGATTTCTTCAAAAAAGTGAAATAATTTCTCCGGTTTGTAGCCTGTAATCTTATATTCCATTTCTCTTCCTCTTTTCTACGGCTTTTTCTTTATTCAGTCCGGTCGCGCAGCCTGATATGAAACCGGACGCGCCCTGAGGTTCTCCGCCGTTCATCCGCCTGCCCTGCGTCTTCGGACCGCTTTTTTCATTATAACAGATTTTGTCTCAGATTTCATCACCGCCGGGCGTTTTTCCCGGATTCTCAGTATATTTGTATCGAATGGTCTGTTAAAAAGAAAAAGCTGCGGGGACATTCAGATTGCTCTGTCTGCGCCTGCAGCCTTCCGTCTTTTTTCACCGGTTTCTATTCGATTACTCTGAGCCATCCCTCCGGCGCTTCAATGTGTCCCATCTGAATACCAGTCAGTGTGTCATAAAGCTTCTGGATGGTCGGTCCCATCTTCTCCATTCCGCTCGGGAAGCAGATCTCTCCCCCGTGATTTACGACTTTTCCTACCGGAGAAATTACGGCCGCGGTTCCGCAGAGGCCGCACTCCGCAAAGTCTTTTACTTCGTCGAAATATACTTCTCTTTCTTCTACCTCAAGTCCCAGATAATGTTCTGCGACATACATGAGCGATCTTCTTGTAATAGAAGGAAGAATTGTAGAAGAATGAGGCGTTACAATCTTATTATCCTTTGTAACAAAGAGGAAGTTCGCTCCTCCGGTTTCTTCTACCTTTGTTCTTGTTGCGGAATCCAGATACATATTTTCATCAAATCCGTTTGCATGAGCTGTTACAATCGCGTGCAGACTCATGGCGTAGTTCAGCCCCGCTTTGATATGGCCTGTTCCGTGGGGCGCCGCCCGGTCAAAGTCTGATACGCAGATAGTGATCGGCTTTACGCCGCCTTTAAAATACGGTCCTACCGGCGTTGTAAATACGCGGAACTGATATTCGTCCGCGGGCTTTACCCCGATGACCGGATTTATTCCGAACATATACGGCCTGATATATAATGTCGCCCCTGATCCGTAGGGGGGAACATACGCTGCATTTGCCTTTACCGTCTGTACCACGGCGTCGATGAAGCGCTCTTCCGGAAATACAGGCATCTCAAGACGTTTTGCCGAGTCCACCATACGGGAAGCATTGAGGTCCGGCCGGAATGTTACGATATGCCCGTCTTCTGTAGTGTATGCTTTCATCCCCTCAAATACAGTCTGTGCATACTGGAGAACACCCGCGCATTCATTCATTACGATATTAGGGTCGTCAATCAGAGCGCCGTCGTCCCATTTCCCGTCTTTAAAATTTGACACATATCTCTTGTCTGTCTGTATATAGCCAAATCCGATATTTTCCCAGTCAAGATTCTTTTTCTCCATTGCGATTCCTCCATTCCTCTGCTTCACGCAGGCCAACAACTTCTCTACTTTGACAATTATAATACCGCCGTCCGGAAAAATCAAGAGTGCGCTCTGTTTTTTTGCAACAGTCCGCCCCTGCACATGCCAGCTCGATTCCGCCGCTTCGCGGCTCCATCTCGCTGTATGGCGTCCGCTTCCCTGCACATGCCAGCTCGATTCCGCCGCTTCGCGGCTTCATCTCGCTGTATGGCGTCCGCCATATGGAGAAACAGCCGGGTACCGCCTTCTGCAAGCGAGCTTGCAAGGCGGTACCCGGCTGTTTCTCCGCATGTGCAGACTAGCGTTCCATCATACTGATGGATTCGATGCCTACGCTGCCGCCGCGTACTACTTCGATTGTTTTGAATTCTTCTTTCATCAGTTTGACTACGGCGTCATTTTTTGTAGCGGTCTGGACAAATTCTACCAGAACGCTGTCCCGGCCGTAATCGATTACTTTTGCCTTAAATGTCTCTGCAATCTGGAATACTTCTACTTTATCTTCCGGCGTGCATTTGAGTACTTTTACGTAAAGGATTTCTTTCATTCTTACAAATATATTTGTAAAGTCTATTACCTTGATAACTTCAATTGTACGGTTGAGCTGTTTTTTTATCTGCTCAAATGTTTCGTCGTCGCTCACTGTTGCGATCGTCATTCTGGACACGGTGGGATCTTCTGTCTTTCCCACGGTCAGGCTGTCAAGGTTGTAAGATTTTGCGGAAAACAGGCCGGATATCTTGGAAAGTACACCTACCTGATTTTCCACATATACGGAAATCCATCTTTTTTTTATGCTGTTATCCATTGTCCCGCCTCCTTTTTAACAATCCAATATCATTTCATCCAGGCTGCCTCCCGGCTGTACCATCGGGCAGACAATCTCTTCCGGGTCTATCAGGAATTCGATCAGAGTAGGCGTCCCGGTATTTTTCTTTGCCTCCTCAAATGCCGCGGCAATTTCTTCTTTTCTGGAAACGCGCAGTCCTTTTGCACCGTAGCTTTCCGCAAGCTTTACGAAATCCGGCGTGTATTCCGGCATTTCCCTGCCGTCTGTCCTTCTGAAAAGGGCGCCGGAGCGGAGATTCGTCATGCTGTAGCGTTTTCCGTAGAAAAGCTTCTGCCACTGCCGCACCATTCCCAGATATTCATTGTTAAATACGCAGAGAATCAGGGGCAGCTCCTCCAGTACGGCTGTGGCGAATTCCTGTATGTTCATCTGCATGCCGCCGTCTCCGGATATGGCGATTACCCGTTTGTCCGGGTTTCCGAGCTGAGCTCCGATCGCCCCCGGGAATCCGTATCCCATCGTTCCCAGTCCGCCGGACATAATCATACGTTTTTTATCTGTAATTTCCGTATACTGGGATACAAACATCTGATGCTGCCCCACGTCTGATACGATAATCGCGTCGTCAAACTGGCGGTTCATCTCTTCAATTATGTCCTGGGGAGTCATCTGCGGCTTGCTTTTTATTTTCAGAGGATGCTCTTCATCCCATTTTCTGATCTGGGCAAGCCATTTTTTCGTATCACAGGGTTCCACATATTCATTCATCTTCTGCACCGCTTCCAGAGCGTCCGCCACAATCGGTATATGGACATGAATATTTCTGGATATGGAAGCTGTATCGATATCTATGTGGACGATCTGGGCGTGCGGAGCAAAGGAATGGAGTTTTCCGGTAATCCGGTCATTAAAACGGGTGCCGATGGAAAAGAGCAGGTCGCACTCTCCAACCGCCATGTTTGCCGCGTAGCAGCCATGCATTCCCAGATTTCCGATAAAAAGCGGGTGATTTGTCGGCACGGCGCCTCTTCCCATAATCGTTGTCACAACCGGCACATTTGTCTTGTTTACCACTTCCGTAAACACTTCGTTTGCACGCGCGATATTAACGCCGCCTCCCGCGAGGAACAGCGGTTTCTTCGCCTTTTTAAGCATCTTCAGCGCCTTTTTAAGCTGTCCCATATGTACGCTTGTATTCGGCTTATATCCGCGTATATTGACAGTCGAAGGATATTCCGCGCTTCCAAGCTCGCACATCACGTCTTTGGGCAGATCGATCAGCACCGGGCCCGGCCTCCCCGTGCGGGCAATATAAAACGCTTCTTTGATAATTCTTCCCAGGTCTTCCCTGTTTCGCACGGTTACGCCGTATTTTGTAATGCTGCGGGTAATCCCGACGATATCTACTTCCTGAAACGCGTCGTTCCCGATCAGATGTCTGGCAACCTGTCCGGTAAAGCACACAAGCGGAACGCTGTCATAATTGGCCGTTGCAAGTCCCGTAACCAGATTGGTCGCGCCCGGTCCGCTTGTCACAAGACATACGCCTGTCTTTCCCGTAGTTCTTGCGTAAGCGTCCGCCTCGTGCACCAGCGCCTGCTCGTGGCGGGGCAGGATTATCCTGATGTCGTCCTGTTTGTAAAGCTCGTCGCTGATATCAATCGTGCACGCCCCCGGATATCCGAAAATGGTATCCACGCCCTCTTCCTTTAACGCTCTTACCAGTAATTTGTTCCCTGTAATCTTTCTCAATTCAATACCTCCCTTTCATAAAGAAAACCCTGAGCATCTGCATGCTCAGGGCGAATTATAATCCGTGGTACCACCTGACTTCAGAGAAGTTTTCTCTGCGCTCTGCCGGTACGGGAGTCTGCTCTCTGCCGCCGTCCCCATCACGGCCGCAGACATGATTCCGATACCGGATCCCTGTAACGCGGGAAACGTTGAAGCCTACTGATGCATCCGCCTCAGAGGATGCCGTTCGGTCCACTGCTCGAGGGCTACCTTCCATAATTCCTTCCGGAGATTTACACCCGCCATCTCCTCTCTGCGTTTCGGGAAATTATGTACTCCTCCCTGTCACTGCATTTACATACCTGCCGTCTCTGCGCTCTCCGCAATCCGGAAAACGCCGTCAGGAGAAAATTTATATTTATTA
The DNA here is from genome assembly GCA_944381125.1 of uncultured Mediterraneibacter sp. GTDB lineage: Bacteria > Bacillota > Clostridia > Lachnospirales > Lachnospiraceae > Mediterraneibacter. The sequence goes on along the minus strand of CALWKB010000078.1, from coordinate 593 downwards.
TAGTGTGTGTTTTTATCTTTGTCAACGTCGTATTCTTGATCTATTTTATCCAACAGATTGTCTCCGCCTCCGCCTGCGGCAGGCATTATCTGATAAAACCTGCCCGGAGGATCTGAGATTTACCGCTTCCGCCTTCCTCTTGCCAGTCCCGCCAGGGAATACAGAATCAGCGCGGCTATATTGGCCATAACCACGCTTGCTCCCGCCGGAGTGCCTCCCAGATAAGACATTATCAGGCCGGCTGTAAGACACACGACGGAAATCACCGCCGCGTGGACCGTCACGCTGCGGAACGTCCGGCAGGCGCGCATGGCTGTAAGCGCCGGAAAAATAATCAGGCTCGAAATTAAAAGAGCTCCCATCATACGCATGCCAAGCACAATCGTCACTGCGGTCAGAACCGCGATCAGTGTATTGTACAGGCCGGCTCTGACTCCCGTAGCCCTCGCAAATGTCTCGTCAAAGGTAATGGCAAAAATTTTCTGATAAAAGAAAATATACAGCGCCAGTACAAGCGCCGCCAGAGTCACGCTCAACGCCACATCTTCCCGGCTCATCGCCAGAATGCTGCCGAACATATAATTATAAACATC
>CALWKB010000077.1 GCA_944381125.1 uncultured Mediterraneibacter sp. | reverse complement strand
TTACAAATGTTATAGAAAAGAAAAAAAATGAAAATGAAGATTTTAAAAAGGGCTGGGATGAAAGCAGAGAAGAATATCGTTTGATAGGAGAAATGACTGCTTTGAGGAAAGCTGGTAAAATTACCCAAAGTGATCTTGCTGAAATGACAGGAACCAGGCAACAGGTGATTTCAAGGATTGAAAAAAAGGAAAACAGTCCCTCTTTAAGATGTTTTTGCAATATCCTGAATGCACTTGGGTATGAACTTCAGATTGTAAAAAGGAGAAGTATATAGAAACGGTTATGAAGAAAAATAAAATTCTCATTTTATCTGTTGCGGTAATTATTCTTTTAATCATTATTATCGCTTTTAGTCGAAATAAAAAACAGGAGTACACGGACGCGATGCAGGCTGTTTATCTGAAAAAAGAAGACGGGAACAGTATCTTTGTAAATCTTGAAGCAGAATATCCTTTTCACGGGACGGTGCCGGAGGACGCCGTCTACGATGAATCAGGGATGAAGATTACGGCAGATGATCTGAATAACGGGGATGTGGTTGACATTTACGGGAACGGAATAATCGCGGAATCATATCCGGCCCATTATCACGGGATTACAGAGATCAGGAGGACAGAGCAGGCAAATCAGGAATATATCGGACAGTATGGACATTATCTTGATGAGCTTTTCATTGAGAAAGATCCGTCTGAACGCCCGTATCTGAATGTATGCTATACGGATGAGCTGGCTGCTGCTTCGGTCATTATTCCGGAACCGTTGAGCTATACATGGACTTATGAAGAGAACGGGGAAAGCAATACGATTACTACGGATGCGCCGCATATCCTGCAGACAAGTCCCGTGGAAATTAAAAAACTTTCCGAACCGATGCAGATGGAGCTGCAGTTTGATGTTATGCCTGAGCACATACAGATCTTTTCATGGGACGATGCGCTTCTGGGACGAGAACAGGATGAAGCAGGGCAGATGCCGGAGGAGACGGCTGTTGATGTGAAGACAAATGACAATGGCAATCCGGAATTTACCGCTCAGCCCGGCCGGGTATATCTGGCATGCGGCGAATGGGAGAACGGAACGGTGGAGTATGCATTCCGGACGCCTGCGGATCAGGAGTAAAGTGATGAAACTGAGGAGATACAACAGCAATGATATCCGGGAAATTATCGGACTTTTTTACGATACGGTGCACACGGTCAATGCAGCAGATTATACAGAAGAACAGCTGGAAGCCTGGGCATCCGGCGAGGTGGACACGGACGCATGGAACCGGTCGCTTCTGGAACATGTAACGTACGTGGCGGTAGAGAAAAACGAAAGTAATGCTGCCGGTGAGATCGTGATCGGATTTGCAGATATGGACCGGTCCGGTTATCTGGACCGGCTCTATGTACATAAAGATCATCAGCGTCAGGGTGTCGCCTCTGCGCTCTGCGACAGGCTGGAAAAAGAAATCGAAGCGGACAGATATCTGACCCATGCCTCAATAACAGCCAGACCGTTTTTTGAGAAAAGAGGATATAAAACAGTGAGAGAACAGCAGGTGGAGAGGAATGGCGTGCTGCTGACCAATTATGTGATGGAGAGAAAAAATGCTGATTAGTGAACGGATTTATAAATACCTTGACGAAAAGGGAATCACACAGAATGAATTTGCAAAAAGGACAGGCATATCCCAGAGTACGGTCAGCGACTGGAGAAGGAAAGGAACAAATCCTTCTGCTGATAAGATCATGATCATATGCGAAGTGCTGGAGATCTCACCGTATGAACTGCTGTTGGATACGGACAGCAAAAATCCGGGCGAACACAGACAGACAGAATATGTTGTTATCAACAGGAAATCCAGAGAATACGAACTGATCCGGATGTATGAGAAGCTGGACAGCAATGCGCAGAAAAGACTGGAAGGCTATATGCATGCGCTGGGAGAGTTAAAATAAAAAGATAATATATTTAGCCGGGGAGCTGATGGGGCGATAATGCCAGCCGCTGAAATATTTATGAAAGGGGCTGATATTATGGTTGCAATTTCGGATTTATACGAATTTGTAATTATGCTTTGTGCCGTAATAACTCTTGTTATTTATACTTTACGGAAAAAGTAGCGCCCTCTGTCTGGTAAACCTAAGGCGCTGCTTTTTGCATCTTTACATTACCAATGGCTAGGCTTCATCTAGTCATCGGCTCTCTTGTTAAATATATTATAGGCAGGAATGCTGTACGTGTCAAATTGTTTTTCCGGATAATTTTTGTCAGCTTTAAGGAGGAATTTATGATATTGACGATTATTTTTTTGGCTGTTATATGTTTGTTGTTTTATTTGTTGTATATTAGTGGATGGCTTTTATTCAGCGCGAAGATTGCAGCAGTGTTTACAGGATATATAAGGCGTGACGGTAACGCCGACCTGCATTTCGTTTCGTGCCGGGGACAGGTGCGGAGAGTGATTAGATTTCCGGATGAAGGCACATATGAGATGAATTTTCATTTAGAAATCAGGCAGGGGAAAATGATTATGAAATTATGTGATGCACGGAAAAGAAAAGAGATTATTTGCCAGGATGCAATAAGTAAAGCTGATATTAATGTGGAAAGAGGAAAGAGATATTGCATTATTTTTCAATTTTATAATGCAACCGGGCAATGCCGTGTTGAATGGAGGAAAAAATCCTGTGAGAAAGTGTAGCTATTGCGGAAGAAAAATGTCAT
>CALWKB010000076.1 GCA_944381125.1 uncultured Mediterraneibacter sp. | reverse complement strand
GTCAGTGTAACTACGGATTCTTCTTCCAGGGTAATCTTGCCGGAAGCATATACTCCTGTATTGGCTTTCGCATCCAGATCGCAGAGTTTTATTTCTTCCGCGCCGTTTACGGAATAGAGGACATCCATCTGACGGCCCTTGTTCCACCAGCCGTTGCATCCAAGCATCACTGTGTGCTCGCCTGCCGGAAGAGTCACCTGATATGTGATATCCTTATTTCCGCGAGCCCACCAGCCGCCTGCATACGGATTATTGACATCATTCTGGCTGTAGCCGGTGATATCCGCCGGGTCAGCCGATCCGACAACGCTTGTGTAACCCCATGTATTGTCGTCTGTCTTTGCCTGATCCGCAGCTTCCGCATTGAGCAGTCCGCTGTTCAGCTCTTTCGCCGCGGTCCATGTAGTCGACTCCGTATTGTTGCAGTCGATCATGTATTCCAGGTCTTTCGGAAGAATCCTTACATTTGCGGTTGCTTTCATAAGACTTCCTTCAACTGTACCGGTAACGGTAACCGTGCTGAACGGTTCGCCTTCAAAAGATACTCCTTCAAGATTCCATGTCACGGCTTTTTCAGTTTCTGTCTCGCCTGTTTTAAAGGTTACTGTATCCGGAAGCGCCGGTGTGTCTCCCGCTTCAACAGCTACATTTACTTCCTCCGGAGCTGAGTATGCAGCCATAATTCTTTCATACTCTTCGGTTGTCACCCGGATCGGTGTGCCGTGACGCGCGCGGGAAGGCATCTTGTATTCTGTGTCCGGTCTGCTGAATTCTCCGTCGGAAAGATCATCCGTCACAAGCGGATAGTATCCGATGCCGCCGAAGTTATCTACCAGCAGGCAGTATTTCTGATCCGCCGTCTGGTCGTCTTCATTTAACTTGAAGATCGTCGGGCCTTCCACATGAGCCTCTTTGTTCAGAGAAGCTGTCGTGATATTATCCCATTTGCCGCCGAGAAGCCTGTCTGACTTCTCCGCGTATATTGTCTTTGACGGCGCGCCGAACTCATTTGTGCTTCCGCCTTCATTTTTGGTGTATCTGTAATACACGCCGTCCTCATAAATAATCGTCGTATCTATGCTGGACTGTTGTGTATCAATAAATACCTGAGGCTCTGTAAATGTATAGAAGTCTCTTGTCTTTGCGTAGTACAGGCGCTGTTTCTGATCCACCGCCGGCGTCCTTGACGCCCAGTATACTACATACTCGCCTGTCATCGGATCGTAGGTTGCCTCCGGAGCCCATGTACATCCTGCTCCGATCTCCGCGGATACTTCAACCATTCTCTGATCGGACCAGTTGACAAGGTCTGTGGACTCCCATACCATCAGCGACTGGCTTCCGTTATTCTGCGCCGCGTCCCATCCGTTGCCGCCGTTGATCTTCAGATCCGTAGCGATCAGATAGAACTTGTCGCCTTCCGGCGAACGGATAATGAAGGGATCTCGCACGCCTTTTTCGCCAAGCGTTGAAGTAAGGATCGGATTATTGTTGTTCAGATCTTCCCAGTTCAGGCCGTCGCGGCTGGACGCGAAGTAGATCTGCTCTCCGTCCGAATATCCTTCTCCCGCGAAGTAGGCGAAGAAGTAATCGGTGTAGTCTGACTCCTGAATCTCTTCCGGAGCTGCTTTTACGTGAATCGTGATGTCCTTCGATGCTGTTTCACCGTTCAGTGTAACAGTCGCGGTCATTGTAACCTCAGTGTCTTTTTCCGGACGGGTAACAGTTCCTGCCGGAGTATCGTCGTAGTTTTCTCCCGGAATCACATTGACATTTACAATGTCCTCACGATCTGTTGTCCACTCAATCGCAATGCCGTTTTCGCTCTCTTCCGGAAGTGTGATATTGCCTCTTACGTCATCCTTGTTCGGGATATCGATCGATGCAATCGCCTCTGCGATCTCCGCGTCTGTGTCCATCTGAAGAACGGTTACGCTGATTTGGCTCTCGTAAGTCTCGCCGTTCAGTTCATAGGAGAACGGGATCGTTACCTCGGCCTGTCCGTCCGCGGGAGCGGTTACGGAACCGTCCTCAGCGATGATATCTTTCTCTTCCCAGCTGCCCCATGTGACTGCCACATTGTCAATCTTTGAGGGAAGGGACAGATCTTCTGTCACCGCGTCAAGGCTTGCATTTTCACCTTTTACGGTTTCAAGCAGATCCGCCATGAACATCTCGTTTTTCTCATCGGCGGTCGGAAGATTCTCATTGATCTCCGCCTGAGTCATCGCGCCTGAGTAAATGCTGAACTCTGCGAGATTCGCGGTCAGCAGCGCGTCCGGCTCATAGAGAGAACGTCCGATATATCCGAACACATCTTCCGGAAGCACATCCTGAATCGTCTTGCTCTGGGAAGTCTGGCTTACAAGCCTTCCGTCCAGATACAGCTTCAGGTCTCCGCCTTCACCCGTCAGGGTGACTGTGGCATATCCGCTCGCGGCTGTCATGCCTGTCGTGCTGTCAGAGAACCGTGTTTCCACCCAGTCAGCTCCTGTGCCTGTCTTAATGGCCGCCAGGAAGTTTCCTCCCTTTTCGCTCGCGCTCGGATTGACAAATATGTAGTCGCCTACATCTTTCGCCCCCCATGTTCCAATGCCGTCGCCGATGGCAAACAGCCAGTGGGCGGCCGACGTCTGTGTCGTCAGGGTCGCTTCGATCGTAAAGTCCTCGCTGTCTCCCAGCGCTTCATTGATGGAAGCGGGAAGTACGGCGTAGCTGTCATTTGCCAGCTGCCAGATCTTCGCATCTCCGTTTTCAAGGAAATTCTCCGTACCTTCAATTTCTGCGTTATTGCCGTTTCCGGATACGTCTGTCAGCACGCCGTCGGAATGTGTCATGTCATATTCCGCAATCAGTTCGGCGCTGCTGTCTCCGCCCGGAGTTACCGCTCCGATCTCCGCGGCATACATAGCTTCTTTCTCGTCAGCTGTCGGCATGCTTTCCTTTACCTGATCCTTGCTCAGCGCCTCGTCGTAGAACTTAAGGTCCCCGACGTTCGCCGTGAGAAGCGCGTCCGGCTCCCAGAGAGATTTTCCGATATATCCTAAAACATCCCCCTCGGGAATCACATCCGCCATGGAATAACTGTGATCTGTCGCAGCGATCTCTTCGCCGTCCAGATAAAGCGTCAGTGTATCGTCCTCGCCGACCAGAGTAATGGTGCTGTATTCGCTTCCAAGTTTCTTTGTCGGGGACGGCAGTCTTACTTCATCTGACTGCGGCGATCCGACTTTTATGCCGGCAAGAATCTCGCCGCCCCGGTCTCCGGGCGCTCCCTTCGGGTTCACAAACACATAGTCGCCGACGTCATTTCCGGCCCATGTGCCGATCCCCTGACCGATGCACCATGCCCAGTGAGCGGCCTCGGTCATTGTAGACAGTGTAACTTCAACCGTAAAATCGTTGTCGTCGCCTGTCACAAGACCCTGCGGAAGATCTGCGTACTGCCGGTTTGCGAACTGCAGTACGTTTACGCCGTCTCCGGCTTTAAAGTCGCTGTCCTGCGCATTGTACAATGTGGCGTGCCTGCCGTTTCCGGACACGTCCAGAAGCTGACTGCCTTCGTGGGACATGTCATAGTGAGCGGTAAGCTCCGGCAGTTCCGCCGCTTTAGCAGTTTCCGGTACCGCCGCGGGCGTCATTGTAAATACAAGCGCGCCGGCCAGAACCGCTGCCAGTGGTTTTTTGAACTTTTTACTCATAGTTCCTCCTCCCGTTTTATTTGGTAATGTCCGCGCCGTCAAAGCGCCAGCTTTTCCGGCACTGACACAAGCGCCAGTATGCAGAGTTTTCTGAACAATTTCAGGTCCGTATTCAGCACTGACTATCCGTATCCCCTCCGCACACCGGCGCTATTATTACCTATATATAATAATACCCTTTTTCTGCCATTTGGGGCAATCGCAATCGGGAATATAATTTATGTTTGTTAGTTGTTTACAATACAAATTTTGTATGTTATTATAGCTGTTAAATACAACTCTTTTCTTTTTTTTGATTTTATTTTTTATCAAGGAGAATTTGTATGATTTTTTATGATTAACACGTACTTTTTTGTGTATTCAGATGTGATTTTTTATTGTGCATTTTTGATTTTTTCCAATATTTAGTTTGTTTTTTTGCAGTTCTTTCATTTTTTCCTGCGTCGCTATAATATGGAACATTTTTTATGTATATTTTTTTACGAAATTATTAAGAAATTAAGGAGATACACTTATGGCTATCAAATACAAATGGCTGGCCGACCGGCTCAAAGAAATCATCCGCACCGATATCGAAAAAGGAATCGAAAAGCTTCCGACCGAGCAGGAACTTTGCGATCGATTCCGTGTAAGCCGGCAGACGGTTCGCCTGTCTCTGTCGCTCCTCGAGGATGAAGGACTGATTGTCAAGAAGCGCGGAAGCGGCTCCTATATCACAGGCCTTCTCAGCGAACCGTCGGACAACATAATCGGCATCTTAATATCCGACGACCAGGACTATATTTATCCCGCGCTGATAAATGATATACAGTCAGAACTTTCCAGGAACGGCTTCAGTTCCAGGGTATATGTGACGGGACGCCGGGCGCTCACAGAGCGCCGCATCCTCGGCTCGATACTGGAAAATCCGCTCCGCGGCCTGATTGTCGAAGGCTGCAGAAGCGCCCTTCCGAATCCGAACATTGATCTTTTTCGCCGCCTGCAGGAAAAGGGAACCTCTCTCGTATTTCTCGGAAGCAGCTATGACGCGCTGAACGACTGCCCGTGCGTCAAAGACGACAATCTTGCCGGAAGCGCTCTTCTCGTCCGCCACCTCACCGAGCTTGGCCACACTTCCATCGGCGGGATATTCGCAGCCGATGAGCAGCAGGGCATTGAACGGTATCAGGGCTTTACAGAAGCCATGAGAAGCAGCACACTTCCGGTTCCCGACGAGCACGTCGGCTGGTTTCTCACCAGGCATATAAACGCGCTGTCGACAAGCCGGAACACCGGTTTTCTCAGAGAGATCATCCGCGACTCCCTGGAAGAATGCACCGCAGTTATCTGCCACAATGACATGATTGCCTACCATCTGATCGAAGAGCTTCACGCGGAGGGGAGAAAAGTGCCCTCGGACATTTCCGTCGCTTCCTTCGACAATACATATCTGAGCAGTTCCACACGGCTTACGGTCACCAGTCTTTCTCACCGTCTCCATGAGACAGGACGCGAGGCGGCGCTGATGATGGTCCGCAGACTCAAAGGGCTTCCCACGCAGTCTGTCGAGCTTTCCTGGGAACTGCGCCCGAGGCAAAGCACGGCGAAACTTCCCGCATAACAGATATCCCGGCTCCAGAGCCGGGATATCTGTTATTCATTTTCAGGCGCGCGGTCCGCCGCGGCCTTTTTTCCCGCCCTGTATTCTCTCGGGCTGCAGCCCTGGGTCTTTTTAAACACAAAGCTGAAATAATGGGAATCTTTATACCCTACTTCCTGGGCGATCTCTCCCGCGGATTTGTTCGTATTCTTTAACAGCTTTTTCGCCTTTTCCATTCTTTTTGCCGTAACATATTCTACAAAGGTCTTTTTCATATTCTGGCTGAACACTGTGCTGAGATAGTTGGCGCTCACATACAGCTTCGCGGCGGCCTGGTTCAGCGACATGGATTCTCTGTCGTAATTGCTGTCAATATATTCCAGCGCCCTTCTCAGTATTTTCCGGTTCTGGTTGCTGCTCTCATTTTCCCTGATATTGATCGCCGTCTGAAGCATATCAAGGAAATATTCCGGCACTTCAGACGCCTCCATATTCATATCCTGATTATGGCTTCCGAGCTGTTCCATGAACTCCTCTTTGGACACGCCGATGGACTCCACATAGGCGATAATGGTAAACCTTATGTTGAGCACCACATAGGCGCGGAACATGCGGGACTTCAGCGGTTCTTTGATCTGTTCCAGATAGGATTCAACAAAATCATGAATCTCACTGCTGTTTCCTTTTACGAGAAAGTCTCTGATCACTTCCGGAGACATGGTGGCCGAGTCCACGCCGTCCAGCCGGTTCTCGTCCTTGGTCATCAGGTAATCCGCAAGCGTTGTCTTTGTAAGCACATGAAGCCCGGGAACCATAAACCGGTACGCCAGATAATGATTGACATCCTGATAACATGAAGGCAGCATACTCAGACGCTCAACAGGACTTCCCGTAGCGGCATACCAGTCAAGGTGTTCCCCGTCCGGTTCGCACACACTGCGGATGTGATCCACACCTTTGCGCGTCCACTCGCCAATCTGATCCGTCTCTGCTTTGACAAGCACCCCGTTGCAGTTTGCGTTCCACCGGAAAAGGATATACTGCGGATGCCGGAGGAAAAAGTGAAACACTTCGTCCTGTTTGCGCATAAAACTTTCCGCCCGCTCTTCCGATACAACCCCTCCTTTCTCCTGGAGATAGAAGAACAGCAGATTGTAACAGGGCGCGGTAATCTCCAGCGACAGTCTGGACGCCTCTTCATAAATCTCATTTACCGGCATGTCGCCGGAGAGCAGTCTTTCCATAAATCTCCTGCGCGAGAACTGCTCATAGACATGCATTTCGCTCTGAAACTGAGCCTGATAATCGTTCTGCACCATATCCTGCTCAATCTTTTCCTTCAGTTCCAGAAGGGTCTTCTTCAGCGTCAGTCTTGTAATCGGCTTCAGGAGATACTGGTCGACTCCCACCTCAATCGCTTTTCTCGCGTATTCGAAATCATCATAACCGCTGATAATTACAATTTTTGTCCGCGGGAACTCTTCACTGACAATTTTGCTCAGGGACAACCCGTCCATAAAAGGCATCTTGATATCCGTAATCAGCACGTCCGGCCTTGTTTTACGGATCATGGGAAGCGCCATCTCTCCGTCCGCCGCCTCTCCCACAAACCGGAATCCGTACTGTTCCCAGGGAATTTTATCTCTTAACCCGTCCCGGATTACAGATTCATCCTCCACAAGAAATACTTTTAACATTCTTTCATCTCCCGTCTGTCAGTAACTTCTGTCATTAATATAACGCCCTACATTTTCCTGTGTAAATATTTTTTCAGGAACATAGTAGTTTTTATCTATTGTCGCTCCGTTCTCCAGCATCTGTATCACATTTTCAATATACAGCCCCTGCTCCGGATTGCATTCGATATCCACATTGATCTCTCCGGACGCGACCAGTTCCAGAGCGGACCGGACAGCGTCGAACGATATTACAATAACATCACCGTCCACTCCGGTCGTAAAGCCTTCTTCTTCCAGAACTTCCAGCGCCCCGAAGGTCATATCGTCATTCTGAGACACAAGCACGTCGATATCCTGATGCTCGCTCAGTATCTTTTTCATTTCTTCCTTCGCCTTGGTCGTCGTATAATCCGCTCCCGCCTGCTCAAGAATCGTCCAGTTGTCGTGCTGCCGCGCGATCTTCTCGAAACCTTCCGTGCGGCCGATTGTAGAAGTCGCGCCTTCAGTTCCCTTAAGGACAATAATGTTGATCTCTTCTTCCGCGCGCCCCTGTTCTTCCAGATAGTTTCTCAGCCAGACTCCGGCGTTTTCACCTTCTCCCGCGAAATCAGAGCCGACCCGCGTCACATAAAGCGACGGATCCGAGACTTCCACTTCCCTGTCCATAACTATGACCGGGATTTCCGCTTCTTTTGCCTCCTCCAGCACAACGTCCCATCCGCTTTCTTCTATCGGAGAAAAAACAATATAGTCTACCTGCTGAGAGATAAAACTGCGGAGGGCTTTTATCTGATTTTCCTGCTTCTGTCTTGCATTTTCGAATATCAGCAGATATCCGTTTTCCCGGGTAAATGTTTCCTGTATCGACGCCGTATTCGCCGTCCGCCATACAGACTCGCTCCCGAGCTGTGATACGCCTACTACGATCAGTTCGTCTTCCGCAGCATTTTCATTTTCTCTTTCCTCCACGTCAAACTGCATGCCGCAGCCTCCGGACAGGAGCAGAAAAAACGCCGCCGCCAGACCTGCCCTGACATATCCCTTTTTCTTGCCTCTCATATAAAATCCTTTCTTTCGCCTTATCCTTCTGTTTCCGCCGCGCCGTCCGAAAATACGGCCGGTATGCGTATCTCCACAATCGTTCCCTCGCCTTTTTCCGAAGAGATGGACAGCCCGTATTTTTCGCCGAAATACATCCGGATTCTCTCGTTTACATTGGCAAGCCCGAATCCCCGTTCCGTCTCCTTGCACGGCCGGCCGATCTCTCTGCGGAGCTGCTCAAGCTCGTCTTTTTCCATGCCTGCCCCGTTGTCGCCGACAAAAAGTAAAATGTCGCCGCCTCTCTTCTCTCCGCTGATATGGATGTATCCTTTCGCGCGCTTGCGCTTGATCCCGTGATAAAGGGCATTTTCAACCACAGGCTGAAGCGTAAGCTTGAGGATCTGGTAGTTATAAATCGCGGGATCAATCTGAATGGAATATTCCAGTATGTCATGATACCGGATTTCCTGGATCTCAAGATAACTCCTGATATGCTGTTCCTCTTCCCTGATGGATATAAATTCTTTTCCTTTGCTGAGTACCTGACGGAAAAAATTAGAAAGAGAGACAACCATGGATACGGCCTGTTCAGGCTCGTTTCCTTCTATCTGCCACACGATTGTGTCCAGCGTATTATAAAGGAAATGGGGGTTGATCTGTTCCTGCAGAAGCCTGAGGTCCGCTTTTCTGATTTTCTGTTCGTCCTCCTTGATCTTTCCGATCATCGCCTGCATATTGCCCGCCATGTCGTTAAAGCCTTCCGCCAGAACGGCGATCTCGTCCCGTGAATTCACTTCCGCCCTGGCCGCGAAATCCCCTTTCGCAAGTTTCTCCGTAGCGCTGTTGAGCTCCTTCAGCGGACGGATGATGCCTGATGTAATAAACACGGCGGCGATGGTCACTCCGACGACAAGCACTGCGAATACGAGTACGCAGGCCACCATAAACGTGCTGATCTGTTCGTTCAGGTCATCCGTCACCTCTTCCATGCTCTGTGTCTGATAGTAAATGTAGTACTGAATATCATCCTGGATCAGCTCCGTGAGCACGTAAATGTTGTTTTCCAGATTGTCGATATTATCATCGTATGTGCCGCCCGATCGGGTGCTTTCCACGACGTCGTCCACTCTCTTCTCGAGTGTGTCTATATTGCGCAGCAGACTTTCAAGCCATACCCGGCTCTCCCCGTCTGAAGTCACTCCCGCCAGCCTTGTAAATTCACTGCGCAGATCATTTATAAGCATATAAGGATCTTTGAGCTTTTCATCTTCGGAAATATTGTCGAAAGTAACATAGCCTACAACAAGCTTGTACATACTTTCATCCATATCCTCTTTAAAATTCAGGTTATAGTTATTGGCTACGGTTATGTCTTTTACAATTTTATCATAGACTTTGCTGTAATTTCCCATAGAGGCGAGAAGATAAATCAGCATGACCATAAACGGCAGCGCTACGACAGCTGCAAGCAGCAAAAGCTTGTGGCTGATTGAAAATCCTCTGCTGCTTTTCTTCATTTTTTCACGGAAATGATCATTCCCCATAGCCAAACACCTGTTCTTTCTTTCAATCGCATTTTGTCTATTAGTATAACATTGAACCCGAAAGGATACAAGAGGTCAGTCATCTTTCTTCCGGTGCCACGCATAGAGCAGGATTGTACAATTTATCTGCAAGCATGGTGCAAGCATTTTCCAAAACGCGGATGTATAATAAAGCAAAAGTTCAGATATGCGGCGCCGCGTCCGGAGCGCGGCCAAACCGCCTGAAAAATTTTTCCCGCAAAAAGCAAAGGAGGATTTATCATGATTCAGAAATATGTCTACGGCACACCTTTTGACACAGAAGCTGTAACCGTTTCAGTCCCGGCCGCAGAAGGAACCCCAAAATACGGAAACATCGGCACAGAGCAGGGATTTCGCTTTACGTACCGCATGGGCAGAGACGATATCGTCTTCGGGCTGGGGGAAGCCAACAGAGGCATCAATAAGAGAGGCTGGCGCTACGTCAGCAACTGTACGGACGATCCGACGCACACGGAAGAAAAGATTTCGCTGTACGGCGCCCATAATTTTTTAATTGTTTCCGGAGAAGAAACGTTCGGGCTGTTCGTGGACTACCCCGGCTCGCTTACATTTGACATCGGCTATACGCAGCAGGATCTGATAGATATTTCCTGTGAAAACGCGGATCTGGATCTGTATGTCATCGAGGGAGATTCCGCTTACGACATCGTGAAACAGTTCCGGAAAATCATCGGCCGCAGCTACATCCCGCCGAAATTCGCGTTCGGCTTCGGACAGAGCCGCTGGGGCTACAAGACAAAGGAAGACTTCCGGGCCGTGACTGAGAATTACCGGAAGAATCATCTTCCGCTTGATATGATCTACATGGACATCGACTACATGGAGGCCTACAAGGATTTCACTCTTAACAAAGATTTTGACGATTTTCCGGCGTTTGTCCGGGAGCTGAAAGACCAGCATGTCCGCCTCGTCCCCATCATCGACGCCGGTGTAAAAGTTGAGGACGGATATGATGTGTACGAAGAAGGCGTGAAGAACCGCTACTTCTGCCAGCGTAAAGACGGCTCCGACTTCGTGGCGGCCGTATGGCCGGGAGACACTCACTTTCCGGATGTACTCAACCCGGAAGCCCGCAGATGGTTCGGCGACAAATACCGTTTCCTTACCGACCAGTGCATAGAGGGATTCTGGAATGACATGAACGAGCCTGCCATCTTCCATTCCGCTGAAGGGCTGGCTGAGGCGAAAGAAATGGCAGCAAAATTCGCCGGTTCCGGGGCGGCTAACTGGGACGGCAGCGAGACGGACGGCGCGGAAGACGTCGGCGTATGGCAGCTTGGTGACAAGCTGAAAAGACTTTCCAACAGCCCGGAGGATTATGCCAGGTTTTATCACAATGTAAACGGAAAGCGGATCCGCCACGACAAAGTCCACAACCTGTTCGGATTCAATATGACCCGCGCGGCAGGCGAGGCCTTTGACCGGATCGACCCGGATAAGCGGTTCCTCATGTTCTCCCGTTCGTCCTATATCGGCATGCACCGCTACGGCGGCATCTGGACCGGCGACAACATGGCCTGGTGGTCCCACATCCTGCTCTGCCT
>CALWKB010000075.1 GCA_944381125.1 uncultured Mediterraneibacter sp. | reverse complement strand
AAAAGGCGGAAACAAACGTGATGTGGCCGCATACATGAGAAAGCAGGCAAAAGAAGCAGAACAGCCGATCAACAACGCATTTGCGGAGGCCTTTAAAAATCTGAACCTGTAAGCGGAAAAACTCCCGCCGGGGAATCCGGCCGCGCTTTTCCCGCTTACGATTCTGACTTCAGACAGAAAGAAAGCAGCTGCGGGAAATTCCCGCAGCTGCTTTTCGAATATGATTCTCTCTCTTCTCATTCCGGCCTTTTCGAATCTTCTTTACTTCAGCCCCGTGTTCCAATCCGTCAGTTCTGAATCATTCCCAGCACTTCTTCTCTGGCCGGCATCGCGCGGATCGCGCCTTTTCTGGTCGTAACGATAGCCGCGCCCGCATTCGCGAACGTCAGCATCTCTCCCAGTTCTTCTTCCGTAAGACTGTCAAAATCATGCTCAAGAATATACGTAAGCGAACTGCCGCAGAATGTGTCTCCCGCTCCGGTAGTCTCGATCGTATTTACGGAAAATCCCGGACGTTCCACGCGCATCCCTTTATAATAAGCACGGCTTCCGTCCTTCCCCATTGTCAGAAGGATAAGCGGGATCTGATATTTCTCCTGCAGGAAGGCGATTCCCTCGTCGTAATCTTCCCTGCCGGACACAAACTGTATCTCATTATCGGAAATCTTCAGAATATCACAGACTCCGAATCCATATTCCATCTGCTCTTTTGCAAGCTCCAGCGAACTCCACAGCGGCGGGCGCAGATTCGGGTCGAAAGAAATAAGGCATCCGCCGTCTTTTGCCGCCTGTACCGCTTTCTTTGTAGCCGCGCGCACTCCCTCATGAGTCATGGACAAAGTGCCGAAATGGAAAATCTTTGTCTGGCCGATAAACGCCGGATCCACCTCATCTTCAGTAAGCATCATGTCCGCTCCCGGATTGCGGTAGAACGAAAACTCTCTGTCCCCGTCCGGAAAAGTGTGCACAAATGCAAGCGTCGTATTAACTTCCCTGTCCATTCTCAGATTTGAAGCGTCAATTCCCGCTTCCGTAATTGTCTCTTTTAACAGTCTTCCGAACTGATCTTCGCCGACCTTTCCCACAAACGCCGTTTTCTTTCCCATCCGGTTCAGAAGGGCAAGCACGTTGCAGGGAGCCCCGCCCGGACACGCTTCAAACATATTGTTTCCCTGTTCGCTTTGTCCGTTCATTGTAAAATCAATCAGCAGCTCTCCCAGCGCGATTACGTCATATTTCTTTTCCATAAACAGGTACCTCCTCTTTATACTTGTATTGATTATACATGATTTTCACGGTAATTTCCCGCCCTAATCACATATCTCCCGATTTTTCCGCAAAAAATCAAGCATTTCTGAAAATAATCCAGCGCGGCGGAATCCGCCTTCCGCACATTCTGTGCCTTATGAAATTAATTAAAATATACAAGCTCGTCAATCGGTTCCGCCGGCGTTATAGTTTCCGCCTCAAGAACCGGACCTTCTCCGCGGTAAACAGATACGTTCGCATATCTCACCTTCGCCCGCACAGTCACCCACTGGCCTGGTTTTAATTTCGGGGCGTAAGCGCTCCTGCACACGTACCCGAGGAATGTTGTGTCGTCCGCGCAGCATGTCATCGCCATCCTGCCAGGGAGGAATACTTTTGACGGGAACGCCCTCGGCTTTAATACTTTCGCTGTGAACTCTACCGTCTTTCCCCTGTAGCGGTCCGGATTTTCCATCATATCCACATACCAGATGCCGTAATCTTCCCTGGCTATCTTTATTACCGGCGCCTTCAGGTCATAGGGCACGTCATCCTCAAAAATATTTTCAATTTCGCCGTTTTCGTCCTCAAAAATCACTTCCGCCTGAGGGCTTACGACTTTAACGCTTCTCCGGTATCCGGGCAGCGGCTTCAGATCCATGCACCGGTTAAACAGCACAAGCTCTGCGCCCCGTACCATTTCCACAAACAGAGGCTTCAGATTCGTCAGATACATCTGAAATGTACTGGCGTCCACCGTTGTAAGCTTCTGCTCTATCCCCCAGCCCTCCGGCAGCTTCATGGCTTCAAAGTCGCTTACCTTCCACATGCCGTTATATTCGATCACCACGCGGTCCGGCTCATGCTTCCGGTTCATTTCCTCGAGATATTCTTCTGTCAGTCCGTCCTGGTCTTCCACAGTTTCCATAACCACTCCGTACCGGAGCATTTCCATCGGATTATACTCTTCTTCCCCTTCCTCACAGAGAATGAGAAGCGTCTTCCCGTCAATCTGGAAATAATCCTGCTGAAGCGTAAACTTTAAAAACTGTGTCTTTCCGCTGTCCAGAAATCCCGTCATCAAATATACCATTACACTTGGTTCCATTGTTCCGTCTCTCCCGTCTTTATTGCATCTGCGTCAAATCGTCCCGTCGGCGTCTGTCTTCTGCGCCGGCCCGAAAAGCTCCTCCAGCTTCCGCTCATTAAGTCCGGCGCCGATCACGCAGATTCTTCCCGTGTACTCCGGCGCTCCTTCTCTCACTTCATGTTCGCCGGGCACCATATCAAAATAGATCCATGCGCCGTCAGCGCCCGCAACCATTCCCTTGGCCCGGAGCACATGACCGAACTCATCTTCTTTTTCCAGGCGGCTTAATATCTCCTCAATCTGCCCGCCCGTAAACGTGCGGACCGTCTCCCGTCCCCAGCTGTTGAACACTTCGTCCGCATGATGATGGCCCTCATGATCATGATGGT
>CALWKB010000074.1 GCA_944381125.1 uncultured Mediterraneibacter sp. | reverse complement strand
CGTCTTTTTTTGCAAAATAGATATCAGTCATAAGAAAACCTCATCTGCTGTGATTTTGTTATATCATACCATAAAACAGAATATAACAAAGTTAAATACTTTTACATATTTTGTAAAATGAAAATGCAGACCACGGCAATGGCGGAAATACTGTGAAAATAATGTGAAGATTTCCTCATATTTTTGCCGCCTGAAAAATTAAAAAAGGTTTCATGAAATAAAAAACTTCCGGTTTCCCGGAAGTTCTGGTCAGTTGCAGTGGCGGAACGATTTATCTGTTATTATTCTGGCAAATACCAGTCCCAGCGGGAGCGCCATAATAATCAGCAGCGCGGAAGCCAGCCAGGATGCTGAAGGGCTTAAGGACAGTTCGCCCAGATTGTACACAGCGCGGTACAGATACATTCCGGGAACCATAATTACAATGGAGGGCACTGTAACGGATATTCTGGGGTATCCGAGCCTGCGGTAGAACAGCGAGGCAAGGAGTCCGGCAGTCAGAGCGCCGATAAATGCCGCCCCTGCCGCCGGGCAGGATGTAAAATCCGTCAGCTCCAGACGGAGAGTATTGGCGAGCGCGCCGATCACGGCAGCGGTGGCCGCGAGAGGCACCGGGCTGTTAAACATAATTGAGAAGCCGAACACTCCGCAGAAGCTTGCCGCCAGGCGCAGAACAAAGAGAAGCGCGGGCGGGATTGCGAGCGCCGGGAAATCTGCCGGTTCCAGATTCAGAATCAGCGACATTACCCAGGATGTAGCCGTGGCTACAACAATAATCATAATCGCATAGGCGAGTCTTTCCAGACCGGAGCGCATATCCAGTTTCGCAAGGTCGATGCCGCTTGTGATAAACGGAAATCCCGGAATTATAAAGAGCATCGCGCATATGTATCCGGCTTCGTGGCTGACAGGGAAAGAAAAGATCAGATCGGCCAGCCGGAGAGAGGCCACGTATGCGAGGCAGGCAAGAGCCACCGAGGAAGAAATACACAGAAAAAGCGTAAACCTTTTCTGGATCAGCTTGCAGCGCAGGAAATTTCCGGCTCCCGCGCCGATAAACGCGCAGATTATCTCCACCAGTCCGCCGCCGAGGAGGAAAGTGAAGGCGCCGCATGCCAGGGCTGAAGCAAGGCCGAGCATAAGCGGGCTGTACAGTCCCTGGATTTTGTCGATCTCATCCAGGCGGGAATGTACTTCCTCGAGCGTCATGTTGATTCCTTCTTTTGAAAACTTTTTGACGAAGCGCTCCAGCTGATTCAGCTTGGAAGTATTTACGCCTGTATTTCCAAGAGACAGTGACTGGGAATTAGACTTCTTCCCGTCGTAGCTTGTATAATCAAGCGACATGAGGCCGACTGTAATCGTACAGGTCAGCCCGAGCTGGCCGGCTACGGAATTCATGGCGCTTCTGACGCGCCAGGCTCCGGTGCCGCAGGAGAGCAGCATCAGGCCGATCCTTCCCACAAGGATGGATTTCTCCGTCAGGCCGGCTTCCAGAAGCGGAAGATCTTTTGAACCGCCTGTATAGTCGTGCCAGTATACGTTCATATGATTTGGACGAATCGTATTTTTTACCATCTCAATTTCCCTCCCGGTTTTTAAGACCCGTCGGCGGGTCTTCCCTCATCTGATAAAACTCACTTAAATAACATTCCATATTCTTATTGTGCAGAAAGGAGCGGGAGATGTCAAGAAAAATGTAGAAGTTCCCGGCTCTCCCGGATTCTGCCGCCGCATGATGCGCCGAAGCGGGTCAAAGCTAAAAAAATTATTAAAAATATGAATTTTATGTCAATTCTGTGAAGTTCGCTTGCGGAGCAATTTTTCCCATATTATAATTTTAGGGACGGATGTTTCCGTATCGCAGAAGAGCCGGCGCGGCAGGAGGGAATGCCGCGGCATGCGTTCCGGGAAACAGCAGGGCGGATTCATGGAATCCGCTTTATACATTTGAAAACAGACGGTAAGGAGATCAGTTTACAATGGGAAAAGTAATCGGGATAGATCTGGGAACCACAAACAGCTGTGTTTCCGTAGTGGAAAATGAAATGCCTGTGATTATTCCATGCAGCACGGGAGGGCAGACAACGCCCAGCGTAGTCGCGTTTACCAGAAAAGGAGAGCGGCTTGTCGGGGCGGCGGCAAGGAGGCAGGCGGTTACGAATCCGGACCGGACGATCAGCTCCGTGAAGCGGCATATGGGAACGGACTGGGCGGTGCGTATCGACGGGAAAGCGTACAATGCGCAGACGATCAGCGCCATGATTCTCATGCAGCTTAAAAAAGATGCGGAAGAATTTCTGGGAGAGCCGGTGACAGACGCGGTAATTACAGTTCCGGCTTATTTCAACGATATTCAGCGACAGGCCACGAAAGACGCGGGAAGGATTGCCGGACTGAATGTAAAGAGGATCATTAATGAACCGACCAGCGCGGCCATGTCCTACGGACTGGATCACGGGGAGCCGCAGAAAGTTATGGTGTATGACCTTGGCGGAGGCACTTTTGACGTATCCATTATAGAGATCGGAGAAGGCGTGATTGAAGTTCTGTCTACAGCGGGAGACAATCATCTGGGCGGCGACGATTTCGACAGCAGGATCGTGGACTGGATCGTGCGCAATTTCAAGGCGCAGAAGAAAGTGGACGTCTCAAAGGATTTCGCGGCGATGCAGCGGATCAGGGAAGCTGCGGAACAGACAAAGAAGGAGCTGTCGACAGCCTCCACTTCCAATATCAATCTGCCTTATCTTACCCAGGCAAAGGGAGAGCCGGTGCACCTGGAGATGACTCTGACCCGGGCTGTATTTAACGAGCTTGTACAGGATCTGATCGAGCGCACCCAGGCTCCGGTGCAGAGCGCGCTGAGCGACGCCGGCATTACGCCGTCCCAGCTCGGAAGGGTTCTGCTGGTGGGAGGCTCCACACGTATTCCGGCAGTGCAGGATAAGGTGCGCGCCCTGACGGGGAAGGAACCGTCCAGGAACATCAATCCGGATGAGTGTGTGGCAAAAGGCGCGGCCATACTGGGAAGCACCCTTCAGGGAAACGCGCTTACAGCGGCGGGAACAGGACAGAGTCTCCTCCTGATGGACGTGACTCCTCTGAGTCTTTCCATAGAAACCGTGGGCGGTGTGTCTACATGTCTGATCAGGCGGAATTCCACGATTCCGACCCGTTATTCGAAGGTATTTACTACGGCGGCGCCTTATCAGAGCAGTGTGGATATACATGTCCTTCAGGGAGAGCGGCCGATGGCGCGGGACAATAAGACGATCGGCAGGTTCCGGCTGAAAGGGATAAGGAAAGCCATGGCCGGCGTGCCGCAGATAGAGGTCACATTTGATATTGACGTAAACGGCATCCTGAAAGTATCGGCCAGAGACCTGGATACAGGAAAGGCGCAGTCGATTACGATTACGGCTGACGACAGGATGTCTGACATGGAGATAGAGCAGGCGATCCGCGACGCGCAGGAATACGCGGGACAGGATCAGCTCAGAAGAGAGGCGCTGGATCTGATCGGCGAGGCTCAGAAGAAAGCCTCGCAGGCGCGTCAGATCCTGAAAGCGCAGGATAAACTGATGGAAAAAGGGCGGAAAAAGCAGATGAAGAAAAATACGGCCGCCCTGGAAAAAGTTCTTGCCAGGACAAGAGTCGACAGGGTTTCAGAAGCTGACATGGATAACATCAGACAGACAATGCATGTTCTGGAGGAGGACATAAATGCTGCAAATTAAACATATCTGCAAGGAGTACAGAACAGGCGGGCTGGTTCAGAAAGCCCTGGATGACGTCAGCCTGAATCTTAGAGACAATGAATTCGTGGCTATCCTGGGCCCCAGCGGCTCGGGAAAGACCACGCTTCTTAATATAATCGGCGGACTGGACCGGTACGACAGCGGCGATTTGATTATCAACGGAATTTCAACGAAAAAATATAAGGACAGAGACTGGGACTCCTACCGCAATCATACGATAGGGTTTGTGTTTCAGAGCTATAACCTGATTCCCCACCAGACGGTGCTGGCCAATGTGGAGCTGGCGCTGACCATATCCGGAATCGGAAAATCCGAGCGGCGCAGGAGAGCGAAGGAGGCTCTGGAGAAGGTGGGGCTTGGCGCGCAGATCCATAAGAAGCCGAACCAGATGTCCGGCGGACAGATGCAGAGGGTGGCAATCGCCCGCGCTCTTGTCAATGATCCGGATATCCTGCTGGCGGATGAGCCGACCGGCGCGCTGGACAGCGACACGAGCATACAGGTAATGGATCTGCTGCGGGAAGTCGCCAGAGACCGTCTTGTCGTTATGGTAACGCACAATCCGGAGCTGGCGGAAAAGTATGCCACGAGGATTGTAAACCTGCGGGACGGCAGGATCCGTTCGGATACAGATCCATATGAGATTGACGGGAATCAGACGGAGGAACCGTGTCACAGGAACATGGGCAGGGCGTCCATGTCATTTCTCACGGCTCTGTCACTTAGTTTTAATAACCTTAAAACCAAAAAGGCGAGGACGCTTCTCACCTCTTTCGCGGGATCTATCGGAATTATTGGCATCGCGCTGATATTGTCTCTGTCAGCCGGCGTGAACGCGTATATCCGGACGATAGAAGAAGAGACGATGGCGGAGTACCCGCTCCAGATTCAGAGCACAGGGCTGGACCTGACTTCCATGATGGCCGAAAGCGCAGGCGGAGCAGACGAGGGCGGGCAGGACGGCGAGGTGGAAGTGGTTCAGATGCTGAC
Source organism: uncultured Mediterraneibacter sp. (assembly GCA_944381125.1). GTDB lineage: Bacteria > Bacillota > Clostridia > Lachnospirales > Lachnospiraceae > Mediterraneibacter. The sequence continues at coordinate 6,404 of CALWKB010000074.1, read as the reverse complement.
CAGTATGTTTTCCACTATGGATTCCAATGATCTTGCTTCTCTGAAACAGTATCTGGACAGCCCGGAAAGCGGAATCGGGCAGTACACGAATGCCGTGGAATATTCCTACGATACGGCGCCTCTGATTTTCCGCCAGGATGCGGACGGGACAAGACAGGTTCATCCGGATACATCGTTTGAAGCTCTGGGACTCGGGTCGGCTTCCGCGTCAAACAGTATCATGTCCATGATGATGAGTACGGATGTATTTTATGAAATGCCGGAAAACGAACAGCTTTATCAGGGACAGTACGACGTCATGGCGGGCCGCTGGCCGGAAAATTATAATGAGTGTGTTCTTGTTCTTACTTCCCGCGGCGGGATCAGCGATTTTATGCTTTATACGCTCGGCCTCAGAGACTCGGCGGAACTTGACGACATGATACAGCAGTTTATTGACGAGGAAAATGTAGATATACCGGAAAATATCGGTTCCTATGATTATGAAGATTTTGTGGGAATTGCGTTTAAGCTTGTAAACCGGGCGGACTGCTATGAATATGACAGCCAGTATCATGTCTGGAGAGATAAGACGGGAGATAACGCGTATATGCAGAAGACAGCCGCGGCGGGGGAAGATATTACGATTGTCGGCGTGGTGCAGCCGTCAGAGGACGCGAACGGACTGGTGCTTACTTCAGGAATCGGATATCCGGCGTCTCTGACCACACATGCGGCGCAGGAGGCGGCCGGCAGCGGGATAGTCAGGCAGCAGCTGGCAAACCCTGATATAAATGTGTTCACCGGAGAGCCTTTCGGAGAGGAAAGCGGTGAAGACGGATTTGATATGGAGTCTCTGATAACAGTGGATGAAGAAGCGCTTGCAGAGGCTTTCGGCTTCGATGAAAACGCGCTGTCAGAGGAAATGGCAGGGGATTTTGATTTTTCATCTGTTTTTGCCGGGGCAGGAGATTCCATGGATCTTTCCGGCGCGGTGGATTTTAGCGGCATTAACCTGACGCTTCCGGATATGGGAACGCTTGATCTTGGAGAGATTGTGGGAAATCTGGATATTTCCATATCATCAGAGGCGTTCGGCGATATGGCGTCGGGGCTGCTCGCAGGGTATCAGGAGTACGCGAAAGAGCACCCGGAGGCGGACTACTCCGGCCTTGGAGACGCTTTCGCGGCTTTTCTGCAGACGGCGGACGCCCGGGATATCCTTTCACGGAATATTCAGGCGATTATAGAGTCCGGCGGAGGCGTTCAGATTACCGCCGACCAGATCCGGAGCCTGCTTCAGGATATTCTTGCAGGGTATTCGGATTATGTCCGGGAGATGGGATACGAAGACGCCTGGCAGGATCCGGAGCAGTTCAGCCGTTATCTGACGGAATATCTCACGACCGAAGAAGCCGGGATGATTCTGGAACAGTGGGGGACAGAGATTCTCTCAGGCGTGGACTTCACCGTTTCCGGACAGCAGCTGCAGATAATGGCTGAGGAGCTTTCGGAGGGATACCGGGAGTATGCGCAGTCTTCGGGGGCGCCGGATCCGGCGAAGATGGGTCAGCATTTTACGGCTTATCTGAATACAGATCAGGCTGGAAAGATTCTGGCAGAGGGGCTTGAAGGCGCGGTGGACGCCGGACAGCTGGAGAGCCGGCTGACCGAAGCGGTGGAAGGATACATGGGCGCGGCGCTGTCGTCGTTTGGCGCGCAGATGCAGGATGCGCTGGAAGAACAGATATCATCTGCGGTGTCACAGGCTATGGAGCAGCTGAGCGCCGGCATGGAGGCGGCGATGCGGCAGGCCATGAACCAGGTGGGAGACAGTCTCCAGAACGCCATGAGCATTGACGCGGATGCGTTCGCCGGAGCGTTTCAGATGAATATGACAGGGGAAGAACTGACAGAACTTATGATGTCCATGGATTCCGGACAGAACGCCACGTATGAAAGCAACCTCAGGACTCTCGGGTATATTGATTTTGACGAACCCGCCGGCATTGATATATATCCAAAGGATTTTGAAAGCAAAGAAGAAGTTGTGTGTATTCTGGATGAGTACAACAGCCGGATGGAAAGTGAAGGAAAAGAAGAACAGGTGATTACCTATACGGATATTGTGGGCTCGCTGATGTCTTCGGTGACAGAGATTATAGATATTATCAGTTACGTACTGATTGCATTTGTGGCTATTTCGCTGATTGTGTCGTCGATTATGATCGGAGTCATTACTTATATCAGCGTGCTGGAGCGGAAAAAAGAGATCGGCATACTGCGCGCGATCGGAGCGTCCAGACATAACATATCCCAGGTGTTCAATGCCGAGACATTTATCATCGGACTGTGCGCCGGTCTGATTGGAATCGGACTGACTTTGCTGATACTGATTCCCGGCAATATGCTGATTCATCATCTGGCAGGGACGACGGATATCAGCGCGGTGCTCCCGGTTGTGCCGGCGGTGGTTCTGATTATCCTGAGTGTGCTGCTGACGCTTACGGGAGGCCTGATACCGTCCAGAAAGGCGGCAAAGAGCGATCCTGTAACAGCGCTTCGAACAGAATAGGGTATAGAAAAAGTCCGGTGTTCCGGACTTTTTTCTATGTTGGACTTTCTTCCTCCCCGGCTGCTTTAGCACGGCGCTGTTTCCGGTAACAGGTGGGAGTCATCTGTGTACAGTCTTTAAATGCGTTTGTAAATTTTCCCTGACTTTCGTATCCTACCTTCCCGGCTATAGAGGAAATGCTTTCGTCTGTTTTTTCCAGAAGCTCCATCGCTTTCCGGATACGGTATTCTTTCATGTAAGCCGCGATCGGCATTCCGTACACTTCTTTGAATATCTTTTTCAGGGAAGCCGTATTGATCAGATATTGTCTGGACAGTTCCTCAATAGTATAACGTCTGTCCGGATGCCGGACAAGCTGATCGTGGATGGCGCAGATCAGCTCTTCCTGCGCGGACATGCCGGAAGTGTGCTCTTCCTCTTCGTCTGACGGGCAGGCAATCCGGATCATCTGTTCAATTATGTGATGGAGCATCTGCGCCTGTTCAGTGTCTGCGGCTTTGTAGTAGACTTCTTTTCCGTGCCGGCGGCTGACAACCAGACCGGCGATTTTCAGCTGGCGAAGATGATGGGACACGGCGGGACTGCTCATATCCACAAGAGCGGAAAGATTGATGACGCATTCTTCGCAGTGGCAGAGAAGCCAGAAAATGCGGATGCGGCTTCCGTCGCCCAGCTGTTTGAAGATGTCGGCTACTGTCTGGAAATCTTTTGTTTTTGGAATAGATTCTGATTTATGTTCGAATATCTGGTGATGATTGTGCGGCAGATTGTTTTTCCCCATATAAAAGACCCTCCTTTATCCTCTATTCTATCATAGAAAGAGGAAAAGAAGGGCCTTAAAATTATCAGCGTCTGCGGTTCCGCCTTGCTGTCAGACACAGGGCTGCGGCTGCGGAAGCAGTCACTACTGCGGCAATAGCTGCCGGATTGGCATTGTCCCCGGTCTTAACAGCTCCGCCTGTATAAACAGGGGTATCCGGTTTGTCCGTACCTGAAGTTCCTGCGGGATCGCCGGGTTTCTCCGGATCAGCGGGACCAGCGGGATCGTCGGGGTCTTCCGGGTCAGCGGGACCAGCGGGATCGTCGGGATCAGCGGGACCAGCGGGATCGTCCGGGTCTTCGGGATCGGTGGGACCGGCGGGATCATCCGGGTCTTCGGGATCGGTGGGACCAGCGGGATCATCCGGGTCTTCGGGATCGGTGGGACCGGCGGGATCATCCGGGTCTTCCGGTTCGGAAGGCTCGTCTTCAATTCCGGTATAATTCGGAATATCCGGCTGTTCCAGAACTGCGGAAGTTGTTTTGTTTACAACAGTCCATTTCTGATAAGAACTGTCGGCTTTTCCTGTGAGAACCAGGGTATTGCCGCTTGTCATATCGTCATTTGCGACGCCGACAGTCAGCCCGGACGCTTTGTTGATAAAGCGTACGTAGCCGTCTGCGCTTTCCAGTGTCCAGAGCTGTGAGTTGTCTTCTTTATTTTCTGCTGTGAGTATGATCCGTGTTCCGAGATATATGCTTCCGTCCTGAGGCGCCATAACCATATCCGGGTTCTCCAGCGGAGAGATACGGAAATATCCGTCTCCGGCCGGCGTGATCTTCCAGCTGTTGCGGTCGCTGTCCACGGTATCCCAGATTACGCCGTTGTCCCAGTTTTCCCATACGCTTTTGCCGTCTGCCGCGCTGATTATGCGGAAATACGTGCCGGCAAAATCATGGCTTTCTTTCGGGAACAGAGCCGTGCCGCGGGTAAGGTTTTTAATGCGCCAGACAGGAGCGTCCGCTTCGTCAACCAGCTGAAGCGTGGTTCCGTCTGTCGGGGATGAGGCAAGGCCAAGAGCGCGGCTGTCGGATGCGTTGATCAGTTTTCCCGTGCCGGTTCCGGCAGGAATATAATCCCACAGCTGAGCCGGATCGCTGATATCGGCCGCCGCCAGAGATACGGTGCTGCCGTCCGTGGGGGCCAGAGCCTGGGAACCGTCCAGGGTGGTGATGTGGAATCCGTTTTCCGTGCGGGTCAGCTTCCAGCTGTTGATAGCTTCATCGCCGTAATTCCACCACAGAACAACTCCTGAGTACTGTTCCAGGTGATATTCGGTTTCGCCTTCATATCCTGTGCCGTAAAGGATTTTGAAGCTGTCGGTATTATAGTTGTGCGTGTCTCCGCCTGCCACGGCAGGAACAAATACGTCGTCATAATTGTTCGGAATAGTAGAAGGATCCCATGGATCATCCAGATATTCCGCGGGGAATATTTTCTCGAAAAACGCGTAAGTTTCCGGATCATATTTTAACAGATCTTCGCGGGTGTTAATCGGACCGCGGGTGCCGTCCGTCCAGTCGGGACTTTCTTCCATAACGCTGAACCAGATGGTGCACATGGTGGCAAAGAATTCGTCTTCGTTGGAAATGGCGTATGTATTCGGCCACATGCCAAGAGCCTTACGGCTGTTGTACAGGGATATAAATTCATCGTGCAGAGATTGGTCTTCCAGCAGATCCATCCCGAGTAATTTTACAGAATGGCCGAATTCATGCACGAGAATATTCTCGTTGCGGTATCCGGTCTGGTTTTCGCCTTCCAGAACCCGGATTACATTTTTTTCGGCGATGGAAGATACGCCGCCGTTGTATTCGCTTCCGCCGTATCCTTCAACTTCGTACATATTCGGATCCCAGGCATTCCGGTGTTCCGGAATAAAATATGCGTTTTCATCCGGTCCGTAAAGAGCCATTGAAGCGCCGTAATCCGCCATCTGCGCCGCAATGCCGGTTTCTGTTTTGCCAAGCATGAGGTCGATCTGTTCTGCGGCTTCAATAAGGCTGTCGTACTGTACATTGTCGCTGGCTTTTACGACAATCCCTGTCTCAGAAGTATAGAACTGAGTGTAGTAGTTTTCATAATCTACTGTATAGGTGTCCGGCTCCGCCTTGTTGCCGTCGGCGTCCTGAATGGTATTCCCTTCAATGATTTCCAGGGTGACAGGTTCGGACTCATCAACCGTGCCGTTGAAGCCGATGCTGCTGAGAGCGTAGCCGTCAAAATACATGGTATTCCAGTTTCCGGTGAGCAGTTCGAATTCATTGTCTCCGTTTTTCAAAATGTAGTTGTCAGGGTCGACGGAATTCTGAACTTCCTGGTCCCAGCGGATTTCCAGATAATTGCGCTCTTTCAGGACGCGCACATCTGTAATCTGCGGAGCGCCGGCGTCTGCCCCGGAAGGCGCCGCGTATGCGGTCCCGGGCAGGACGGTAGTGACTGCAAGTGAACATGCTGCAAACAGCGCAAAATATTTTCTTTTTCTGCGCATTTTTTTGCACCTCCTTAATTTGTTTCTTTTTATAGAAGTCCCCGTATGTACCGGCCAGCCGGGAGACGTTCCATACATAACCGTATTATCTGAGTTCACAGATTTTTCATAATTCTAATTATACCTTAGAATACCTGTATATTACAAGAAAATTGTCGCGCGTTTTGCGTTTATTTTGACAATTCCGAATTCCTTTCAAGAGTATCCTTCCGTGCGAGCCCGACCGGCGCGGATTTTTAGTTTTTGCCCAAATGGAAGTAAATTTTATCTGTTCGGCAGAAGATTGAAAAAAGCGGTTGACCACGGAAAAGATGAAAGTATATGATACATTCAACGGTTAAACATTCGTTTAATTAATGAAAAGGAAAGGATATAAATATTATGAAAAAAACCTACAAAATCGATGTTGACTGCGCAAATTGCGCGAATAAAATGGAGGAGGCCGCGAAACATACGGCCGGCGTCAGAGATGCCAGTGTGAATTTTATGATGCTCAAGATGCATGTGGAGTTTGAAGAAGGGCAGGATCCGAAAACAGT
>CALWKB010000073.1 GCA_944381125.1 uncultured Mediterraneibacter sp. | reverse complement strand
CCATAGATACAACTCCCTTTCCTTTCAGGCGAAGTTTTGTTCCGGGCTGAGTTCCCTCCCTGATTTTACATATTACATCGCCGTACATAGTCTGTATTCTGGCTTCTCCGCCAAACACAGCTGTAGTATACGGAATTCTGACCGTGGTATATATATCCATTCCTTTTCTGCAAAATCCCGGTTTTTCCAGGACGTTCACTTTCAGGAAAAGATCCCCGGGCGTTCCGCCGCCTCTTCCAGGCGCGCCTTTCCCTCTGAGCCGGATCATTTTACCGGATTCAATTCCCGCCGGAATTTTTACATCCAGAGACTGTTCTTTTCCATCGCTTCTCCGGAGATGAACCCGTTTCATTCCTCCCAGAACCGCCTCGTCAAAAGTCACATCTATATCTGCGTGCAGGTCTTCCCCTTTCACGCCGAACCCGCCGGTGCTGTATCCGCCAAAGTCTTTGCCGTGAAAAGCGCCGCCGAAAATGTCGCGGAAAAGATCATCCATATCTCCTCCGCCCTCAAAGTGAAACTCCTGATAGCCTCCTGGCCCCCATGACTGATACGACTGCCGGCCCCGTCCGCCAAAGCCGGCGCCGGGATTCTGCCCGCCGTCCTCGAAAGCCGCATGGCCGAACTGATCGTAAAGTTTTCTCTTCTTATCGTCGCTTAATACATTGTATGCTTCTGTTATTTCTTTAAATTTTTCCTCTGCGCCTGAGTTGCTGTCCGGATGGTACTTTTTGGCAAGCTTTCTGTATGCTTTTTTTATTTCCGCGACATCCGCTCCTCTGCTGACGCCCAGCACATCATAATAATCTCTTTTTGCGCTCATTTTTTACCCTCCTTCACAGTCTCTTCTGAAAAAAACGAGAAAACCTGCGCGGTCTCTCGTCTTTTCTCTGTTTCAGTGTTCTATCTGTAATATAACATCTGTTTTGCAATATGTCAAGAATTCCACGCAAAGAGATCGGCCTTCTTTATATCCGTTGATTTTTCCATTTCTTTTTGCTCACACATTGACAGAAAAACATAAGTTCTATATACTTTTTTCTATCGGATTTCTGATGAAGGACGCCTGTCCGCCCGGGCCCGCGCCCTGTCAGAGCCGCAGCACACATTCTTACAGGACGCCCGCGCCGGATGATGCAGGCGCCCGCGACTATGAAAAAGGAAGATACAAATGAATAAAAAAAATGAAACAGAAAATAAGATTTTAACAGTGCCGAATCTGCTCTCCTTGTTACGTCTGCTGATGATTCCTGTTATCATATGGCTGTACGCATTCAGGAAAGATTATTTCCCGGCCGGGGCTCTTCTGATCCTTTCAGGACTCACCGATCTGGCAGACGGATATATCGCGAGACATTTTAACGCAGTAAGCAACGTAGGAAAAATTCTTGACCCGATAGCCGACAAACTGACGCAGGCGGCCATGCTGTTCTGCCTTGTGACCCGTTTCCCGCTTATGGCCGCGCCGTTCGGATTCCTTGTTATCAAGGAACTCTTTATCGGCACAACCGGACTACTTATGATCCGCAAGACCGGCAAAGTAGTAGGCGCTGATTTTCACGGAAAAGTAGCCACCACCCTGCTCTACGCCATGATGGTTCTCCATATCTTCTGGATTGACATTACGCCGGAAGTCTCCGCCGCAACTATTGTGGTCTGTCTCGCATCAATGTGCTTTACTCTGCTTGTATACGGTTCCAGAAATATGCGGGTGCTCCGGGGCCGGGAAGACCTTCCCGGAGACAAAAAGTAAATCCCCCTCTTGACAACGGTGCTATACTATAGGTGTAGCAGAGAAATACACTTAACAACACCTATTTGTCTTACGTTCATCCATATGAACATAATCGCAAAGTTGAAGGCTGCTAAGCGTGATTCAGTGATTGGAGGAAAAGATAAATGAATACTTTAAAAGCTGAAAGAAGAGACATGACAGTCAAAGCCAAAAAACTTAGACGCGAAGGATTTGTTACGGGATGTATATTCGGCCGTGAACTGGAGGAATCAATTCCGCTGAAGATGGAAAAATCCGCTGTAGAACGTCTTCTCAAAACAGAAGGCAAGGGCGGCCAGGTTGCTCTGGAAGTTGACGGCAAAACATACGACGCGCTGATCAAGGAAGTTGATTTCAACCCGCTGAAAGGTACTGTTGACGAAATTGATTTTCAGGCGCTTGTGAGCGGTGAAAAAGTACACTCCACGGCAGAGATTCATCTGATCAACCATGAGAAGCTCGCAGCCGGAGTCGCTCAGCAGATGCTCCATGAAGTGGCATTCAAGGCGCTTCCGTCCGCTCTGGTTGACAAGATTCAGATTGATATCGGCGACATGAAAGTAGGCGATACTCTGAAAGTAAAGGATCTTGATATCGCCGCGGACAAAGATGTGGATCTGACGACGGATCCGGAAGATGTGGTTGTGACAATCACAGAGGTACACGGAGCTGCCGCCGCAGAAGACGATACGGAAGAAACCGCAGAAGAATAAACGCAGGATTAAAAATAACAGCCGGGGGTTTCGGCCGCATAATCAGGTTTTTCTGATTATACGGCCGGAACCCCCGGCTTTTTATCTTTAGAACGGCCCGTATCCGATGCCGTACGCAATCATGACAAGCACGAACGCGCTTACAACGAACCCGAGATAGATCTTCCAGCAGAATTTCAGCCAGGAGCCGTAATCGACTCCGCACATTGACAGCTGGATAACCGCGCTTCCGGGCCAGAAGCTGTTTGTAATGCCGTCTCCGTACTGATAAGTCAATACAAGCACCTGCTGGTTGATATTAAGAATTTTGCCCAGCGGCTGAAGAATCGGCATGACAATAACGGCTTTTCCGCTTCCCGACACAACCAGGAAGTTAAACAGTGTGACAAATACAAAAATAATCAGAAGAGCAAGAACGGCGCTCTTGTTTTCCAGCAGCTGCGCCATACCGTGCACGATTGTATCCATAATGCACGCCTGATTCATCAGTACGACTACAGACTGGGCAAGACCCACAGCGAACGCAGCGGCAAATACTCTGACCGCCCCCTTGCAGAACAGCTGACACGCCTCGCTTGGGCCGAACCGGAAAATAACCGACAGAAGAATACCCATGATCACATATATCGCCGCGATCTGCGGGAACGACCATCCCAGTCTGATGCAGCCGTATCCCTGAGCGATAATTATTCCGAGGAACACAAGAAGTCCCAGCACTTTTCTTATCGTCATCTCTTCCCCGTCTGTCATCTGATTTTCGGATTTCATATTCATATATTCATCTTTCATCAGACTGAGTTCCGGATTCTTCCGGATTTTTCGGCAGTATGCGTAAAGCCCCGCCAGGCCGATCAGGTAAAAGACAGCCAGCCCCACCGCCCGGAAACCGATTCCGGAGAAAAGCGGAAGCCCCACGATCTGCTGGGCCACACCGGTCGTAAATGTATTCATCAGGCCTGATGTAAATCCCACGGTACTTCCCACAATCGCAAGTCCTGTTCCGACCATGCGGTCATATCCGAGCGCGAATCCGATTGTTACCGCCAGCGGGTAAAACGGATACGCGGCTTCGCCGTATCCCAGCACTCCGAATATTACAAAAATAGTATAGAAAATACATACCACGGAAAATTCTTTTCCCTTTGTTTTTTTCAGGATCGCGCTGATGCCTGCTCCGAACGCCCCGCTCACTTCCAGCAGATAGATTACGCCCGAACTGATAAACAGCGTTCCCATAATCGTGGCTCCGTTCACGAACCCGGTGTATACCGCCTCAAAATAATCCATAAATGTAATCGGCGTGTCATTTTTCACATAGGAAAATGTATCCGGGTCGATCACGGTAATCCCCGCGCTGTCCTCAATCCTTTCGTAGGAACCGCTCGGCACGATGTAAGACAGCACAACTATAAACAGCATAATAACAAGCAGTATAATAAAGACGTGGGGCATATGAAAGCCCTTTCTTTCTGTTTTCTGACGCATATTATTTTTCCCTCCCATGTTCTCTCAGCCAGGACGCCGCCACGTTCGCGTGTATCGCTGCCCCTGCCGGCAGCACCGTCTCATCCAGCACCATGCGCGGGCTGTGAAGAGGCGCGTTCCCCGGTGCGCCCGCGCCGATAAACACAAACATTCCGGGCACCTTCTCTGTAATATATCCGAAATCTTCCGTCCCCGTCATCGGCGGAATCTCCGTCACTTTTTCTTCTCCGACAATCTCCGCGATATACGGAACCGCCTCCTTGCAGAACGTCTCATCCGTCCATGTGCACGGAGTATGGAAAACCGTCAGTTCATAAGAGCCGTTCCAGGCTTTTACATAATGATCAATCACTTCCGGGATCCGCTTCGTCAGGTGCGCCGCGGCCTCCACGTCCTGCGTGCGCAGGCCGATATGGAGTTCCGCCTCATCCGGAATAATATTCACGGCGCTTCCGCCTTTCGCGACGCCGCAGGTCAGAGCTACGGCAGCCGCCGGATCAGCCTCCCTGGTCGCCAGGAGATTGACAGCCTGATAAAGCTGATTCATAATCATCAGCGGATCTGTGCACAGCTGAGGCTGGGAGCTGTGTCCTCCTTTCCCTTTTATCTTCACGATAAATGTATCCAGAGAAGAAGAATTAACCCCCACCGAATATCCCGTCTTTCCAACCGGATCCACAGACTGGACGTGCAGCCCGAACGCCGCGTCCGGCTTCGGATTTTCAAGCGCTCCGTTCTCTACCATCAGTCTCGCGCCCGCGCCGGTTTCTTCCCCCGGCTGAAATACAAGCTTTACCGTACCGGCCAGTTCCGGTTCCATCTCCTTAAGGATCCGTGCCGCTCCCAGCAGCATAGCCGCATGGCTGTCGTGTCCGCACATATGGCTGTATCCGCTTTCCGACCGGAACTCCAGATCATTTTCTTCCTTTATGGGAAGCGCGTCCATATCCGCGCGGAGCAGAATGCACGGGCTGCCGCTTCCAATTACCGCGGTCACTCCCGTGGCCCGCTCCATGCGCGGGAATCCCGCTTTCATATAGTCTTCTGTCATTTTTTCCGGCAGAGGACCGCCGCAGGGCTGCCAGGCGATCCCCATCTCTTCCAGTCGCCTGCAGATGTACGCACACGTATTCGGAAGATCTGTTCCGATCTCCGCAATCCGGTGCAGATATCTTCTGTCCTCCCTGATCACGGGCGCCAGCTCCTCTGCGCGCTTTCTGATTTTCTCCGCCGTCTTTTCTTCATTTCTCATAAATCTGTTCTCCTGTCAAAAGAGTGGGCTCTGAAAATAATAAAAACTCCGAATTTCTGATATTCCTCATTCGGAGTATTTTTATATTTATAACCATTATTGAATAATTATTCTAATGCTACCACTTTTCCCGCAGTTTAGCAACGGTTCCCGACATTGTTCGTCAAAATGCACAAAACTTACTTACTCAAATAGTTCATCCTGACAAATCCTCTGTGTTCTGGTATGATTATATCATTGGTATCAGTTACATAAAGGAGTGTGAAACAGTATGTCTTCAGACAGACACATTTTTATCAACGGCAGCATTTTTACCTCCGGTACAGAAACGCCTTACGCGGACTCAATGGTTGTGGAAAACGGACGCATCGTTTGGATCGGACGCCGGGCTGAAATGCCGGATCTCTTTTCCGCCTGTCTTTCCGGTTCGGACAGAGAATCCACGCCTGTTACGGATCTTGCAGGCCGGCGCGTGATTCCCGGATTCATTGACGCCCATATGCATCCGGTTATGCTGGCGGACATGCGCCGGCAGATTACTGTCATGCCCCCGGAGATCAATTCCATAGAAGAACTTGTCTCAGCCATAAAGAAGCGCCGGGAAACTGTTTCTCCCGGCGAATGGATCAGCGGATGGGGCTACGACGAGCACGGACTCAGGGAGCAGCGTTCCCCGAACCGCTACGACCTGGACCGGGGGTGCAGTGATTCCCCCGTCTATATGCTGCGGACATGCGCTCACATCTGCTGCGTCAACAGCATGGCCCTGAAACTGGCCGGAATTAACCGGAATACACCGGATCCGCCGGGCGGTGAGATCGAGAGAGACGAGACGGGCGAACCTACCGGCGTTCTCAGGGAAAACGCCCGAAGCCTTGTGTCCGTTCTTCTTCCTCCGGATTCCACGGAACAGAAGATACGCAACCTGCTGGAGCTTGGCGATCTTCTTACTTCCCAGGGCATCACGGCGATATGCGATATGGGCAACCTGGACCGGGAAGATAATTTCCCGATCTACGAAGCCGCCGCCGCAAGAGGCTTCCGGCAGCGCGTCGGCGTTTATTATATGTGGGATTTTTTTGCCGGCAGAGAGGACTTCCATATTCCCTCCGGCCGCCTCAACCGTAAAAATGATATCTTTGCCGCAGGGCTTAAACTGATCGGCGACGGGAGCGTATCCGGCCGCACCGCGTGGATGAACCGTCCCTATCCCGGCGCGGACGGCGGCTGCGGCATCTCCGTGTGCAGCGATGATCTGATGGAATCCGCCATAGCCTTCTGCAAGGAGAATCACTGCCAGCTTTCCATGCACGCCATGGGCGGACGCGCGATTTCCCGGATGGTGGACCGCGCCTGTCAGGAAGAAAGCTGGACTCCGGAGGGCATACCTTTCGTCCGCATCGAGCACGCGACGGATCCCTCGGAAGAGAGTCTTGATAAAGCCGCTTCCCATGGTATTTCCTTCGTGACGCAGCCGATTTTCCTGTATGCGGAAAGCAAAAGCTATACAGCCAATCTCGGTCCCGAATGGACAAAACAGTGCTACCCGCTCCGCCGCATTCTGGAGAAAGGCGTCACTCTCGGCTTTTCCACGGACGCTCCGGCCACATTCTGGGCCGTACCGTCGGATCCTTTCCCCGGTATTAAGCTGGCTGTAACGCGCACGGCTGCGGACGGCACAGACTGCGGGAAAGAGCAGGCCGTGGATATCCGTACCGCCATCCGGCTGTACACAGAAGGAGCCGCCCGGGCCGCAGGATTCCCCGACATGGGCATGCTCCTCCCCGGCTTCCGCGCGGATTTCGCCGTGCTGAGCGAAGATATTCTGAACATTCCTCCTGACAGAATCGACCAGGTCAGAGTGGAGGAAACTTATATCGGCGGGGAATGTGTCTACCGCCGTCAGGACGCAAAGCATTGATCGTTCTGTGAATATACAAAAAGAACAATTAGAAAAGAGGAAATAACTATGTTTGAACTGCCAATATACAGAGAACCCGATTTTTCAGCGCCAGCGCTTGCCAACGCTCCGGACGCGGCGTGGGAAGAAGCAGCCGTCAACGGAGTAGCTCCCGAAAACTATCACAGCACGTCCATGTACCCGGAATATTTTAAAATCAACGGGGTCTGGACTCTGGCCAGAGAGAGCCGCATGGACTCGAGTGTTGTCATTCGGGATAACGGAGAACTGGACGTGGTAGAAAACCGCAATCTCAAAAAAGGCGATAAAGTTATTCTCGGCAGAAGCGAGAACGGCGAAGAGGGAATTTACCTGCACAGCACAGGTTTTGAAACCCCGGATGAAGCAGAAAGCGATCAGTTTGTCTTCCGTCAGGGAAGAAGCCGCGAGACGTCTTTTGCCAGAGATTACGACCGTCTTTTTGAACTGCTTAAATATGAAAAAGACCACGGAAATATTCTGTGGGTTATGGGACCCGCGTTCTCTTTTGACGCGGACGCGAGAAGAGCCATGCAGGCGATGGTAGAGCACGGTTATGTCGACGGACTCATGGCCGGCAACGCACTTGCCACCCACGACCTGGAAGGCGCCATGTTCCACACCGCCCTGGGCCAGGACATCTATACGCAGAAATCCCAGCCGAACGGACACTATAATCATCTCGATGTTATTAACCGGGTGCGCAGAAGCGGATCAATCGAGCGCTTTGTGGACGACTATAAGATTGATAACGGCATTATGTACAGTTGTGTGAAAAATAATGTTCCGTTTGTCCTCACCGGATCAATCCGCGACGACGGACCGCTTCCGGAAGTAATCGGCGACGCTTACGCGGGACAGACCGCCATGCGCGGCATGGTGAAAAAAGCCACGACCGTCGTCTGCCTTGCCACTATGCTTCACACAATCGCCACAGGTAATATGACGCCCTCTTACCGTGTTCTGGAGGACGGCACCGTCCGTCCCGTATTTCTCTACACAGTGGACGCCGATGAATTTGTGGTAAACAAACTTCTTGACCGGGGCAGTCTGGCCGCTACCACGATCGTCACCAATGTTCAGGACTTTATTATGATTGTTGCCAAAGGCCTCGGCATCCTGTAGGCAGATTATTACAGGCGCGGTCCGGTTTCCCGGCCGCGCCTGCTGATTGATTTTATCTTATTTTATCCCTGTGCGGTAATTTTACAGTTCTCCCGGAAAACTCCTCTTCCTTCCAGCCTGTTTACTCCGCCTGCGTGTCTTCAGAACCGCTGTCTGCGGATCCGTTGTCCGAAACACTTTCTTCATCCGAACTGCTCTGCGTCTGCTCTACCTGAATGCAGTTGTCTACAAGATAGCTCATTACCACATCCTGACGGATAACGTCTTTTAAAAGCTCCTCTCCCACAGACTCAGTATACAGCTCTACATCTGTCGTCCCCGCCATTACGGCATAGCGCAGCATGGCTTCCTGATACTCTTCCTCCGTCGGCTCCAGATCCTTCTTATCCGCGAGCAGCTTTACGGCTTCTTTCATCTTAACTACATTCTGAGCGGACTCTTTCATCTGCGCGTCAAAATCTTCCATTGACATACCCATATAACTTTCGATAAATGTCTCCAGATCAGCGCCCATGCTCACCGCATACTGCTGATAATATGCTTCGCCCTCGGATATCTGCTCTTCCACTTCGCCCTCCGGGTACTTTTCCGCCTCGATCTGCTCCATAAACGCGTCCTGCATCTCTGTCGCCAGCTTCTGCTCTACACAGAACTTGCGGATCTCTTCTCTGTATTCATCCACGGTTTCGGAATCTTCACTGTTTTCCTTTACCCACTCGTCCGTAAGTTCCGGTATCTGAGTCGTATATACCTCGTTGAGCACGATGTGGAATTTCGCTACTACGCCTGACATCTCCGGGTTTAAGCTGTACTCTTCCGGGAACTGTACCGTAATGTCAAATTCCTCGCCGGCGCTGTGCCCTTCGATCTGCTCCTCAAATCCTTTGTAATCTTCCGTCGCGCCGATCATCGCTCCGGAGCCGAGCTGCATGGCGTATCCTTCGGCTGAACCGCCGCTGAACTCTTCCCCGTCTATCGTTCCTGTGAAATCAATATTCACCATATCGCCTTCCTGCGCCGGCCTGTCGGTAATGTCTTCCCTCTCCTCGCCCATATAAAGCCTGAGCTGTATCTCCGACTCAATCTCATCGTCTGTCACATCTTCCGGGAGAACCTGCGCCACCTCAATATCCTTATACTGCTTCACTGTTACATAGTCGTTTGAAAGTTCTCCTGAACATCCTGCAAGTGAAGCCGCCATGGCTCCCGCGATAAGTACTGCTGCTATTTTCTTTTTCATTATTTTTCTCCTTTGCTTCTTCCGCGCAGAGGCTCCGCCTTTTTGCGCTGTGATTTCTTTTATATTCAGATCCTGTCTTTCTTTCCCTACAGAAGCGGGGAAAGCAGACGGGAAAACTGCTCCTTCACTTTAATTACAAGACTTCTTTCATCATATACTTTTCTTGTCACCTGCGTGCACAGAGTCATATCATTTTCAAATGCCCTCTCCAGCTTCTGAACGGTTCTCTCGCTGTAAATTACGGCGTTTACCTCAAAATTCAGCCCGAAGCTGCGGATATCCATATTCGCGGTTCCCACGCACGCCACCATTCCGTCGACGCAGAGTGTTTTCGCGTGAAGAAATCCGTTGTCGTAGACATAACATTTTGCTCCGGCCGCCACCATATCGCCGATGTAAGAGTATGTGGCCCAGTACACAAACGGATGATCCGGTTTGCACGGAACCATGATGCGCACGTCAATCCCCGAACGGCTCGCGATTTTCAGCGCGTCCAGAATTGACTCATCCGGTATGAAATACGGCGTCTGAATGTAGACGTGGTCTTTCGCGCTGTGTATAAGCCGCAGATAATTGTCATGGATCGTCTTTATCTGCGAGTCAGGCCCGCTGGAAATGATCTGCACCGGGTCTCTTCCGTTTCTGACATACTCCGGTATCTCAAAAAGTCTGTCTTCCAGAAACAGATTCTCTTTCGCGGCATAGTTCCAGTCCAGGACAAAACGCACGGCCAGAGACGTTACCGCCGCCCCCTCAATACAGAGATGGGTATCGCGCCAGTATCCGAACTTCGGATTTCTGCCCAGGTATTCTCTCCCTACGTTGAATCCGCCCACAAATCCGATATGTCCGTCAATTACTACAATCTTTCTGTGATTCCGGTAATTGACACGCAGCTGCAGCTGTCCCAGAAGAGCCGGGAAAAATTCCGCCACCATGATGCCCTCGGCTTCAAGCCGCTCCCAGTCTCTGTTATGCATCGTCCTGCATCCCATACTGTCAAAAAGCACCCGGACTTCCACGCCTTCCCTGGCCTTCATTATCAGCACTTCCTCGATCTCCTGCCACAGCTCGTCATTGCGGATGATATAGTACTGAATATGAATATATTTCTCCGCCTGCTTCATCTCTTCGATCAGCGCCCGGAATTTTGCCTTTCCGTCCGTATAAATCCGGATATCATTGTTGTCTGTCAGCACTGCCTCTCCGGCTTCGAGATTATACAGAATCAGATCTTTAAACCGGTTCATCTCCGGGTTGGCAAGCCACAGTCTTTTATGGTATATGGTTTCTTCCTGCCTTCGGACGGCATATTTCAGCTCGCCCTCAATTTCTTTTGTCTTAAACATTCTGCTCTTATGAAAATCCTGTCCGATAACAAGATAAAGAACAAAACCGAGAATCGGTATAAAATACAGCAGAAGAAGCCATGTCCATACTGTCTGCGGTGATCTTCTCTGGAAGAATACAATAATAAGCGAAAGAAAGATATTTATGATGACCAGGTTGTCCATGATAAAATCAAAAGCCGCCGTCATCCCGCTCCAAATCATTTCTGCCATATAGTCGATGCTCCTTCGTTTTATGCGGCAGATGCCGCCTGCCGGCTTATCATCTCAGGACCGTCCTCGCTTCCTGACACGGAAGTCTCCTCCCCGTCTGATAAAAAGCCGCTATACACAGTATACTCGTTTTCCCGGTGAAAAGTAACCCCTAAAATCCCTCAATTACTTGCGCATCGCAAAAAACAATGGTACAATACTACAAGCATAACAGCAAAAAATAAAGGTTTAGGAGGGTTTGTTGTGAATCCACTTTTGATTACAATGATCGTAATCGTTGTCGTATTGGCTGTGGCATGCATCGTACTGTACTTCCTCGGCAAAAAAGCCGAGAAAAAGCAGGCGGAGCAGAAAGAACAGTTAGACGCCGCCGCCCAGACTGTCAGCATGCTGATCATTGACAAAAAGAAACTAAAGCTCAGAGACGCCGGACTTCCCGCAGTGGTTATGGAAAATACACCGAAATATCTCAGGCGGGCAAAAGTTCCCGTTGTCAAGGCAAAGGTCGGTCCGAGAATTATGACTCTGATGTGCGACGCCCGCGTTTTTGACGTAATCCCGGTCAAGAAAGAGATCAAGGCTGTCGTCAGCGGTCTTTACATAACCGGAATCAAAAGCGTACGCGGCGGTTCCATCGAGGCTCCGCAGAAAAAGAAAAAAGGATTTTTCTCCCGTTTCAGGAAGAAATAAAAAGATGTTGAAAATCTGGATGAAAACTGCAGATTTTCAACATCTTTTTTTATGCGCGGCAATCTCCGCGCCCGTTTACATATCAGCTGAGGACGGAAAATTCCCCGCTGTTCTTTGAAATAATATCCAGTTTTATTTTACAGTCCGCCAGCGGCTCATGATTGACGTCAAGTTCGTAATCAACCGACACGTTAATCCTGTCGTCGTCCACGCTGACTTCCATATTTCTCGTATTTACTCCTATCAGCATCTGCCCGTACGGCGTGCGGTAATAAGTCAGGTTCTTCCTGTTTTTTTCAAAAATCATATGCGAACTGGACAGACCGCTCTTTACGATTTCAACCGTGTCCGTCCCGGTAATCTTGATCCTGTTCTTTATCGTTCCCGCCATTCCTTCCAGCACTTCATCATAGATAATATAATGCCTTCCGTCTCTGCAGTAATAACTTGCCGGAGTCACAACTTCAACCGTATCTGCCCCGGTTTCCAGAGCCTCCGTATTTTCATCCGCCTCCGACATAATATCAATATGGCGTCCGGAGATGCTGACTAATACATCTTTTGTCATATCTTAATATTCCTCGATATTTACAACATTTGTCGTAGGCACGTCAAAAGGCATCACTGTATTCGCGAACCTGCGGAATTTTTCCGCAGCGTCGCTCACATAAAAGGAATACCTGCTGTGCCGTCCTTCCCCGCCTTCGTTTGCCATATCCTTTTCACTGAGAAGTTTCTTAAGATCCATCGCCGTTTCATAAGCCGGGTTGACAATCTGTATCTTCTCACCCATATATGCACGGATTTTGGACCGCAGCAGAGGATAGTGGGTGCAGCCCAGAATCATTGCGTCAATATCCGTATTCCGCATTGATTCGAGATAATACTCGATTATCTCCTGCGTCACCTTATGTTCCTTAAATCCTTCCTCCACAAGAGGCACGAAAAGAGGACATGCTTTCTCTATTACGGTGATATCCGGGTCCATCCCGTGAATAACTCTGGTGTACATGCCGCTCTGCACAGTGGCGTCTGTCCCTACAACTCCGACTTTACGGTTTCTGGTCGCCTCCACAGCCGCTCTTGCTCCCGGAACGACCACTCCCATAATCGGTATGTCAAACTCATCTCTCACCGCGTCCAGCGCAAGCGCGCTGGCTGTATTGCAGGCAATTACAATTGCTTTCACCTGTTTTGTTTTCAGGAAACGGATAATCTGCTCCGAAAAGCGGATAATTGTGTTCCGGGACTTACTGCCGTAAGGAACGCGGGCAGTGTCGCCAAAATATACAATATTCTCATCCGGCAGCTGGCGGGAAATTTCCCGCGCAACCGTCAGGCCGCCTACTCCGGAATCAAACACGCCTACCGGAGCCATCTTCCTGCTCTGTGTACTCACGTTTTTCAATCTCCTTTTTCCGCACCCGAACCCCGGCGGGTTTCCGGATGCGGGATTCAGATCAGCCGAAGCTGACAGAATGCCGCTCCCGTCTGATAAACCAGAATCCGGCGGCCGTCTCAGACAGCCGCCGCGGGATTCGTCATTTTCAAGCGGATAATCGCAGTCCGCTTATCTGCCTGCCCTCACAGCCGGATACCGCTTCGCGCGGTATGAAAACGGGGATTCCCCCGATCCGGTTAAAGAGCAAGCGTCTTCGCTATATCATACTGATACTGGGGAATCGCTTTCTTCATTGCAAGAGCTTCCTCGATATCAAAATCAACATACTCGCCGTTCTTGTATCCTACGACACGGTTTGTCTTTCCCTGGCAGAGAAGATCAACAGCCATCGCGCCCATAATGGAAGCGTATACTCTGTCTTTACATGTGGGGCTTCCGCCGCGCTGCATGTGTCCGAGAATTGTGGCTCTTGTCTCAATGCCCGTAGCTTCCTCGATTCTCTTTGCCATGTTGATCGAATCTCCGATGCCTTCCGCATTGATAATAATATAATTCTTCTTACCGCGCTTCTTGTTTTCCATGATGTCCGCGACAATGGCCGCCTCGTCGAAATCATGCTCCTCCGGCATCAGGATGCACTCGGCGCCGTTTGCAATACCGCACCACAGTGCGAGATATCCGGCGTCTCTTCCCATAACCTCAATAATACTGCAGCGCTCATGTGACGTTGAAGTGTCACGTACTTTATCAATTGCTTCCATCGCCGTATTTACCGCGGTGTCAAAGCCGATCGTATAATCGGTGCAGGCAATATCAAGATCAATGGTTCCCGGAATACCTACAGTGTTTACGCCCAGATTGGCAAGCTTCTGAGCTCCGGCAAAGGAACCGTCTCCTCCGATAACTACCAGACCGTCAATTCCATATTTTTTACAGATCGCGGCCGCCTTCTGCTGTCCTTCTTCCGTGCGCATGGATTTACAACGCGCAGTCTGAAGAATCGTACCGCCTCTCTGAATTGTATCAGATACGTCGCGCGCGGACATATCAATAATCTCTTCCCTGAGAAGTCCGTGATATCCTCTGCGGATTCCGCGCACTTTCAGTCCTCTTGCAAGAGCTGTTCTTACAACCGCGCGAATCGCCGCGTTCATACCCGGAGCGTCGCCGCCGCTTGTCAGAACTCCGATTGTCCGGATTCTGTCTTCGATATCATCCAAAAATCTTTCTTTTTCATTCATTGTGTTCTCTGCCATCTTGTTTCCCACCTTTCCATTGAAAATAAGATAAATGCCAAACCCGAGATTATTCTACCGTATTTAGAAATGGTTTTCAATAGCTTTTTCAACCACTTTCACACGGCTCTCTCCAAAGTGGTTCATGAGTCTGCCGAGCACCTGCGGGTTTATCTGTATGTTTCTGTTTTTCGGGAAGCGCTTCACCGCCCGTTCCTTCGCGCAGTAAATAACCACCTCGTCGTTTCCTTCGGAGTCCGCCAGATAGCCGTAGACAATCTCTTCTTCGTCGAGATAAGATGCTTTATCCGGAAACTGAATCCACAGTTCTTTTTTGATCTGCTCAAACGGAATTACTTTTTCACAGATCAGTTTGCTGGCTTTTTCATCCTCCTCAGACACCCGGCCGCGGATGAAAACCTTGCTGTCCGTTTCCAGATACTCCCTGTTCTTTTCATAATCTTTCGGGAAAACAACGACCTCAACCGTCCCGAGAAGATCTTCCAGCGTAACAAACGCCATCATCTGGTTCGTCTTTGTATGTTTCACGGTTTTGTCGGTAATCATGCCGCCTATGATCTCTTTTGCGCCGTCTCTTACTTTCGTTCTTCCCGTCTCTTCATCCGGCTGAAAATCAGCCGTTGTCGCAGAGATCTCCCGGCGCCATCTGTCCTCATATTCCTCCAGCGGATGCCCGCTTATATAGACTCCCAGTACTTCTTTCTCAAACGCCAGCAGATTTTCTTTGGCGTATTCGCCCACATCCGGCAGCCGGATAAGGAAGTCTTCTTTCTGATCATCTGAAGCCATATCAAAAAGACTCATCTGTCCGGCCATGGAATACTTTTTCTCCTGGTTCACATGATCCACAATCCTGACATAAATGCTCATGAACTGTTTTCTCGTTCCGCCCAGCGTATCCAGAGCCCCTGCTTTAATAAAGTTTTCTATCGCCCTTTTATTGAGCACATCCTTTGACGAAAGCCTTGTAATAAAATCCTCAAGATTTCTGTATGGTCCGTAAGCTTCCCGCTCTTCCACGAGCGCCTGGATAACCGGCCGGC
This sequence comes from uncultured Mediterraneibacter sp., assembly GCA_944381125.1. Lineage (GTDB taxonomy): Bacteria > Bacillota > Clostridia > Lachnospirales > Lachnospiraceae > Mediterraneibacter. The sequence continues at coordinate 3,181 of CALWKB010000073.1, read as the reverse complement.
CGATGCTCTTGATCGCAGCCAGTCCGTAGCGGATCTCTCCGCTATCCACGGAAAAGTCTGCAGCTCCCGCGTTGATGTCCGGCGGCAGGATACGGATATTCATCTGGCGGCAGGCATAGATATATTCTGCCACTTTTGACGGGTTTTCAATCACGGAAGTCATAAGCGCCGCCATAAACTCAACGGGATAGTAATATTTCAGCCACGCCGTCTGATACGCCACCACAGCGTACGCGGCGGCATGGGATTTATTGAACGCGTATTTTGCGAAATCAATCATTTCGTCATAAATCTTGTTTGCCGTCTTCTCATCGATGCCGTTCCGGATACATCCCGGAACGCCGTTCTCCTCATCCCCGTATACAAAGATCTGCCGTTCTTTCTGCATCACGTCCGCCTTTTTCTTGGACATGGCGCGCCGGAGCAGATCGCTTCTTCCAAGAGTATATCCCGCCAGATCACGGACAATCTGCATAACCTGCTCCTGATAAACGATACAGCCGTAAGTCGGTTTCAGAATCGGTTCCAGCTGAGGGCAGTCATAGGTAATGGACGCCGGGTCGTTCTTTCCCCTGATATACTGAGGAATAAAGTCCATAGGGCCCGGACGGTACAGAGAAATTCCGGCGATAACATCTTCCAGGCTGTGAGGCTTAAGTTCTTTCATAAAGCTTTTCATCCCCGCGCTCTCAAGCTGAAAAACGCCGTCTGTCTTTCCCGTTCCGATATAATTGAGAACGCTTTCATCGTTGTAATTGATTTTCTCAATGTCCAGAGACGGATCTTTTTTTCTCGCCATCGTGACCGCGTTCTGGATCACCGTCAGCGTCCTCAGCCCCAGGAAATCCATCTTCAGAAGGCCCAGCTCTTCCAGCGTTGTCATGGTAAACTGCGTCGTGATGGAACCGTCCGCGGCGCGGGACAGAGGCACATATTCGTCTACCGGCTTCTGGCTGATCACGACTCCGGCCGCGTGCATGGAACTGTGCCGCGGAAGTCCTTCAAGCCTCTTTGCCATGTCAATAAGATTTTTCACCTGAGGATCTGATTCATAAGTTCCGCGCAGTTCGGGATTTTCCTTCAGAGCCTTGTCGATCGTTATATTAAGTTCCTGCGGAATCATCTTCGCTATACTGTCCACAAACGCGTACGGCAGGTCCATAACGCGGCCCACATCCCGGATCACCCCCCGTGCCGCCAGAGTTCCGAACGTGACAATCTGAACAACTCTGTCTTTTCCATACTTGCGCACTACATAGTCGATCACTTCCTGGCGTCTCTCAAAACAGAAATCCACATCTATATCCGGCATGGATACACGCTCCGGATTCAGAAACCGTTCGAAAAGGAGCTGATACCGTATCGGATCAATCGTCGTAATGCCCAGGCAGTAAGCCACAATGCTCCCGGCCGCGGACCCCCGCCCCGGCCCCACGGCAATGCCGTGGTCTTTCGCATATTTGATGAAGTCCCATACGATAAGGAAATAATCCACATAGCCCATATTCTTTATTGTACTGAGTTCATAGTCCAGCCGTTCTTTCAGCTTATCCGACGGATCCGGGTAGTGTTTCTCAAGCCCCTCCCTGCACAGCTTCTGCAGATATTCCCAGGAAGTCATCCCGCCGGGTACGTCGTATTTCGGCAGTTTTGTAACTCCGAATTCAATCTCCACATGACACCGGTCCGCTATTTTCTGTGTATTGTCCAGAGCCTGCAGCGCATAGGGAAACAGTTTTTCCATCTCTTCCGGAGATTTTACATAATACTGTCCGCCCTCATAGCGCATCCTGTTTTCGTCGGCAAGTTTTTTCCCCGTCTGGATGCACAGCAGGATATCATGAGGCTTCGCGTCTTCCGCATAAGTATAGTGGACGTCGTTTGTAGCGACAAGCTCAATTCCCGTCTCGGCGGACATCCTCAGCAGCTGCTGGTTGACCAGCGCCTGATCCGGGATGCCGTGATCCTGCAGTTCAAGGAAATAATTGTCCCTGCCGAATATATCCCGGTACTCGAGCGCCGTCTTTTTCGCTTCCTCATAAAGCCCTTTTACAATATACCTCTGAACCTCTCCGGCCAGACACGCGCTCAGCGCGATGATCCCGCCGTGATACTCTCTCAGAAGTTCTTTGTCGACTCTCGGCCTGTAATAGTATCCGTCGACAAATCCTTTTGATACGATCTTCATCAGATTCGCGTAGCCTTCATTATTTTCCGCCAGAAGCACAAGGTGGTAATACCGGTCGTCGCCGCCTGTTATCTCCCTGTCAAACCGTGAGTTCGGCGCCACATAGACTTCACAGCCCAGCACAGGATTAATCCCCTGTTTCTTCGCTTCTCTGTAAAAATCAATAACGCCGTACATTACGCCGTGGTCTGTAATGGCGGCGCTGTCCATGCCGAGCTCTTTTACGCGGGACACATATTCTTTTATTTTATTTGATCCGTCCAGCAGACTGTACTCTGTGTGGACATGCAAATGCACAAAACTCATCTGTTCCTCCTGTTCCAAATCCTCCGCAGGTGCAAAAGAGGGCGGTTTCCATCCGGAAACTGCCCTCTGCATTACTTTTGTCCATATCCTCAATCCGAGGAATCCCGATTCGGTTCAGACCTCTTCTGATAATCTTATTTTGCTCCGTTCATCATAAAGTTAATCAGTTTGTCTGTATCTTCCGGCTCGTATGCGATCACTTCCAGCTCCGGAATCTCTCCGTTTGAAAAGATGTTTGCCATAGATACATACTGGGAAAGCTTTGACTTAAGATTCAGTCTGTCTCCCTCTCCTGTCACAAGCTCAACCTTGCCCTTGCAGGAATCAACAACCTTGAAGAATCCTTCGATGTCTGATATATTCTGAACTTTCATTTTTCTCCTCCTTAAAGAAGCTTCACACTACGGTTACTTCCAGGAGCGGCATTCTGCGCTCCTATTGCTTATTATAACTGATTTTCCGGAGATTGCAAGCTTAATCTCGGATTTATCGGAACAGCGCAAGTGGAGAATCGTCAGATTTTATATAGTTTCCCCTCTTCCTCTGCAATCCTTATTTTCCCCTGTTTCAGCAGCCTTCCCACGCCTCTTTTGAACGCCGCCTTGCTGACTCCGAATTCCCGCCGGATTTCTTCCGGATCAGATTTGTCCGTAAACGGAAGCACTCCCCCGTTTGTCTCCAGTTTTT
>CALWKB010000072.1 GCA_944381125.1 uncultured Mediterraneibacter sp. | reverse complement strand
TTCCCCGCTTTCGATATCCGTAAATACGACATCGGTATCAGCAGTACTGGTAATTTTTACGCTTCCGCTAACAGGCTGAATCTCTTCACTTTTCACTCTCTCGCTGCCTGAAAGGGTGAAAGTGTGTGCCTTAACATAGCTGTTATAACTTATACCGGTTATAAGGATGGCAAGCAGAATTGCGCCTCCCAACACTCGTTTCAGCCGTTTCTTATCCATAAATTACACCTCCGAAAAATTTCAGGCTGTAAAGCTGTTTTGTCTATTATAACACCCTAAATATTTCCCTGTCATTCTATTTTTGCTCATACAAAAAAGAGAGCGGAACATCATCTGCCCACTCTCTTACAAATCTCCCTTACTTGTGATACGGTTCTCCGTAACGTATCTGAATGATATTTAATGAAAATAAACAATAATAGATTATCACTCAAAAATATGTAAACCATTTCTGAATAATATCAGTACTGCGAGCCTCAATCATTCTCATAAGCTTGCTATTTCCACTTCCGATAAATACTGCGGTAAAACAGAACTCCGGACAGAACCATGCTGATCATATCAGTAAAAGCCTGTGATGCCAGAACTCCGTAATAACCGAATAACCTTGAAGCAATCACCAACACTGTAAGGAAAAGAAAGCCCTGGCGTCCGAGTGACAATACAAAAGAGATTCCAATCTTTCCCGCCGACTGAAAAATCAAAGTTAATAAAAGTGTAATCCCGGCAAAGGTCATTGTCACTACCTGCAATCGCAGCATAAGGCTCCCGCTTTGTACGATCGCAGCATCTTCCATAAAAAAACGAATCAAAGGTTCCGCAGCAGTAAAGACAAACACTGACATAATGATTGCTGTACCTGCGGATAGCCCAAGATTAAACCGCGTCAACTTCTTAAGATTATCTCTGTCTCCTGCTCCGAAAAAATATCCATATAAAGGCTGCCCGCCATAAGCTAGTCCGATCATTACCAGATTCACGATAGAAACAGTCTTCATAGCTATTCCCATTGCTGCAATCTCTATATTCCCATATGGAAGCAGAAACTGATTCAGGAAAACCACACTCAGGCTCTGTACAATATTTGTGATCGCTGCCGGGATACCTATTCCCAGAATCTGTTTCCCATATGTTCCCGGAATGCTGAAATAACGCAGATTTACAGACAGCAGACGGCTTTTTTTCAATAAAACCACAGTACAGTAAAAATCCGACACAATATATCCGATAATGGTGGCAACTGCCGCTCCTCCGGCGCCCATTCCAAATCCTGAAATAAAAACAGGGTCCAAAATAATGTTTACAATCGCTCCAATACCTGTTCCCAGCATCGCTTCTTTAGACAGTCCTTCTGACCTGAACAGATTTGTGTATACATAGGAGGCTGTCACAAAAGGGGATCCGGCTGCGATCCAGTAAAAATACTGTCCTGCAAATCCGATGGTATCGCCATCCGCCCCCAGAAGCGGAAGAAGTATCTTCCCCGCCACAAGGAAAAATATTCCAAGCACGATTCCAATGAGATAACCGGCATAAATGCAATGTGAACTGACATGCTTTATATCCTCGTTCTGTTCCGCTCCAAGCAGACGTGAGACCAGAGAACACCCACCCTGCGCAAACACATTACCAAACGCCATCTGAACCGTTAAAACAGGAGCGCACAGGGATACTCCTGCTACCAGATCCGTATTTCCTACAGCTGCTATAAAATATGTATCGGCCAGATTATAGACAAGGGTAATCACCATACTGAGAACATTGGGGATGGCCAGCATAAAATACGATTTTTGTATATTCCCGTTCAGCAAAAAATTATCGCCCATCTCAATATCCTCCATACAGACTTTTAATTTTATTTGTGATATGGTTCCCCGTTAATGATCCTGTAGCTCCGGTACACCTGCTCCAGCAGGATCACACGCATGAGCTGATGAGGAAATGTCATCTTTGAAAAACTAAGCGCATAGTCTGACCGTTTCAGCACTTCCCGCCCCAAGCCGATGGAGCCGCCGATTACAAATGCCACGCTGCTCTGCCCCCGGATTCCAAGCATATTGATCTTATCTGCCAGCTCTTCCGAGGAAAGCATCTTCCCGCCGATCTCCAGTGTGATCACATACATATCGTCACGGATATATTTCAGGATCCGTTCTCCTTCCTTATCCCGGATCTGCTCTTCCACTGTCCCGCCGGCCTGGTCCGGCGTCTTTTCATCGGCGACTTCAACGATCTCCAGCTTACAGTAGCGGCTCAGCCGCTTGGCGTACTCTGCGATCGCGTCTCTTAAGTATTTTTCTTTGATTTTTCCAACCGTAATTACCGTGATTTTCATCTTTCACCTTCTATATCCGTACTTGACGTCTTAAACATATACAGCTCGTGAAGCGCCCTCGTCGCGCTTATATACGCAGCCTGATCTGACAAAGGATTGTCTTTGGCGCCGAGGATCACAAACACCTGGTCATATTCCAGCCCTTTTGCAAGATAAAATGTGGTAACTGTCAGCCCTTTGCTGAATGCGGAACTGTTTCTGTCTACGTATGAGGCCTTCACTCCCCGGTTGCACAGCAGACGGTAGAGATCAAATGCTTCTTCCTCTGTCATTGTGATTACTGCGGCGGTTTCATATCCGTCTGATCCTGTATTCAGCTTATTCTTAATAGCGGACAGCATTTCCTCTTCTGTTGAAAAACTGATTTCCTCCACTTCTTTTCCGTGTCTTTCCAGAAGTTCAAGATCAGCAATCCCGCTTATCCGCGAGGCGTACGCAGCGATTTCCCATGTGTTTCGGTAACTCTTATTCATAATTACAGTACGTATCTCTCTGCCGAATATTTTCGGGAGGAAACGCAGCACGTCTCTCTGCTCCATATCCAGCGTCTGCGCCCTGTCCCCGAGAATCGTCATGCGGCACTGAAAGAGCCGCTCGAGAATAAGATACTGCAGGTAAGAGTAGTCCTGCATTTCATCAATAACAAGGTGTTTTATATTTTTATGAACGCTTTCCCCGGTAAGGCGGTATTTAAGATACAGCATGGGAAATACGTCTTCATAAGGGATTTTTCTGCGTTCATAAGGCACATCCGTAAGCCTGTCGCGGCCGCAGTAGTCCATCAGCCGGTTATAAATCTCATAGATATCTTTCTGCACGTACATTCTGTCAAATTTTCTTTGCAGCAGTTCTCTGTCCTCATCATCTATATCACGTCCTCTGAGGGTCTCATAACTGTCAATAAAATAATCCATCACGGAATCCATCCGCCTAAGGAGAGGAGTGTTATAAAATTTATCATAAAAAAGATGGACAATCTCCTGCTCGGACAGATGCATTCCACGGAAATCAATGTCTCGAAAATCCAGCAGGCTGTCCTCTGCCAGCGCAAGAAATCCTTCCGCCTCCGCCGCGAATTCTTCAGACTGTTTCCAGCGGAATCTCTCTTCCGCTTCCGGATCCGGAAACCGCATCATTCTCTCCAGCTGATCGTACCGGTCTTCGCAGTCTGCGGCCGTATCCTTAAGCTCTCTGTATGCGAACAAATCAAAGCTCATCTCACGGATGTTTTCCTCTCCCAGTTCCGGAAGAATATGGGAAATATAATCCGCAAACACACTGTTTGGAGACAGGATGAGCACATTGGATGATCTCAGTCTTTCTCTGTCATGATACAGAAGGTAAGCGATTCTGTGAAGCGCGACGGAAGTTTTTCCGCTGCCCGCCGCTCCCTGAATTACGAGAATTTTATCCCTTGTATTACGGATAATTTCATTTTGTTCTTTCTGAATTGTCCGGACAATATTTTTCAGCTTTACATCTCCGTTGCTGCCCAGTTCCTGCTTAAGAATCTCATCATCGATCTTCGTGTCGCTTTCAAACGCATAAATCATCTTTCCGCCGCGGATTTTATACTGCCATTTTGAATTGATTTCACCGGTTATTACTCCGGCAGGCGCTTCGTATGATGCCGGCCCTTTATCGTAATCATAAAAAAGACCGCTGACAGGAGCTCTCCAGTCATAGATCAGCGGCGTCATTCCCGCCCGTTCCGCGAAATTCGCGATTCCTATATAAAAACACTCAGACTCTTCTTCTCCTTCAAACGTAAAATCCACCCGGCCGAAAAACGGAGCGTCTTTCATCCGTTCAAATCTGCTTTTCAGTTTCCGCTTCTCATCATTGGCATTTGACTGCTGAAGAAGAGCCTGCCGGTTGTCGTATTCTTCATATCCGTACTGGTCCATTTCCGTATAGTTTTCCCAGTAATACTCATGCATATTTTCAATTTCTTTCTGGCCTTCATCCAGATCTTTATCTATCTCATTGAGCCGGTTTTCAAGTTTGTGAAGCACTTTCTCAAGAAACACGGCTCCGTCCGAATTATTTCTGTTTTCCGTCATAGTATCATTCTCCAGTCTGATGTCCGGCACGGCTGTTGCTCGCGCCGTCTGCCTGCCTTTTGCAGGCATAGTGATAGTATAACATGTATTTTTTGAAATGAAATCACAATTTAGTCATATTTTTTTTGTAAAATACAGAAAGAAATTTACAGGAAACGAGGGTTAAAACAATGAAAAAAGAAAACCGAAAAATGGCGCAGCAGCGAAGAGCTCAGGAAAGGAAAAAAGAAGCTGTACGAAAAAGAATATCGTCTGTTCTTGCGGTCCTGATTCCGCTTCTCGCGCTTGCGGCGCTGGTAGCCGTTCTTGTAATCTTTACGGCTCCGGACTCATCCGGCACTTCCGATACCGGCACAGACACAACGTCGGATACATCCGGCTCGAATACGTCGGATACTGACAGCGGAAGCTCTGCTTCCTACTCCACTGACACCTCTCTCGTCATAGAAGACGGCGACACAGTCAATATCGACTATGTGGGTTCCATTGACGGCGTGGAATTCGAAGGTGGAAACAGCAACGGCGCCGGAGCGGATCTGACAATCGGATCCGGACGTTTTATTGATGATTTTGAGGAACAGCTGATCGGGGCGCATCCCGGAGATACTGTGGAAGTAAACGTTACTTTCCCGGAAGATTACGGTAATGAAGAATTAAACGGAAAAGACGCGGTATTTGAAGTTGTAATAAACGGAATCTACAAATAATCCGTTTCCGCGCTGTGCAATCCGCAAAAAGGATCCTGTCTGTAAGATAACCAGACAGGATCCTTTTTGCGTTTATTTTTCTTTGCTTTTCAGGTATTCATCAATGCCTTTCGCGCCCGCTTTGCCGGCGCCCATAGCAAGAATAACCGTAGCTGCGCCTGTTACAGCGTCTCCTCCGGCATAGACGCCCTCTTTTGACGTGCGCCCTGTTTCTTCATCTGCCACAATACATTTTCTGCGGTTTACATCCAGCCCTTTTGTGGTAGATGAAATAAGAGGATTCGGAGACGTTCCAAGAGACATAATAACTGTGTCGACCTCAATGTCATACTCGGAACCGGGAACTTCGATCGGACGTCTGCGTCCGGAAGCATCCGGCTCGCCAAGCTCCATTTTTATTACGGTCATGCTCCTGATATTACCATTTTCATCTACGTTTATTTTCTTCGGATTTCTCAGCAGATCAAAAACTACGCCTTCTTCTTTCGCATGGTGCACTTCTTCCACACGGGCAGGCAGCTCTGCTTCACTGCGCCGGTATACGATATGTACGTCAGCGCCCAGGCGAAGCGCCGTTCTTGCTGCATCCATGGCCACGTTGCCTCCTCCGACGACAGCAACTTTCTTTCCGGCAATGATCGGCGTATCATAGTCGTCGTCAAAAGCCTTCATAAGATTGCTTCTTGTCAGATACTCATTGGCCGAAAATACACCGTTCGCGTTTTCGCCCGGAATTCCCATAAACATCGGAAGTCCGGCTCCGGAGCCGATAAACACGGCTTCATATCCTTCGTCTTCCATAAGCTGATCAATCGTTGTAGATTTTCCGATAACGACGTTGGTCTCAAACTTTACGCCCAGCTCTTTTACTTTCTCGATTTCCCTGGCAACAACCTTCTGTTTCGGGAGACGGAACTCCGGTATTCCGTATACAAGCACGCCGCCCAGTTCATGAAGGGCTTCAAATACCGTTACGTCATACCCCATCTTTGCCAGATCGCCTGCGCATGTCAGACCGGACGGCCCCGAACCGATTACAGCCACTTTATGGCCGTTCATTTTATCCGCGCCCTGAGGCTTAATATCATGCTCCAGCGCGTAATCCGCCACAAACCGCTCCAGTTTTCCGATGGATACGGGTTCTCCTTTGATTCCGCGGATACATACGCCTTCGCACTGTGATTCCTGTGGACAGACACGTCCGCAGATTGCCGGGAGCGCGCTGGATTTTCCGATTACTTTATATGCTTCTTCTATATTGCCTTCTTTAACCTGGTGAATAAATCCGGGGATATCAATAGATACCGGACATCCTTTGATGCATTTTGCATTTTTGCAGTTGAGGCATCTCTGCGCTTCTTCCATTGCTTCTTCCATATTATAACCGAAGCATACTTCCTCAAAATTCGCAGCGCGTACTTTCGGATCCTGTTCTCTGACAGGTACTTTTTTCAACATATCAGCCATTATTCGTCACCTCCACAATGTCCGCATCCGCCGTGGTGCGTGTCGCCTTCCTGAAGCTTCAGCATTGCTCTTCCTTCTTCCGTTTTATACATCTGGCTTCTTTTCATTGCCTGGTCGAAATCCACCAGATGTCCGTCAAATTCCGGGCCGTCCACGCACGCGAACTTAATCTCGTCACCTACCTGAAGGCGGCAGGCTCCGCACATGCCTGTGCCGTCGACCATAATCGGATTCATGCTGACGACAGTCGGGATCCCGAGTTTCTTTGTCAGAAGACAGACAAATTTCATCATAATCATCGGACCGATCGCCACACAGACATCATATTTTCTGCCTTCTTCCACAAGTTTTTCGATTTTGGTTGTAACCATGCCTGCATGTCCGTATGAGCCGTCATCTGTACACGGATAATAGTTTCCGGCTACAGCCTTCATCTCATCTTCCAGAATGAGCATGTCCTTTGTCTTGGCGCCCACGATTACATCGGCATCTATTCCTCGTTCTTTCAGCCATTTTGCCTGCGGATACACAGGAGCCGCGCCGACGCCTCCCGCTACAAACAGAATCTTTCTGTTTTTCAGACTTTCCGGGTCTTCATGGATAAACTCGGAAGGACATCCGAGCGGTCCGGTGAAATCCCGGAAATAATCTCCTTCCTTTAAGCTGCTCATCTTTGTTGTAGACGCGCCGACTTCCTGAAAAACAATTGTGATCGTTCCGGCCTCTCTGTCATAGTCGCAAATTGTCAGAGGGATTCTTTCTCCCTTTTCATCCATTTTTACAATAACAAACTGACCCGGCTGACAGTGCCCCGCCACACGCGGCGCATGCACGTCCATAAGAAAGATCTTATCCGCCAGTTTTTCTGCTTTTACTATCTTATACATGATATTCCTCCTTGTAAAACTGCCCTTTTTTAATAATACGCTATAAAAGACGCAATATCAAGAAGAAAAGGGACCGCACGTGAAACTGTGCCTGTCCCTTTTCAAAGCTGTCAGTATTAAATTTCTGTGTGCCGCCGGTCAGAAATCTACTTCTGTTCCATAATATGTGCATGTAAGAAGTTTTTCCATCGCTGCCGGGTCGATTGCGCGCGGATTGGAACCTGTGCACGCATCTCCTACCGCCAGTTCGGCGATCCTGGAAACTTTTTCTTTGAATTCGTTCTCATCAATTCCGAATTCTCTGAGTGTCTTAGGAATATTCAGTTTCGTGTTAAATTCATTGATCTTCTCTCTCAGGCTGTTGATAAGAGCCTGTTCTGAAGTCCCTTCAAGACCCATCCTGCGCGCGATTTCAGCATAGCGGCCTGCAGCGGTCGGATCCTTCGCGTTGTATGCGATTACATACGGAAGATAAATCGCGTTCGCACATCCGTGCGGAATATGTCCGGTAGAGAACGCGGCTCCTGTTTTGTGCGCCATTGAATGAACGATTCCGAGAAGAGCATTTGAAAATGCCATTCCGGCAAGGCACTGCGCATAGTGCATCTGCTCTCTTGCATCCATATTGCAGTTATAAGACGCCGGAAGATAGTCCAGAACCATCTCTATTGCCTGCAGCGCAAGCGGATCGGTAAACGGTCCGTGGAGCGTGGACACATACGCTTCAATCGCATGTGTAAGCGCGTCCATGCCTGTATAGGCAACCTGTTTTACCGGAAGGCCGGATACCAGATCCGGATCAACAATCGCCACGTCCGGCGTAATATTAAAGTCAGCCAGCGGATATTTTACCCCTGTCTGATAGTTTGTTATAACGGAAAACGCGGTAACCTCTGTCGCTGTTCCTGATGTTGACGGAATTGCGGCAAATTTTGCTTTCTGTCTCAGCTCCGGGAAATTAAACGGTGTGCAGAGATCTTCAAAAGAAGTCTCCGGATACTCGTAAAATGCCCACATAGCCTTTGCGGCGTCGATCGGTGATCCTCCGCCCATGGATACGATCCAGTCCGGTTCAAAAGCGCGCATCGCTTCAGCGCCTTTCATAACTGTCTCGACAGACGGATCCGGTTCAACCCCCTCGAAAACCTGTACTTCCATTCCAGCTTCTTTCAGGTAGTTTACAGCTCTGTCAAGAAATCCCTGGCGTTTCATGGAACCGCCGCCGACAACTAACATCGCTTTACTGCCCTTTAAATTTTTCAGTTCTTCCAGGCATCCTTTTCCGTGATAAATATCACGCGGTAAACAAAATCTGCTCATGTTCAGCATCTCCTTTTATGTTGTTATTTTATGACACAGATATTATACCTCTCTGAAAATCAGAATGCAAGGTGAGTTCAGTAAACAATCTGTTATGTTATTATTGTGCTCTTGTTATATAGCTTCTGGTCGTAACGTCCGTTGCCTTTCCATTGCTGTTGTTAATAAGTACGGCATTGAATGTTATAATCTGCCCGTCCTGCGGCATATCGACAGGGCCGGTATATTTCTCCGACTCAGCTGTGGGCGTTGACCCGTCCATCGTATAATACGCCGTATAGCCGTCCGGAACAATAATCGTAATCTGCGTCGGCTCCGTGTACTGTCCGGTTGCCGGATTGACGGCCGGAGCGTCTGCGATCGGAAATTCTATCGTATATTTGCTGGATGAGACAACGCTCGGTATCCCTTTATCGTTTACCGCAACCGCACGGATTTCCACGGTTCCTTCATCCTGCAGAAGGACAGGTTCCTTATATTTTTCTGTGCTGCCGCCTTTGCCGGATATATCCGGATCTGTGCCGTCTGTCGTATAATAAATCGTACCTCCGGTATCAGATGTGATCTCTATCTGCTGTACTTCCGAATATGTTCCTTTTTCCGGACGGAATACCGGTGCGGACGATATATAATCTGACACAGCCTTCAATACAGACGTATCGCTGCAGTCTTCAAGAAGAGGAGAGATCTTCTCCGGCTGTTCGGTATCCATATAGAATTCAATAATCGCTTCATAAAGTCCGGCATTTCCGGGCTGACTTCCAAGAGCGGACAAAAACACCTCTTCCGCGGAAGAAAGGTCATTCTGTCTGATGCTGATTTCCGCAAGACCGACATAGGCCTCTGCCCTTGACTTGTCTTTTCTGACCGCACGGTTGAAGTATTCTTCCGCCTGCTCGTAGCTGCCGGCTTCAAGCTGGCTGTATCCTTTTTTCATCATGCCCGTATAAGAATTCTGATATGCGACATAAATTCCCGCCGCCACCAGCACGAGAAGCAGAAACAGCGTAATCAGAAAATTCCTTCTGCGCCTTCTTGCGGCTTCTCTTTTTCGGATCTGCTGCCGGTGCCGCCGCTCGTCTAATGTATTTCTTGTGATTTTTTTCTGCTCCGGACGGCTGTCCGGCAGCGCACGTTTTTCACGAATGCGTTCAAGCTCTCCCGGCCGTATGACTCTGGTGGAATTCACACTTTGCCCTGTTCCGGGTTTTCTGTTATATTTTCTGACATCGCTGGGCCGGATCTGTCTTGTCGCCCCTTCAACAGAGCCTTTGACTTCTCTTGCCAGCACATCATCCAGCGGATTATAATCCGGAACGATCTGGACTTCAGTTCCACATTCAGGACATCGCATCTGATCATCCGGAATATTTGCCCCGCAGCGCAAACATTTCATCATGACTCCTCCTGACTGCGCACACTTTCCACGCAGTTATTCATCAGCATGGCGATAGTCATCGGCCCTACTCCTCCGGGAACCGGAGTGATGGCTGACGCAAGAGGCTCCGCCTGGGTGAAATTCACGTCCCCGCAGAGATGATTATTCTCATCCCGGTGGATGCCCACGTCAATAACAACTGCGCCTTCTTTTATATACTCTGAAGTGATAAACTCTTTCTTTCCGATTGCAACGATCAGAATATCAGCCCTTTTTGTAACCTCTTTCAGATCTTCTGTTCTGGAATGCGTCACGGTTACTGTGCCGTTTTCCCGGAGAAGAAGCGCTGCCATAGGCTTGCCGACAATATTGCTTCTGCCGACAATCACGCACTCTTTTCCTTCGATTTCCACGCCGGAACGTTTCAGAAGCTCGATAATCCCTGCGGGAGTGCAGGAAACAAATCCCTTTTCACCAAGCCAGAGCCTTCCGACACTGACCGGATGGAAGCCGTCTACATCCTTATCCGGAGAGATAGTCCGGATGATTCTGTCTTCATCGATGTGCGCCGGAAGCGGAAGCTGCACAAGTATTCCGTTTACACTGTCATCCGCATTAAGTCTTTCGACCAGACCGACCAGTTCTTCCTCCGATATATTCTCGGGAAGTTCGTATGCCCTGGAGTCAATTCCGATATACGCGCACGCTTTTTTCTTATTGTTTACATAAACAGATGAAGCAGGATCTTTTCCGACCTGTATTACGGCGAGACATATCTTAACGCCTTTTCTGCTCAGTCTGCCGACTTCCTCTTTTAATTCGTCCTTAATCTGCTTTGAAATTTCCTTTCCGTCAATTAACCGTGCCATTTATTTCTCCTTTTATCAGAACAGTCCTGTAATCTTACCGTCTTCCGTAACATCTATTCCGTTCGCTGCGGGTACTTTCGGCAGTCCGGGCATCGTCATGACAGCTCCGGTCAGAGCGACAACAAATCCCGCGCCGGCGCTCACATAAACTTCGCGCACATGGATAACAAATCCGGAAGGCCGCCCCAGTTTTTTGGCGTCATCAGAAAGTGAATACTGATTTTTGGCCATGCATACCGGAAATTCTGAGAAGCCCATCTCAGCGATTTTCGCCAGCTGTTTTTTTGCCGCCGGCTCATAGACAACGTCGTCCGCTCCGTAAATCTCGGTGGAAATGCTGTGAATCTTCTCTTCGATTGTAAGTTTGTCATCATAAAGCGTATGGAAACGGCTTTCTTCCGTCTCCAGTGTTTCCAGCACTTTTCCGGCAAGCGCGGTTCCGCCTTCTCCGCCTTTCTCCCACACTTCCGAGAGTGCGAAACGGCAGCCTCTTTCCTCACAGAATCTGCGAATATATTCATTTTCCGCATGAGTATCCGTTACAAAAGAATTCAGGGTGACAATTACAGGCACACCGTATTTCTGTATGTTTTCAATATGTTTTTCAAGATTAACAATTCCTTTTGCGAGAGCGTCAAGATTTTCTTTACCGAGATCCGACTTCGCAACTCCACCATTATACTTCAAAGCACGGACAGTTGCAACCAAAACAACTGCGTCCGGCTTCAGTCCGGCCAGACGGCATTTAATATCAAAGAATTTTTCAGCTCCCAGATCCGCTCCGAATCCTGCCTCTGTTATTGTAATATCGCTCATCTTAAGCGCCATCTTAGTCGCGCGCACACTGTTGCATCCATGCGCGATATTGGCGAACGGACCTCCGTGGACGAGAGCCGGCGTGTGCTCCAGCGTCTGAATCAGGTTTGGTTTAATGGCGTCTTTTAAAAGCGCCGTCATCGCGCCGGTCGCTTTAAGGTCATCAGCCGTGACGGGCTCGCCTTTAAAATTATATGCTACGATAATACGGCCAAGCCTCTTTTTCAGATCCGTCAGATTTTCCGCAAGACAAAGAATCGCCATAATTTCGGACGCCACCGTAATTACGAAATGATCCTCTCTCACCATGCCGTCCATTTTGTTCCCAAGCCCGACTACAATGTTTCTGAGCACCCGGTCATTCATATCCAGACATCTCTTCCACACAACCTGTCTCGGATCGATTCCGAGCTCATTTCCCTGCTGGATGTGATTGTCCAGCATTGCCGCCAGAAGATTGTTCGCTGATGTAATGGCATGAAAATCTCCGGTAAAATGAAGGTTGAGATCTTCCATCGGAACTACCTGGGCATATCCGCCCCCGGCCGCTCCGCCCTTGATTCCGAAACACGGGCCGAGCGAAGGCTCACGGAGGGCAATCAGCGTCTTTTTACCCAGTTTGGTCATCGCGTCTCCCAGGCCTACGGTCGTTGTCGTTTTTCCTTCTCCGGCAGGCGTGGGGTTGATTGCCGTAACAAGAACAAGTTTTCCGTTTTCATTATCTTTTACCCTCTCCCACAGTTCATCGGAAAGCTTTGCTTTATATTTTCCGTAAAATTCGAGTTCATCCTCCGAGATCCCGATTCTTCCGGCAACCTTTCCGATTGGCTCCATTACTGCTTCCTGAGCGATCTGTATATCTGACTTCATAAATATTTATCCTCCTTATTTCCGGCTTTCCGTCTGTTCAGCCAGGTACTGTTCAAACTCATCCTTTGTCATTAAAACTTTGCGCGGTTTTGTCCCTTCCTCAGGTCCGACCACGCCTGCCTCGGCAAGCTGATCCATAATTCTCGCGGCTCTGTTGAAGCCGATCTTAAACATCCTCTGCAGCATGCCGATGGACGCTTTTTCTTTGTCTATGATCAGTTTTCCCGCTTCTGTAAAATATGCATCGTACTCCGATCCGCCTTCCGGCGCTGTTCCCGGAACCGGTGCGGAGAGCTCCGCGTTCATATGCTCTTCCAGCTCGTCATTATATGATGCGTTTCCGTTATTGCTGATCAGATAATCCACTACCGCCTGTACTTCCTTATCCGACACAAAAGACCCCTGGACGCGCACCGGCTTCGGATATCCCGACGGATAGAAAAGCATGTCGCCTTTTCCCAGCAGTTTTTCCGCGCCGTTCATATCGATAATGGTTCTGGAATCCACTCCGGATGACACGGAAAACGCGATCCGCGACGGCATATTAGCCTTAATGAGGCCGGTAATTACGTTGACGGAAGGCCTCTGCGTTGCGAGAATGAGGTGAAGGCCTGCAGCTCTGGCCAGCTGGGCAAGCCGGCAGATCGCGCCCTCCACTTCGCCCGGCGCGACCATCATAAGATCCGCGAGCTCATCAATTATAATTACAATCTGGGGAAGCTTCTTTACAATATCTTCCCCTGTCTCATGGTTCTGTACTTTCTCGTTAAATCCTTTCAGATCTCTTACGTTGTACTCTGCAAAAAGCTTGTATCTCTTTTCCATCTCAGCGACAGCCCAGTTTAACGCCCCCGCCGCCTTTTTCGGATCTGTGACGACCGGGATCATGAGATGGGGAATACCGTTGTATACGCTCAGTTCCACAACTTTCGGATCAACAAGGATCAGTTTTACGTCGTCCGGATCGGCCTTATAAATAATACTCATAATCAGAGTGTTAATGCATACGGATTTCCCGGAACCGGTTGCCCCGGCCACAAGAAGATGCGGCATCTTCGCAATATCAGCGACCACGACTTTCCCCGCGATATCCTTGCCGACCGCGAAAGTAATCGGTGAAGCGCTTGTTTTAAATTCTTTTGATTCAAGCAGATCCCGAAGCATAACAGCCGTGTTTTCGCTGTTTGGCACCTCGATTCCAACTGCTGCTTTGCCGGGAATGGGCGCTTCAATTCTCAGATCCGCGACAGCAAGATTAAGTTTGATATCATCCGCCAGTCCTACGATGCGGCTGACCTTGACCCCCTGTTCGGGCTGCAGTTCATACCGTGTTACAGAAGGCCCGCAGCTGGCATTTGTCACATGTACGCCTACGCCGAAATTCTGCAGCGTCTGCTCCAGTTTCAAAGCGGTGGCGCGCAGATGCGAATCCGAATCGCCGCCGGTCTTTTTGCCTCTCTTCAGCAGAGAAAGCGGCGGCGTGTGATAAATCCTGCGCGGCTTCTCTTCCTCCCTGCGGACAATATCCGCCACATTCGCAGCTTCCGCCGCAACTTCGCCGGCTTCCTGTCTGGTATTTCTGCGCGTGCTCTTCTGCGCTGCTTCAGAATCTTTGTTTTCAGAAAACGGAAGTTCTTCCTTCTCCGGGCTGAAACTTTCGCTCCGTGGATCAGGCTCCGGCATATCCGGGAGGGGATCCGGCGCTCTGTTTATTACAAAATCATCAAAACTTCTGCTGTTTTCTGTGTTTTCCTCTTCCTGCTGCGGTATAATCTCATGAACTTCCGGAGATTTTCTCCGACCGTTTTTCTTTCCGTCTTTTCCGTCTGAAAGGAGGGTCGTCGCGAAAGACACGCCGGAAACTTTGTTATTCTTCCTTCTGTCTGAGATATCGTACGTTTTTACCCGCTGTCTGCTCTCTTCCCTCTGTTTCTTCTCCGCTCTGTGTTTTGCCCTTGCTTCTGCTCCTGCCTGATATTTCTTTCTGGCTTCTTCGCAGGCATGTCTGCTTTTTTCTCCCAGCGGAGCGAGCAGAGATTTTTCTGTAATAAGAATTACGCAGATAATACATAATATAAAAAGAACGACATAAGTTCCGATCACTCCGATCAGCGGGCAGAAGATGGAAACAATACATCCGCCTGACAGGCCGCCGGCATTTTTATGTACGCTCGACATATGATAGTAATCCAGAATCGATGTGCCTGCCTCATACTGATGAAAAATAAGTTCGAAAATCGCTGTAAGAATAAGAAATAAAACGATTCCCGCCGCAATTTTTATGTATGCATGCGCATTTCCTCTGTTTGAAACCTGAAATGCGGTAATGCCGAAAGCAGCAAACGGAAGTATATACGCCATTGCGCCGAAAAGACCGAACAATACAGATGAAACCGTCTCACCGACGATTCCACCCGCGCCGAAATTGCTCAGGACAAGCAGAATGCATACGGCAAGTGTGATCAGAATAACAATCTCCCCTCTGATTTTCTGATTCTGCTGTTTGTTTTTTGGCGTTCTTCCTGTTGTTTTCTTTCTTTTTGTCTGTTTAGCCGCCATATAATTCCCCCTTAGTAATTACACATACTATATCTAGTATATCATTAATTAAAAATTGTGTCATTACAAATTTTCCTCAGTTTTCCATCGGACATAAATCATTGCTTTCTTTTCCTTCTTTCATCTATCAGTTCATGCAGTTTTTTAAATGCGTGGCTGATCCCGCCGACCTCATCGATCAGACCTTCTCTGACCGCCTCCTCTCCTTCCAGCATGGTTCCCACATCTTTTACAAGCTGTGTGGAATCAAGCATCAGTTCCAGGAGACGTTTCTGTGTGATTCCGGAGTGCGAGGCGATGAATCCTGCAATCCTGTCCTGGGTTTTCTCCATGTTGCGGTAGCTCTGTATTACTCCGATAAACATGCCGTTAGAACGTACCGGATGGACAATCATTGTCCCGGTAGGAACAATAAATGAATAGTCCGCCGAAACCGCCAGAGGGCCTCCGATGGAATGACTCCCTCCGAGAACAAGAGACACGGTCGGTTTACTAAGTGAGGCGATCATTTCCGCAATGGCCAGCCCGGCCTCCACGTCGCCGCCGAGCGTATTCAGGAGAATCAGCACCCCCTCAGTCTCATCATCCTCTTCCGCCTCCGCCAGCATAGGAAGCAGATGTTCATATTTTGTTGCTTTTGTATTTCCCGATACAGCTTCATGTCCTTCTATCTCGCCTATAATTGTCAGCAGACGGATTCTGTATCCTTCTTTTTTCCCCTGTAATTTCAGCGAGCCTGTCTCCCTGATTTCTTTTCCTTCACTTTCAGGCAATTCATTTATTTTGTTTTCTTCTGTCTCCGGCATTTTTCTTCCTCCTTTTCACTGATATAAATCAGTATGAATCGGAAGCGCATTTTTTATGCAAAAACGGTATGGATGCAAATTGTATACATCCATACCGTTTTATTTAACTTAATGCCTGTTCCAGATCGGCAATAATGTCTTCGGCGTTTTCAATTCCGACACTGAAGCGGATCAGATCAGGCTGAACTCCGGCCTCGATAAGCTCCTGGTCGTTCATCTGACGGTGCGTATGGCTTGCCGGGTGCAATACACAGCTCCTTGCGTCCGCCACATGTGTAACAATCGCGATCAATTTCAGTCTGTCCATCATCTCAACCGCAGCGTCGCGTCCGCCTTTCAGGCCAAACGTAATTACGCCGCATGTGCCATCCGGCATGTATTTCTGCGCGAGATCATAATACTTGTCTCCGGGAAGAGACGGACATCTCACCCATGCCACCTTTTCGTGGTTCTGAAGATAACGCGCCGCCTTAATAGCGTTTCCGCAGTGTCTCGGCACTCTCAGATGAAGCGTCTCGAGCCCGATGTTCAGAAGGAACGCGTTCTGCGGAGACTGAATTGAGCCGAGATCGCGCATAAGCTGAGCCGTAGCTTTCGTAATGTACGCGCCTTTTCCGAATTTTTCTGTATACACAATCCCGTGATATGTCTCATCCGGCGTTGTGAGTCCCGGGAATTTATCCGCGTGCGCAGCCCAGTCAAAATTGCCGCTGTCTACAATCGCACCTCCGACACATGCCGCGTGACCGTCCATATATTTTGTCGTGGAATGGGTTACGATATCCGCGCCCCACTCAAACGGCCGGCAGTTAACCGGCGTCGCGAAAGTATTGTCTACAATCAGCGGCACGCCGTGCTTATGCGCCGCCGAGGCAAATTTATCGAAATCAAAAACCACAAGAGCCGGATTTGCGATTGTCTCGCCGAAAACAGCCTTTGTATTTTCGCAGAACGCCGCGTCCAGTTCTTCCGGCGTACAGTCCGGATCTACAAAAGTCGCTTTCACGCCCATCTTTCTGATCGTATGCGCAAACAGGTTGTATGTACCGCCGTAGAGAGCGGAGGCGCATACAATATGGTCGCCTTCCTGCGCGATGTTCATAATTGCGTAGAAATTGGCCGCCTGTCCGGAAGATGTAAGCATGGCCGCCACT
Organism: uncultured Mediterraneibacter sp.; assembly: GCA_944381125.1. Lineage (GTDB taxonomy): Bacteria > Bacillota > Clostridia > Lachnospirales > Lachnospiraceae > Mediterraneibacter. The sequence goes on along the minus strand of CALWKB010000072.1, from coordinate 23,162 downwards.
CCGCCTTCCAGATCACAGATCTTTGCCGCAACGGCGTCATTTGTAGGATTCTGAAGACGGGTATAGAAATAGCCCGATTCTTCCAGATCAAAAAGCCTTCCCATCTGTTCGCTGGAAGTATAACGGAAAGTTGTGCTCTGATAAATGGGAAGAATTCTCGGCTCCCCGTTTCCCGGCTCATATCCGGACTGGATACATTTTGTCTCGATCTTGTAGCTGCTCATCTCTTATCCCTCCTGTAAGTATAAATATTGTGCCTCAAGTTTTCTGACCATGCTGCTGTAAAGCTCCCTGCATTTTTCATTTTCTCCGTTTTCAATCATCGCAATGCACGGGCTTAAATAAGTATTCCATATGTCTCTGTATATTGTATCGGAATCCGGCTGCCTGTCAATTCTCTTTACGATCGTCGGAGCAATATTGTAATATTCATCTACCAGCATTCTGCCTTCCTCTGTAGACAGCAGATAATTGTCCCGGTAGCTTCGCAGTGTATTCAGTTCATAGCAGTCGTCCGGTCTTCCCAGGCTCTGGCAGACCGCTGTCGTAATATAGCAGAAAACGCTCCTTCGGAAGCCGTTTCTTATATTTTCATAATTTGAATAGGCGATTTTGGCGTCGGGTATCGTTTTATTCCATAATTCCGTTATCCGGCCGATCAGTTCATCTTTGCTTTCCGATTCGGTTTCTCCGAGAAGCGGAAGAAAATACGCGACCATGTTGAGGTTATACTCAAACGCGGCGATTTCCCGTTTTCTTTTTGAAGAGATTTTTTCAAGTCTGGAAAGAGCAAATTCCGGTATGCACGATACGACAAACTCTTTCACCTCTTCAGAAGTTTCACATTCCTGAATCGTCTCCTGCAGAAAACTTCCGTGTTTTTTCATCATGGCTTCCATATCCGAAGCGTAATGTTTTTTTCTGAATTTACAGCTCAGCGTCTCCTGAAATACAGCAGTCAGCCGTTCACGAAGAACTTCTTTCTCCATCATGTACTCCTTTATTCGTTCCAGTTGTGATATACATCCTGGACGTCATCGTCCTCTTCCAGCAGATCCAGGGTTTTCTGGATGTTCTTGATATCTTCCTCGCTTGTCAGCTCAACGTATGTCTGAGGAATCATCGTCACCTCGGCTTCCGCCATGGCGATGCCCTCTTCTTCCAGTTTCAGCCGCACATCACTGAATGACTCCGGCGCGGTAAGGATCTCGTAACTCTCCTCATCTTCCACAAAGTCTTCGGCGCCTGCGTCCAGAGCGAGCATCATCAGTTCGTCCGGATCCATGTCGCAGTCTTCTTTTGCTACAAATATCTGTCCTTTTTCGTCAAACATAAAAGATACGCAGCCCGGCGTGCCCACATTGCCGCACCCTTTTGTAAATGCGTTTCTCACATTGGATGCTGTTCTGTTTTTATTGTCTGTAAGCGTTTTAACGATAATCGCAGTACCGTTCGGTCCGTATCCCTCGTATGTAATGTGTTCATAGTTGTCTGCGGATCCTTCTCCTGCCGCTTTCTTAATATTTCTTTCAATTGTGTCATTCGGCATATTATTTGCCTTTGCTTTGGCTATAACGTCGCGGAGTCTGCTGTTGTTCGCCGGATCGGCTCCGCCTCCTTCTTTTACGGCAACCGCCAGTTCGCGGCCGATTTTAGTAAAAATCTTCCCTTTTGCCGCATCATTTTTTTCTTTCTTATGTTTAATGTTGGCAAATTTTGAATGTCCTGACATGTTGTATTTCTCCTCTTTTCTTTTTCTCTCATTTCAGGCCGGCGTCGAAAATATGCCGGCCGCGCTGCATACTTTTCAATTCTATCATTCTTTTCAGATTCTGTAAAGCAGTCTATGTAGGAAGCTCCAGACTGACACGAATAGCCCGGTCGACGTTCCTCATCATATCCGGATCGATATGACAGACATACTCTCTGAGTCTCTGTTTATCAATTGTTCGGATCTGTTCCAGCAGAATCACGGAATTCTTTACGATTTTATAATCACCGGCGCTGATCTCAATATGCGTGGGCAGTTTTGCTTTATTCATCTTTGATGTAACCGCCGCGCAGATCACGGTCGGGCTGTGTCTGTTTCCCACGTTGTTCTGAATAATGAGAACCGGCCGGATTCCGCCCTGCTCCGATCCGACTACCGGGCTCAGATCCGCATAATATATATCTCCTCGTCTGATATTCAACTTTTCACACTCCGATTTCTGTTTCATACTTGCGTTCTTCTCTTTCATATAAAGAAGCATACTTCAGTATTTCCATTTTTTTCGGATGTATTCAGCCGGCCGAATCAGACTTCATTATTTTACTGGCTATTCAAAACAGTCCGTCTGTCTTACGATTATTCCATTTTTCACATAAACTCTCGGGATGCGTTTTCCCAGGCAGCAGACAAATTCATAATTAAATCTGCCGCTGAGCCGCGCAAGTTCATCCACAGAAACTTCTTCGTCTCCGTCGCGTCCCACAAGGACTGCCTGATCCATAAATTTTGTCCCGGGAATATCTGTTACGTCAACCATAAACTGATCCATACATATTCTTCCGAGTATACGGGCGCGCTTTCCGTGAATCAGGATCTCTCCTTTACTGGAAAGCGACCGGGGATATCCGTCCCCGTATCCGACAGGAATCGTCGCCACGCGCATTTTCTTCTGCGCAACGAATGTCCCTCCGTAGCTGATGGCTGTGCCGGGCTCCACTGTCTTTACAAACGCCACATGACTGATCAGAGACAGGGCCGGTTTGAGCGCAACCGCTTTCTTATCAACTTCATCCGAAGGATACATGCCGTATGTGGATATTCCGGCTCTCGCCAGGTCATGTTTCATATCCGGGAAATCAATAATTCCGGCGCTGTTGTCACAGTCGTAATAGCGGATATCCACGTTTCGTTTTTCCATCTGTTCCTTCATCCACATAAATTTTCTGTGCTGTTCATACGTATATGTTTTGTCAGCCTCGTCGGCTTTTGCGAAATGTGTAAACATCCCTTCAATATACGCGCCGGAGAAACGGCTGATCCGCGCAATGGCGTCGGCGCTCTCTTCCGACACAGGGAAGCCGATTCTGCCCATTCCGGTATCCACCTTGATGTGAAGCATAGCCTTTGTCCCTGCTTTTTCTGCTCTTTCGGCCATATCCCGCGCCATCTCTTCTGTGTATACGGCGGCGCGGATTTCATTTCGGATCATGTCGTCATACTGGTCCGGAAATACACATCCCAGAACAAGAACCGGTTTTTTTATGCCGTGCTTTCTCAGAACGATTCCCTCATCCAGACTTGCAACCGCGTACCCCCATACGTAATCAAATGTTTCAAACATCTCCGCCAGCGGCACTGCCCCGTGTCCGTACCCGTCGGTCTTTATAACAGCGATCAGTCTGGCGCCTTCTCCGATTCTGTTTTTCATCTGTTCCATATTATATGCGACGGCGTCAAGATCTATTTTTGCGTATACTCTATTGTATTCTTTCATTTCTTTTTCTGCTCCTCAGCTTTTTTTATGCATTCCTGTATCCCTCTGATCAGGTCGCCGGCCAGGACGCTGTAACTTCCCAGCCGCTCTCTGCTCTCATCTCCGCCGCAGGCATGGAGATACACTCCAAGCGCCGCGCTTTCAAACGGGGCTGCGCCCTGAGCCAGAAGGCCGGAAATAACGCCTGCCAGCACGTCCCCGGAACCCGCTTTTGCCATCGCGCTGTTGCCCGCAAGATTAATAAAGGGATGTCTGCCTTTCTGCGCCGCTATTGTTCTGCTGTCTTTAAGCACCCATACGGCGGCGCATTTATCTGAAGCATGCCTTAAAATATCCAGGCGGTTCTCCTTTATATCAGACGCCGGGATGCCGGTCAGCCGGGACATCTCCATGATATGCGGCGTCAGGATCAGATCCCCGCCGGTCTGTTCCAGAAGTTCACGATGCCTGCCAAGCAGATTTATGCCGTCCGCGTCAACCACACAGGGAACCTCTGCTTTACTCAGAGTGCCGACAAGCATTTTTTCCGCTGTCGCGTCCGTTCCAATACCGCATCCGATGCACACCGCGTCGGCCCAGCCGAGAAGTTCGTCAAGCTGTTCTTCATCGTATTCCTCATAACACGTCAGAACAGCTTCCGGAAGATTCTGCTGAATAATCTGCCTGTTGGATTCCGGCGTGTAAACGCGCACCAGTCCGGCGCCTGCAGTATAGGCTGCGCGGGCGGCAAGGCAGGCCGCTCCGGCCATCCCGCGGCTTCCTGTGATCATCAGAAGCTTTCCGTAGGTTCCTTTGTGGGAATCCGCCGGACGCGCAGGAAGAAGCGACGGGATGTCCGTTCTGTCATAAGTAAATAAAACGTCTTCATTCCCGTCAAACAGTTTCGGATTTATACCGATAGGCACCGCTTCGGTTTCACCGGCCATATTTTTCCCGGGATATAATTCGCATCCTGCTTTGACGCATGCCATGGCAGCCGTCAGATCCGCGCGGAAGGCAGTACCAAGTATTTTCCCGCTTTTGGCGCACACGCCGGAGGGAATATCAACCGCGACCTTATATCCGTGAGCGCTGTTCATTATCTCAATGAGATCTCTGTACTTCCCTTCTATCTCCCTGCTTAATCCGACGCCGAATACGGCGTCTACTACAACGCTGTAGCAGGCGCGGGGAAATTCGGTCAGAATATTAAGCCCCATCTTTTCAGCGATCTCTTTCTGTCTCCTGCATTCACTGCTCATGGACGATTCTTTTCCCACAAACAGGATATCCGCCCGGCGTCCTTTCTCTGTAAGGATCCTGGCGACAGCGAAGCCGTCGCCGCCGTTATTTCCGCTTCCGCAGACAACCAGAACTCTGGACATGTCGATTCCTTTCTTTTCCATAAGTTCTACTGTCTGCAGGGCGGCTCTCTCCATAAGCACAAGAGACGGAACACCGAGTTCTTCTATTGTATACCGGTCCGCCTCTTTCATCTGATTTCCATCCGGAAGATATCTCATTTCCGCACCATTCCTTTCTCTTAAGAACCCCGCAGCACGCTGCGGGGTCTCCAGTAAGTACGTTTTTCTATTCGATTAATCCTTCCATGCGCTGGCTGACATTATAGGACAGTGTCATGAGGCTGTCGGAAAGATGTACGCTCTCCACAATCACATCGTCCGGAAGATCGAGATCCGTATGGGCGAAATTCCATATTCCCCGGATTCCGTTTTCAACCAGTATATCAGCCACTTCAACCGCTTTTGATTTCGGGATCGTAAGAGCGGCAATCTCAATCTCGTTTTCTTTCAGATAATCCACAAGCTCATCCATCATTCTCACCGGAATGCCTCTGATCGACACGCCTTCCAGCCGCGGATTCACGTCAAAAAGGCTTTTTAATATAAACCCGCTTCTCTCAAACGACGCGTAATTCGCCAGCGCCTGCCCGAGATTTCCCGCTCCGATAATAATAAAATTGTGTGTTCTGTCAAGGCCGAGAATCTTGCCGATCTCCGTGTAGAGATACTTTACGTTATACCCGTATCCCTGCTGTCCAAAACCGCCAAAATTGTTTAAATCCTGTCTGATCTGGGACGCAGTAACCTGCATCTTTTTGCTCAGATCATTGGAAGATATCCTCTCCACGCCTGCTTCCAGAAGATCTCCGAGATATCTGTAGTATCTCGGCAGCCGTGAAATCACTGCGCGGGATATTTTTCTGTTATCCAATCTTTACCGACCTCCATCATTCAAGTACGCTTTCTCAATCAATTTTTATTATATAAAATAGTTAATATTATGTCAAACTTTACTTTTCCCGTTTTTCCGTTATAATAAATCTGGCGGCAGTCCGCAGCACCGCGGACGCCATCACTGAAAGGAGTAAAAACATGATACTGGCATGTCATAATATAGAAAAAGCTTTCGGCGATCAGGTCATTGTTTCTCAGGGTTCATTCCACATTGAAGAAAGGGAGAAAGCCGCGCTTGTCGGGGTCAACGGAGCCGGAAAGACAACCGTGCTGAAAATGATCATCGGAAGCGAACCTCTGGATTCCGGCGAAATAATTCTTGCAAAAGGAAAAACAATCGGATATCTGGCGCAGCATCAGTCCATGAAGCCCGGAAGCACGGTATATGAGGAGGTCAGAAGCGCCAGGGCCGAAATACTGGAAATGGAACGCCAGCTGCGCTCTGTGGAACAGGAACTCAAATCTCTGTCCGGCGAAGAACTTAACGCGCGGCTTGAAACATACAACCGTCTTCAGTCTGAATTCGAAGCGCAGAACGGTTATGCATGTGAAAGCGAAATCATCGGGGTCCTTAAGGGCCTCGGATTCAGCGAGGATGCATTTTCCAAAAAGACGGATACTCTCTCCGGCGGACAGAAAACCCGGGTCTCTCTCGGCAAACTTCTGCTGAAGAATCCGGACATTCTTCTGCTTGACGAGCCGACCAACCACCTGGACCTCAACTCCATCTCCTGGCTGGAGAATTATCTGACCAACTACCGCGGCGCAGTCCTCATCGTTTCTCACGACCGCTACTTTCTGAACCGTGTCGTCACAAAAGTAATCGAAATCGAACGCGGACAGATCCGTATGTATATGGGGAATTACAAAGCATATTCCGAAAAAAAGCAGATGATCCGGGATGCCAGACTCAAAGAATACATGAATCAACAGAGAGAAATACGGCATCAGCAGGCTGTGATTGAAAAACTTCGCTCTTTTAACCGCGAAAAATCAATCCGCCGCGCTGAAAGCAGGGAGAAAATGCTAAGCAAAATAACTCCGGTGGAAAAGCCGCAGGAAGCGGCCGGTGAAATGTTCTTTTCTCTTGAACCGTCATGCGTAAGCGGCTCAGACGTGCTTTCCGTCGAAGGCCTCACAAAACAATTTGACGGACAGATACTTTTTCGCGACGTAAACTTTGATATCCGCCGCGGCGAACATGTAGCCGTTATCGGCGACAACGGGACCGGCAAAACAACTCTGCTTAAAATCCTCAACCAGGTAATTCCTGCGGACAGCGGTTCTTTTACGCTCGGGACAAAAGTAAACATCGGATATTACGACCAGGAACACCATGTGCTCCACGATGACAAAACCATATTTCAGGAAATCTCGGACGACTATCCAGCTCTTACAAACACACAGATACGTAATACACTTGCGGCATTCCAGTTTACCGGAGACGATGTATTCAAAGAGATTTCCTCACTAAGCGGCGGTGAAAAAGGCCGCGTATCCCTTGCGAAACTGATGCTTTCTGAAGCAAATTTCCTGATTCTCGACGAGCCGACCAACCACCTGGATATCATGTCAAAAGAAATACTTGAAGAAGCGCTCAATAATTACAGCGGTACGGTTCTGTACGTTTCGCACGACAGATATTTTATCAATCAGACCGCTTCGCGGATACTGGAACTTGTAAATCAGACTTTCGTAAACTATATCGGAAATTATGACTACTACCTTGAAAAACGGGATGAGCTGACCAGACTTTCCACAGCTTTTGTACCGCTCCATTCTTCATCCGGTTCAGACCCGGCCCCGGCATCCGACGCAAAGTTAAGCTGGCAGGAGCAAAAAGAACTGCAGGCGAAAGAACGCAAACGGAAAAATGACCTCAGGAAAACCGAGGACGAAATCAGCCGCCTGGAAGACAGAAATACACAGATCGACTATGAACTGACACTGGAAGAAGTATACTCGAGTTCTGTAAAATGCCAGGAACTCGCACTGGAAAAAAGTGAGAACGAAGCCCGGCTGGAAGAACTGTATGAGCTCTGGGCCGAACTTGAAAGCTGACCCGCTGCTCCCGGACGCGCCTGTCTGTTCTGACGGCATCTGCACCGGACAGAAGTTCAGAAAAAAAGAGTCTCCGGTCATCCGACAGGATGGCCGAAGGCTCTTTTTTCTGAATTTCCGATCCCGCGCGGGATCCGGATTCATGTTTTCCGATATTTTAAAGCCTCTTCGCGATTGCTTTAATAAATCCTTCACTGTTCAGTACAGTCGGATTTTCAATTGTCGTAATCAGAGCCAGGTCTTTTGTCATCTCGCCTGCTTCGATTGTATCAATTGTAGCTTTTTCCAGACGATCCGCGAATTCGCACAGTTCACTGATGCCATCCAGTTCGCCGCGCTTTCTGAGCGCTCCCGTCCATGCGAAAATTGTCGCCACTGAATTCGTGGAAGTCTCCTCGCCTTTCAGATGCTTATAATAATGACGCTGTACGGTGCCATGCGCAGCCTCGTACTCATAATAGCCTTCCGGAGATACAAGAACGGAAGTCATCATCGCAAGTGAACCGAACGCAGAAGAAACCATATCACTCATCACATCTCCGTCATAGTTCTTGCAGGCCCAGATGTATCCTCCTTCGGACTTCATAACACGGGCAACCGCGTCGTCGATCAGTGTATAAAAATACTCAATTCCGGCCGCTTCAAATTTCTCTTTGAATTCCGTGTCATAAATCTCCTGGAAAATATCCTTGAATGTATGGTCGTACTTTTTGGAGATTGTGTCCTTTGTAGCGAACCAGAGATCCTGATGTGTGTCGAGCGCATATGTAAAGCAGCTTCTTGCAAAACTCTCGATTGATTTGTTCAGATTGTGCATTCCCTGTACAATACCCGGTCCGTCAAACTCATGTACCAGCTCTTTTGTCTGAGTGCCGTCCTCAGCGGTATAGACAAGCTCTACTTTGCCCGCTCCCGGAATCTTCATCTCAGAACCTTTATATACGTCTCCATATGCATGTCTTGCTATGGTGATCGGCTTTTTCCAATTCTTTACACATGGATCAATGCCTTTAACCACGATCGGAGCGCGGAATACGGTTCCGTCAAGGATGGCGCGGATCGTTCCGTTCGGGCTTTTCCACATTTCTTTGAGATCATACTCGTCCATTCTTGCGGCGTTCGGCGTGATTGTCGCGCACTTGACAGCAACTTTATATTTCTTTGTCGCCATTGCGGAGTCCACAGTTACCTGATCGTTTGTCTCATTTCTGTGTTCCAGGCCGAGATCATAATATTCTGTTTTGAGATCAATATACGGTTCCAGAAGATTATCCTTGATCATCTTCCAGAGAATTCTTGTCATTTCATCTCCGTCCATCTCTACGAGAGGTGTTGTCATTTTAATTTTTTCCATTTTGCTGTCTCCTCCTATTATTCGTTATATCCCTGTTTCTTCAGGTTCTGCATAACATGAATGATATGCTCGTTTGCCAGCTGTTCCGCCATATCCGCGTCTCTCTCCCGGATTGCCCGGAGAATCTGACGGTGCTCCCGGATCGATTTGCGGGCTCTCTCCTCCGACACCACGGACGACCTGCGGGCCATTTTTACATAATTGTGAAAATCTGACAGAACATGTCCCAGCATCCTGCTTCCGGACGCTTCATACAGAATCGCGTGAAATCTGCCGTCGAGAGCCGTAATCTGCGCGGCGTTAAATCCGGATTCTTTTTTAATCTGAAATTCCGAAAGAAGAAGCGCCTCTTCCAGATCATCCAGCTGTTCTTCTGTAATATGTTCTGCCGCCCAGCGTGCGCAGAGCCCTTCCAGCATGGACCGCATGACGTAAATATCCCATATGTCTTTGCGCGATATGCCTTTGACATATGCCCCGCGGTTCGGAATAATCGTAACAAGACCTTCCAGTTCCAGCTGGCGCAGCGCCTCTCTGACAGGGGTGCGGCTTACGCCAAGTTCTTTTCCCAGCGTATTCTCTTTCAGTTCATCATGTTCTTTATATCGTCCGCTCAGTATATCTTCGCGGATTTTCTGAAACACGCGTGAACCCAGAGAATATTCCTGATATTCTTCCATCAGATATCCTCCTGCTGTAAAGTTGCACAGATAAACCATGCCCGTATAATTGTATACATTTATACAGAATTTGTCAATAATTACCCGCAAAGACTCTTGCCGGCCGCAGATATAAACGGGGTTCTTCATTTCCCTGCCCTGATAAAAAAGGTTATACCTGCGGTTTATGCTTCTTACTTTCCGCAGATATAACCTTTATAAGCAGATACTGACGCGGTTTGTGCCGCACGTACTGATTTTAGAGAATCCTCACGCGAAGCACTCCGTCAACAGCCGCGATCTTCTCTTCTGTCGCAGCCGGTACTTCCGCGTCGACATCCATCATCGTATATGCATATTCTTTACGGCTCTTATTTGTCATAAGAGAAATATTGATTCCTTCTTCTGCCAGGATGCCCGTAAACTGTCCGATCATCTTCGGTACGTTTCTGTGAAGCACTGTAACACGCGAAACACTGCTCTTCACGCCCATGTCGCAGTCCGGATAATTTACCGAATGATGAATGTTTCCGTTTTCAAGATACTCTCTGAGTTCCTCGGCAGCCATCTTCGCGCAGTTGTCCTCAGACTCTTCAGTGGACGCTCCAAGATGCGGGATTACGATGGATCCTTTTACTCCCACAATTTCCTTTGTCGGGAAATCCGTTACATAGCAGCGTACTTTTCCGGAGACAAGCGCGTCCACGATATCTTCCTGGTTCACGAGAACATCTCTTGCGAAGTTCAGGATAACAACCCCGTCTTTCATCAGGCTGATCGAGTTTTTATTAATCATGCCTTTTGTGTCTTCAAGAGCCGGCACATGGATTGTAATATAATCGCACTGTGTATAAAGTTCATCCACTGTTTTCGCGTGGTGAATATTTCTGGAAAGTTTCCAGGCCGCGTCTACAGACAGATAAGGATCATATCCGTAAACGTCCATTCCGAGATTAACCGCCGCGTTCGCCACAAGGACTCCGATCGCGCCAAGACCGATCACGCCAAGCTTTTTCCCCTGAATCTCAGTTCCGGCGAAAGCTTTCTTTTTCTTTTCCGTAATCTTTGCGATATCTCCGTCTTCTTCATATTCCTGTACCCAGTTGATGCCGCCGATAATATCTCTGGCGGCCAGAAGCATGCCGGCCAGCACCAGTTCTTTTACTCCGTTTGCGTTTGCTCCCGGAGTATTAAAAGCTACAATTCCCTCTTCCGCACATTTATCCAGAGGAATATTATTTACTCCGGCGCCTGCGCGTGCGATAAGCTTCAGATTCGGGCCAAATTCCATATCATGCATCTTCGCGCTCCGGACAAGAATAGCGTCCGCGTCTTTTTCATCATCCGTCTTTATATAATTTTCGTCCAGCTGACCCAGTCCCGCGTCTGAGATGGGATTCAGGCAATGATATTTAAACATTTTACAGATTCTCCTCTTCAAATTTCTTCATAAAATCAACCAGAGCTACAACGCCTTCGTACGGCATGGCATTATATATGCTCGCTCTCATGCCGCCTACTGATCTGTGCCCTTTCAGATTTTCAAGTCCTGCTTCTTTCGCCTCTTTGACGAATTTTGCATCCAGATCCGCATTTCCCGTAACAAACGGCACGTTCATAAGGGAACGGTCTTTTTTCTCTACGGTTCCTTTAAAAAGTCTGCTCTGATCAAGGAAATCATAGAGAACTTTCGCCTTCTTCTCGTTTCTTTCTTTCATCGCCTCAAGACCGCCCTGAGACTTGATCCACTTAAATACTTTTCCGCATATATAAATTCCGTATGCCGGAGGCGTGTTGTACAGCGATCCTGCGTCTGCATGGGTTTTGTACGTAAGCATGGTCGGCGTGCCCGGAAGCACGTCTTCTGTGATAAGGTCTTCACGTATAATGACGATGACAACGCCCGCAGGTCCGATATTTTTCTGTACTCCGCCATAGATTACGCCGTATCTGGACACATCCACCGGTTCTGACAGGAAACATGACGACACGTCCGCGACAAGAGTTTTTCCCTTTGTATCCGGCAGCGTTTTAAACTTTGTTCCGTAGATTGTATTGTTTTCACAGATATACACATAATCCGCATCCTCTGACACAGGCAGATCCGAGCAGTCCGGAATATATGAAAATGTTTTGTCTTCCGATGACGCGATCCTGTTTACTTTGCCGTATTTTTCAGCTTCTTTCGCCGCTTTTTTTGCCCACTGGCCGGTAATAATATAATCAGCCGTCCGGTTCTTCATCAAATTCATGGGAATCATGGCAAACTGCTGGGAAGCTCCTCCCTGAAGGAAGAGGACTTTATAATTGTCCGGGATCTGCATCAGGTCTCTCAGGTCCTGCTCGGCGTCCGTAATTATTTTTTCAAACGCTTTCGAGCGGTGGCTCATCTCCATGACAGACATGCCTGTTCCTCTGTAATCCAGCATTTCCTCCGCCGCCTCTTTCAGTACTTCTTCGGGGAGAACCGCCGGCCCCGCCGAAAAATTATACACTCTGCTCATTTCTAATACCTCCTGTTTTTCCTTGCTTTTCCGGACAGTTTCATCTCCCGCGTGCCGGAAAAGATTTTCTGTATACAGCGGGATTATCTCGCCATATCTTCCTCATCGAACGCGTCGCTGATAGACGCGCCCGGAGCAACCATGGGCCATACTTTATCGTCGCTGTCAATCTGACAGTCGATAACAACCGGCCTGTTCATTTCAAGCGCCTTTTCAAGCGCCGCGCAGAACTCCTCACGAGTTTTTGCTCCGATGCCTTCCGCTCCCATCGCCTCGGCCAATTTCACGAAATCAACGGAGTCTCTGAGTACGGTAGCCGAATATCTCTCGTCGTAAAAAAGATCCTGCCACTGTCTCACCATGCCGAGAACATGATTATTGACAACAACCTGGATGACCGGAATATTATGTCTGACTGCCGTCGCGATCTCATTCATATTCATCCTGAAACATCCGTCGCCGGCAATATTAATTACCGTCTTGTCCGGACATCCTGATTTTGCCCCGAGCGAAGCGCCCAGGCCGTACCCCATCGTGCCGAGGCCGCCTGATGTCAGAAGAGTGCGCGGTTTTGTATATTTATAAAACTGCGCCGCCCACATCTGATGCTGGCCGACTTCTGTTACGATAATCGCGTCGCCTTTTGTCTGTCTGTATATTTCTTCAACAATAAACGGGCCTGTCAGCGCGTCCTGATGATATTTCAGAGGATATTTTTCTTTATACTCCTCAACTTTCTTCAGCCATTCGCTGTGATCCTGCTGTTTCAGCTTTTTATTCAGGAGTTTAAGAACATGCCTGATATCTCCTTCGATTCCCTGCGTTATAATAATATTTTTATTCATCTCCGCAGGATCAATATCAATCTGAAGAATTTTCGCGTTTTTGGCAAATGTCTCTGTGTTCCCCGTAACGCGGTCGCTGAATCTCGCTCCGATTACAATCAGAAGATCGCACTCGCTTACACTGTAATTCGAGGCTTTTGTGCCGTGCATGCCGAGCATTCCCGTATATCTTGGATCAGTTCCCGGGAAAGCGCCTTTCCCCATCAGACTGTCCGTGACAGGCGCGTCCGTCTTCTCAACAAAATCAAAAAGTTCGCTGCTCGCATCGGAAAGAACGGCCCCGCCGCCCACAAATACAACAGGTCTTTCCGACTCCTCGATCATGGCGACAGCGCGGCTGATTTCTTCCTCGCTCACATGCGGCTGACCGCAGGCGTAATCTTCCGCCGGCTTTGGCTCATACTCCGCTTTAGCAGCGGTTACATCTTTCGGAATATCGATAAGAACCGGCCCCGGACGTCCGCTTTTCGCGATGCGAAATGCCTTGCGGATTGTATCAGCCAGGTCGTTTACGTCCTTAACGATAAAATTATATTTTGTTATAGGCATGGTAATGCCTGTAATATCAATTTCCTGAAAGCTGTCCTTTCCGAGAAGGGAAACCCCTACATTGCATGTAATCGCCACAATCGGGATGGAATCCATATATGCCGTGGCGATGCCTGTCACAAGATTGGTCGCTCCCGGACCGCTTGTGGCGAGACAGACGCCTACTTTTCCCGTCGCCCGCGCATAACCGTCCGCTGCGTGCGACGCCCCCTGCTCGTGGGACGTCAGAATATGGCGGATCTCGTCTCTGTGCTTATAGAGTTCGTCGTAGACATTGAGGATCGCTCCGCCCGGATATCCGAACACAGTATCTACGCCCTGCTCTTTTAAGCACTCTATTACTATCTCTGCTCCATTTAACTGCATGGTGCCTTCCTCCCTGGTTTATTTTGCATCTCCGGTTTTTGGTATTTCAAGGATTGCCCCGCGGTTTCCGGATGTAACCATAGACGCGTATCTGGCAAGATACCCTGTATTTACCTTTGGCTCTCTCGGCTGCCATTTTGCCTTTCTTTCCGCCATCTCTTCATCGGAAATGTCAAGTTCAAGTTTTAGCTCCGGAATATTGATCTTAATAATATCCCCTTCTTCTACAAGGGCGATCGGACCGCCGACCGCCGCCTCAGGCGATACATGGCCGATGGAAGCTCCTCTGGAAGCCCCGCTGAATCTGCCGTCTGTGATCAGCGCTACCGACGAACCGAGTCCGTAGCCGGCAATCGCGGACGTCGGATTCAGCATCTCGCGCATACCCGGGCCGCCTTTCGGTCCTTCATAACGGATAACGATAACATCTCCGGGATTGATTTTTCCTGTTTTAATCGCTTCGGTAGCTTCTTCATCACTCTCAAAGATTCTTGCCGGTCCCTCATGTACGAGCATCTCGTCACATACTGCGGATCTTTTTACCACGCTGCCGTCGGGGGCAAGATTTCCTTTAAGTACCGCCAGACCGCCGGTAGCGGAATACGGATTGTCAATCGGACGGATTACTTCCGGATTTTTATTAACGCATCCTTCAATGTTCTCCCCGATTGTCTTTCCTGTTACAGTCATGCATTCTGTATAAAGCAGTCCTTTTTTGTTCAGTTCGTTCATAACCGCGTAGACTCCGCCGGCCTCGTTAAGGTCCTCGATGTACGTGTGTCCGGCCGGAGCCAGGTGACACAGGTTCGGCGTTTTTTCACTGATGCCGTTTGCGAAATCAATCTCAAAATCCATTCCGATCTCATGTGCGATGGCAGGAATATGAAGCATACTGTTTGTGGAGCATCCGAGCGCCATGTCAACCGTAAGCGCGTTGAGTATCGCTTTTTCCGTTATGATGTCCCTTGGACGTATATTCTTTCTTACAAGTTCCATAACCTGCATGCCGGCATGTTTCGCCAGCTGCAGTCTGGCCGAATATACTGCCGGGATTGTTCCGTTTCCTTTGAGTCCCATGCCGAGCGCTTCCGTCAGGCAGTTCATACTGTTCGCTGTGTACATGCCGGAGCACGATCCGCATGTAGGACATGCTTTATTTTCAAATTCGCAGAGTTCCTCGTCTGTGATCTTGCCGGCGGCATACGAGCCGACCGCTTCAAACATACTGGACAAACTTGTCTTCTGGCCTTTTACATGTCCGGCAAGCATCGGTCCGCCGCTGACAAATATGGTAGGAATATTTACGCGGGCCGCGGCCATCAGAAGCCCCGGAACGTTTTTGTCACAGTTCGGTATCATTACAAGTCCGTCGAACTGATGAGCAAGGGCGAGCGCTTCTGTCGAATCAGCGATCAGATCTCTTGTTACAAGAGAATACTTCATACCGATATGCCCCATCGCGATTCCGTCGCACACGGCAATCGCGGGAACCATAACCGGCGTTCCTCCCGCCATGGCAACTCCCATCTTTACGGCTTCAGTAATTTTATCCAGATTCATGTGACCCGGAATAATCTCGCTGTACGAACTGACAATACCGATCAGAGGCCTGTCAAGCTCCTCCTGCGTCATGCCGAGCGCATTAAACAAAGATCTGTGCGGCGCCTGCTGTACACCTTTTGTTACTGTATCACTTATCATAACAAATCTCCTCTCTTTCTGTCTGTTTTCTATTTTGAAGCGGACCTGACGCATCCGCTTTGCTGACTTCTACCGGATATATCCGCAGATCCGGTCACCCATTTCCGCCGTACCGATCTGAATCCGGCCTTCCGACATAATATCCGCCGTGCGGTATCCGTCTCTGAGCGCGGCTTCCACCGCCTGCTCGACAGCGTCCGCTTCTCTGTCAAGATCAAACGAATATCTGAGCATCATCGCGGCGGACAGAATTGTCGCGATCGGGTTGGCAATCCCTTTGCCCGCGATATCCGGCGCGGAACCGCCGCTGGGTTCATACAGACCGAATTTTGTCTCGTTGAGACTTGCGGAGGCAAGCATTCCGATGGAGCCTGTAACCATGCTCGCTTCATCGGAGAGTATATCTCCGAACATGTTCTCTGTCAGGATCACGTCGAACTGAGCGGGATCTTTCACCAGCTGCATGGCGCAGTTATCGACAAGCATATGTTCCAGCGTCACTTCCGGATAATCCGCCGCCACTTCCTCGACAATCTTTCTCCACAGTCTGGAGGAATCCAGCACGTTTGCCTTATCCACGCTGGTTACTTTTCTCCCCCGCTTCATTGCTATGTCAAAAGCTCTTTTCGCGATCCTTCGTATCTCGTTTTCATTATATGTAAGTTCGTCTTTCGCTGTCAGGACGCCGTCTACTTCCTCAGTGCTCCGCTTTCCGAAATACAGCCCGCCGGTAAGCTCCCGCATAATCATCATATCAAAGCCTCTTGCGGCAATTTCTTCTTTCAGAGGGCAGGCTCCTTTCAGTTCATCGTAAAGTACTGCCGGGCGAAGATTCGCGAAAAGATTAAGTCCTTTTCTCAGCGCGAGAAGCCCCGCTTCCGGACGCTTCGACGGTTCCAGGCGGTACCACGGGGAAGTCTTCGCGTCCCCTCCGATTGATCCCATCAGCACAGCGTCGCTTTCCCTTGCCTGCCTGAGTGTTTCTTCTGTAAGCGGAACGCCGTACGCGTCAATAGAAGCGCCTCCCATCAGAAGCTGTGTGTACGAAAATGTATGACCGTACACCTCTCCCGTTTTATCCAGCACCTTCATGGCCTCTGTTACTATCTCCGGACCGATGCCGTCCCCCTTAATTACTCCGATTTTAAACTCCATGTCAACCATCCCTTCGAAAGAAAAATACTGATGGTTTTTATCATACCGCATTTTATACCTTGTTTCAAGTCTTTGAGGCGAAAAAATAGAGGGCGCTCTGTTAATGAAGCCGGAAAATTTTAAGTGCGGAATCTTTGCCGAAAATATAAAAGACCCCGCAGAATATATCTGCAGGATCTCCTTTTTCAACTATTCGGCATTCGGTTTTTCAATCTGCGCAATCGCTGATTTCTGCATCGGAATACGGCAGTTTTTATTATTTCCAAACTCAACTATTACATCATCGTCTGTAATGTCGATGATTACGCCGTAAAAACCGCTTGTTGTCAGAGCTGTGTCGCCTACTTCCATTGTAGAAAGCATCGCCTGAAGTCTCTTCTGCTCCTTTTTCTGAGGACGCATGAGAAGGAACCACATTCCGCCGATAATAACAGCATATACGACAAGCAACATCACCATTTGCATAAAAACATTTCCTCCTAACTACTTGTGTTCCGAAATCTTCTGCCCGCCATTACGGCCGGGAGACGATAAGAATACTATACACAATATCCGCATATTGTTCAAGTGTCTTTTTTAAGATCAGCGCATAATGGTCGGCCCGGCCATTCCCGCAAGCTTTTTCTTTTTATATTCCCTGAATGTTCCGGCTTCGATCGCGTCCCTGATTTCCTCCATCATTGTATTGTAAAAATACAGATTGTGGAGCACGCACAGCCGCATTCCAAGCATTTCCTTCGCTTTAAGCAGATGCCGGATGTAGGCTCTGCTGTAGCTTCGGCAGGCGGGACATCCGCATCCCTCTTCAATCGGCTTTTCATCAAGCTCATATCTTGCATTAAACAGATTCAGCTTCCCCTGATTTGTATAGACATGTCCGTGTCTTCCGTTTCTTGTCGGATATACACAGTCAAAAAAGTCAACGCCCCGTTCAACAGCTTCCAGGATATTCGCCGGCGTGCCGACGCCCATCAGATAGGTCGGCTTATTCTCCGGCAGATAACCGACCACAGCGTCAAGAATCCGGTACATCTCTTCATGGCTTTCGCCGACCGCAAGACCGCCGATCGCGTATCCGTCCAGATCCAGTTCTGTAATCTGCTGCGCATGTTCGATCCGTATGTCTTCATAAATGCCTCCCTGGTTGATTCCGAACAGCAGCTGATGCGGATTGATCGTATCGGGAAGAGAATTAAGCATGCCCATCTCATTTTTACAGCGCGCAAGCCAGCGGGTAGTGCGCGCAACAGAATCGGACATATACTTTTTGTCCGCGACGCTTGGCGGGCACTCGTCAAAAGCCATCGCGATTGTGGATGCCAGATTTGACTGGATCCTCATGCTTTCTTCCGGTCCCATAAAAATCTTTCTTCCGTCCACATGTGAATGAAAATGCACGCCTTCTTCTTTTATCTTTCTGAGGGAAGAAAGTGAAAACACCTGAAATCCGCCTGAATCTGTAAGAATCGGACGGTCCCAGTTCATAAATCTGTGGAGTCCGCCAAGTTTCTTTATCACCTCGTCTCCCGGACGCACATGAAGATGATACGTATTTGAGAGCTCAACCTGAGTTTTAATCTGTCTGAGATCATCTGTTGAAACCGCTCCTTTAATTGCCGCAGCCGTCCCGACATTCATAAATACGGGAGTTTCAATTGTGCCGTGCACGGTATGAAAACGCGCCCGCTTCGCTTTTCCGTCCTTTTTCAGAAGTTCATATGTCATATTTTTTCTGTCTGCTCCTTTTATCTTTTCTGTCTGTCGCAAAACCCGCCCGTAAATCCCGGCGCGGGATTCGGATCGGCTTCAGCTGATATATTTACTTTCTGAAACAATGAGGAAGCAGATATCCGCTTCCTCATTGTTTCAGCATCTTTGAATTGTCAGTTATGAACAATAACCGGCGTGCCGGCGCTTATCATGTCAAACAGTTTTGAAGCATTGTCATACGGCATGTTTACGCAGCCGTGAGAGCCATGCGCCTTGTACCAGTCTCCTCCGAACTGAGCCTGCCATGTGGCGTCATGGAATCCGTGTCCCTGGTAAGTAAACGGCATCCAGAACGCGACAGGCGTCTCGTAGGAAGGTTTCCCTGTCGCCGGATCGATTTCACCCTTCAGCGTGGAATCCCTTTCCGTATACAGGATGGAATAAACGCCTGTCGGCGTATCCCGGTCGTCGGCAGGAAGTCCTGTCACAACATCTGAAGTAAGCGCCACTGAACCGTCTGCGATATACCACATCTTCTGCGCGGATATGTCCACCTCGATATAAGTGCTTCCCCAGTCCTGCGCGGATCTGGATGCGGCGGTCTGCTTGTATTCCGGTTCTTTTTTTACTGTTTCGCCTTTTTTGATATTCTCTATAAGATTTTTCGCTTCTTCGCTTTCATTTACGACCCAGCCGTATGTACCGCCGGATACTTCCGCCTGTTTTCCGTCAGGAGTGGTAATACTTCTTGTTGTTCCCACGGTATCGTACTTTTTGCCGAATTCACGCATCCATTCTTTAACCGCTTCTTCGTCAAATGTCACGTTCATGTCAGCATCGCAGGAAAGCCATTTGGAAATCAGTTCGCTGTCCACCACGATCTCTTCATCCATCGTATAGGTGATCTTTGATTTGACATACTTGTTCAGCGCCTCGCACGCCTTTTTTACTTCTTCTGACGAGGACGTAAATCTGGGAAGCGTATAGCAGCCTTCATCCATCATCTTCAGCGTATCCCGCAGTTCCGAAATATACAGCTCTGTCTTTTCCTTAAGCACCTCTGTGTTTACGGCTGATCCGTAAACTTCCGGCACGATCTCGTAGGCGGTGCCGTTATACTTCGGGTACGCGGACGCCGACTCTGTCTGTTCCTTCTGCACACCTTTAATCGACTGAAGCTTTTCATCAAGAAGGGCCTCGTCGTATTCTACGTCGACGGATATGCTTTCCACTGATTTTTTGAAAAATCCTGCCGGCCACAGGAGCGGGTTCTGCGATTCCAGAGTTTTCTGAATGTCTGAACTTTCTTCATATCCCAGACCGATCTCGGAACCTTTGATCAGATTTCTGTCATTGTTCTGTTCCACAATCGTCAGCTCATATTCCCCCACCTGTTTTTGGATATACTCCGCCACATCTGCCGCAGTCTTTCCCGAAAAGTCTTTTCCGTTAATTGTCGTATTTATATAAAAATGACTTATAAAAAAAGCGGAAACTGCCAGATAAACCAGTACAAAAGCACCGATGATGCTGCCTGTTATTATAAAAAATTTTTTGCCCGGTTTTTTCCTTTTCTTATTTTCTTTCTTTTTCCCCCGGCGTCTTCTGCGTCTTCTCTCTTTCCCGGTAAGCACTGATTCTTCGTCCTGTTCTTCATTTTCAGAGAGTTTGCTTTCCGGCTGTACGGAGGATCTTTTTTTCAGGATTTTCTTTTTCTTCGACAGGCCGCTTCCTTCTGGCGCCGCCGGCTCTGTCTGTACTTTGCTTTCCCCTGTTTCCGGACCTTCCGGTTCTGAAGCGTTTACTTCTGTCTGACCTGCATCTTCAGAAGCCGCTCCGGAACCTTTTTTCATTTCGTTGTCCATTTTTCTATCCTTCTCTCTCCTTTTTCAACATCTCGGCACTATTATAGTACGAAAGAATGAAAAAGTACAGCGAATTCTTTTTTTCTGTGACTTACTTGCGCCGTTTCGTTTCTTCTTATATAATGTCATCTGTGTGGTAATTGGAATTACCGGAAAGAAAAACATGTTTTTTGAAGGGAGACTTACAGAATGAGCGGATCATCATTTGGAAAACTGTTTCGGATTACTACCTGGGGAGAATCTCACGGCGCGGGAATCGGCGTTGTCATTGACGGATGTCCTGCCGGTCTTTCTCTTACCCCGGATATGATACAGATATTTCTTGACAGACGCCGGCCGGGGCAGAGCAAATATACGACAAAGCGAAATGAAACAGACACTGCCGAAATTCTCTCCGGCGTATTTGAAGGAAAGACAACCGGCACACCCATATCTGTCCTTGTCCGCAACCAGGATCAGCGTTCCCGGGATTACGGCGATATTGCACATACTTTCCGCCCCGGACATGCGGATTTCGGTTTTTTTGAAAAATACGGATTCCGCGATTACAGAGGAGGCGGGCGTTCTTCCGGGAGGGAAACGATCGGCCGTACGGCAGCCGGCGCCGTTGCGTCTGCTCTTTTGAAAGAAGC
Source organism: uncultured Mediterraneibacter sp. (assembly GCA_944381125.1). Taxonomy (GTDB): domain Bacteria; phylum Bacillota; class Clostridia; order Lachnospirales; family Lachnospiraceae; genus Mediterraneibacter. The sequence continues at coordinate 2,039 of CALWKB010000072.1, read as the reverse complement.
GGGCATCACCGTCCGGGCATACGCCAAATCAATCGGACCGTATACGGTGGCCGAAGAAGATTATAAATTTTCTGAAATATTTGAGAACAGTTTCTATATGCCGAATAACGCGGCCGCAGAACAGGCGGCCGGATATGTCTCCGGCCTTATGGAAAACTGCGACTCCTGCGGCGGAATTATAGAGTGCACTGCCAGCGGACTTCCGGCCGGCCTGGGCGAACCGGTATTTGAAAAACTGGACGCTCTTCTCGCCCAGGCAGTCATGTCAGTCGGCGCTGTCAAGGGAGTGGAAATCGGCGACGGATTTCGAGTTTCCTCTTCTGTCGGGAGCAGCAACAACGACCCGTTTTACATGGACGGCGGCTGCATCCGCAAAAAAACAAACCATGCCGGAGGATGTCTGGGCGGCTTAAGCGACGGCTCCGCCCTGATCCTGCGGGCGGCCGTTAAACCGACGCCCTCTGTCGCGCGTCCCCAGCATACGGTAAACGAAGCCGGGGAAGATGCAGAGATTGTAGTTAAAGGAAGACACGATCCTCTTATTGTACCACGGGCTGTTGTCGTGATTGAATCAATGACAGCAATCACACTTGCGGATCTGCTTCTGCAGAATATGTGCTCAAAGATCGAGCATGTCAGAAAGATTTATACGGAGGGATAAAATGTCCGGCAAACTGATTGATATTGTAGATATCACCAAATCTTTTGATGATACAATGGTTCTCGACAAACTCAACCTGTATATCAGGGAAAACGAATTTCTTACTCTTCTGGGGCCCAGCGGATGTGGAAAGACTACGTTGCTTCGCATCCTTGGCGGATTTGAAACTCCGGATTCGGGCGATATTATTTTTGACGGGGAAAATATAAACAAGCTGCCGCCAAACCGCAGGCAGCTTAACACTGTGTTTCAGAAATACGCCCTCTTTTCCCATATGTCCATAGCGGAAAATATCGCGTTCGGGCTGAAAATACACGGGAAATCCAAATCATATATCAGAGACAAAATTAAATACGCTCTGAAACTGGTAAATCTGGAAGGATATGAAAACAGAACGCCGGATTCTCTCAGCGGCGGCCAGCAGCAGAGAATCGCAATCGCAAGAGCCATTGTCAATGAACCGAAGGTTCTTCTTCTGGACGAACCGCTCGGCGCTCTTGACCTGAAGCTCCGGCAGGATATGCAGTACGAGCTTATCCGTCTGAAAAACGAGCTTGGCATTACTTTTGTCTATGTAACCCATGATCAGGAAGAAGCGCTTACCATGTCCGACACTATTGTTGTAATGAATCAGGGATACATCCAGCAGGTAGGCAATCCCGAAGATATATACAACGAGCCGAAAAATGCTTTTGTCGCGGATTTTATAGGCGACAGCAATATACTTCCGGCCACAATGGTGGAAGACAAAGTCGTCAAAATGCTCGGAGCCGTCTGGCAGTGCGTGGACGTCGGCTTTGGAAAGAACAAAGCAGTCGACGCCGTCATCCGGCCGGAAGATATTGACCTTGTCCGCCCCGGGGAAGGTACAATTGACGGTGTAGTGACCAACCTGATTTTCAAAGGCGTTCATTATGAGATGGAAGTAAATACGAACAATTACGAACTTCTTGTACACAGCACGGATATGTTCCCTGTCGGGACAGAAGTGGGAATCCACGTGGATCCGTTTGACATACAGATTATGAAAAAACCGGAATCCGAAGATGAGGAGGCTGCCGGAATTGAAGACTAGAAAACTGCTTGCAGGCCCCTATCTTTTCTGGGCCGTATCATTTATTATCATACCGCTTCTTATGATCGTATACTACGGTCTGACAGACAGGGACGGCGCGTATACTCTGGCCAATCTTGCAAAGATGGCGGAACCGGAAAACCTTAAGGCGCTGGGGCTTGCCCTTCTGCTCTCTCTTATAAGCACGGCGGTCTGTCTGATTCTTGCCTATCCGCTTGCCATGATTCTTTCTGAAAAGGAAGTCAGTCAGACAAGCTTCATTGTGCTGATTTTTATTCTTCCGATGTGGATGAATTTTCTCCT
>CALWKB010000071.1 GCA_944381125.1 uncultured Mediterraneibacter sp. | reverse complement strand
CTTGTCACAGACGGCGAATTTGTCAACCGCGGCGCGCTGCACGGTCCCTGGCTTCCGATCTACGGTACCGGCGCCGTACTGATCCTGACGCTGCTTAACCGTTTCCGCAAAAGTCCGGCGCTTCTGTTCTGCACGACTGTGGTACTGTGCGGTTTTCTTGAATATATGACTTCTCTTGTCATGGAAATCGCCACCGGCGGCACAAAGTGGTGGGACTACAGCGGATATTATCTGAACCTGAACGGAAGAATCTGTGCGGAAGGCCTGCTTGTATTCGGTATCGGAGGCCTGGCGATCACCTACATTCTTGCGCCGATTATCGACAGTTTCCTCCAGAAGGTGAACGAAAGACGTCTCATGGCCATATGCTGCGTTCTGATGGCGGCGTTTGCGGCAGACGCCGTATACTCCCAGTTCCATCCGAACGCCGGAAAAGGAGTCACAGATATCGGAGAAGGCGCCTGTCTTCCCGCGCCCGGCGCCGCAGATTGCCATACATCACGCACTGCCGCGGTTTAACCCGAATAAAACAGCCGGCGGAAACTGTCCCGGAGTTTATTCAAAACTCTTTCCCAGACAGTTTCCGCCGGCTGTTTCTATTTTTTATGTATGTTTTACCCCTGACCGGGGACTGCTTTTCCGGCGATCCTGTGCTCTCTGCTTTCTTCCAGATATTCTGTCATCTCCGGGTGATCTCTCAAAAGTTTTTCCTTAAGATTCTGCCGTCTTTTCCTGATCAGCCTGATAATCTCCTCTTTCTTTTCTTTCAGTTCTTCCGGAATTTCCCGTATCTGTTCTTCTACAGACCGCAGAAGCAGATCTTCATCCAGTTCTCCCAGAAATCCCCAGGAGCTTACCCGCTTATCCGCCCCCTGTTCCGCCAGAACATACACATCCTCCATAGAATGAATCTGACGGATCACGCAGAGCGCTCTTTTGGCGATCTCTTTTTCCGCGCCTTCTCCGAACGCCCAGACAAATTCCTCCAGCGTATACTCCTCGCCGTGCGGATATGCCCTGTTGCCCAGTCTTTTCAGTCTGAGCTCATCTTCCGCCGGTATATCCAGTATACAGGGCACTTCGATGCCCGCGTCCTTCAGCGCCGCCAGGATCGTCCGTCTTACCCTGCCTTCATCAATCAGATTTCCAATGCCCAGATGACGCATCTGTTCGTTGATTTTATTTGTATGGCCGGTCATATAAAATCTGACGCCCTTCTTTTCCAGCGTTTCGGCCAGCATTCCGATGGCGTCCGCGGCAGTGAAATCTATGCTGTTGACTGCCTCCGAATCAATAATTACGGCCTTCGTGTCTTCCCGGATCGCCTGTTCAATGTCATTCTGCAGTATTTTAATATTCGCGAAGAACATATCCTCACTGAAGCGGTACAGCACTACATTTTTTACAGGATAGGCAAACCTGTTCTTGTCCAGATCATAGTAATCAGATTTTCCAGGAACCATTCCCATAAGCGCTCTGGGCGGATTTGTCGCCTTCAGAATCATTGCCACAAAAGAAAGAATGATTCCGATAAGCACCCCATAGATCGTACCCATGCACAGCACTCCGACGCCTGCCGCGGCGAAAATGTAAAATTCCGACCGGCTGACTCTGAACAGACGTACAGCCAGATGCGTTTCCACAACGTTCAGAAGCGCCGAAATCACAATCGCGGTCAGCACCGGCACCGGAAGATATCCGATAAATCCGGTTGCCGAAAGCAGAATCACCGTCATTGTCACGGCAGCCACGATAGAGACTCCCTGCGTCTTTCCGCTGTACTGCTCATTCATAGAAGTTCTGGATATACTTCCGTTCACCGGACAGCAGCCTGTCGCGGCGGCGGCAATATTACCTGCGGCACAGGCAAGAATCTCCTGCCGGATATTCAGTTTATATCCGTTTTTCACGGCAAAACTGTTCTCCGCCAGCAAGGTTTCCGCCATAACCACCACCGCTACCATCAGCCCCCGGCCTGCCGCGTGGGTAATATCCACCCGGCCGAACTGTGGAATGAACAGTTCAGGAAGCCCCGGCTCTACCGCCGACAGAAGGGCCACCCCATGCCTTTCCACATGGAACACAGCTGAGGAAAGCACGCCGAGAGCCATGATCAGTATCGCCATCGGAAATTTCGGAATCAGCTTTTTGGCAAGAATCAGCAGAGCCAGCGCCGCCGCTCCCATTCCAAGAGAAAGCCAGTTTATATGCGCCGCCGAATTCCAGATATGTTTTGACAGTTCCAGAAGTTCTCCGCTTCCGGCCGGACTGCCCATCAGCTTCGGTATCTGCATAAGTATAATCGTAACGGCAATTCCACTGATAAATCCGCCCATTACCGGTGTGGAAATGAAGTCCACGATTTTGTCCGCCCGCAGAAAATAGAAAAAGATCAGCCATATGCCGGCAAAAAGCGCGACCATCGGTATATAAAGCACTGCCTGCTCCGACTCCGCCGCAAACCCGTGCGCTGCGATCGCGCCGCCTACGATGGCTGCCGGCGTTGCGTCCACGCCGAATATAAATTGTCTCGATGTGGAAAACATAGCAAAAAGCAGGATCGGAAATACCGAGCCGTACAACCCGTACACAGCGGGCAGACCTGCAATCTGCGCGTATCCCATGGCAATAGGAATGGATACCGCCGCGATAATAATTCCCGAAAAAATATCTTTTGGAAGATATTCGATTTTATAATTTCTCAGTGTC
>CALWKB010000070.1 GCA_944381125.1 uncultured Mediterraneibacter sp. | reverse complement strand
TCGCTCGACTTGCATGTGTTAGGCACGCCGCCAGCGTTCATCCTGAGCCAGGATCAAACTCTCGTTAAAAATGTTTGTTCCAAGTTCAGAACTAACTACTAGCTAATTCTTCCCTTTTTACTGTGTTTGGTTCGTATGAACCGTTCTTAGAAATTTTCTCTTCAAAGAAATTTTCAAGGGTTGTTGTCTATTGTTCAGTTATCAAGGTTCCTGTCGTTCTCTCAAGCGACAGCTTGTATAGGTTATCACATCTTCGGGATCCTGTCAACAACTTTTTTCTGTTTTTTCATCTCCCCGGACGTTCCGCCTCCGCGTCTCCGGCTGAGCTGTTTTCAGGCTGTTGTTGTGTCCCTCATCAGCGACAGGTGCTATCTTATCACCTGAAAATGTAATTGTCAACGTTTTTTCTGTTTTTTATTTATTTCAGACAATTCACACAATTATAGTGATTCAAGACTCGCAAGTATGTCCTGGCGCAGAAGCAAGCCCAGGTAAACCGGAATGGAAAAGATCTGCAAAATATCCAGCCGTAAACGCCTCGTCCAACCAGTGTTTTCTTCGCTGATCCGCAGTAGATTTCCCCTTGCTATTCTCTCTATATAAGATACAATAACAACAGATACATTTTTACGGAGGATCAATAAAATGAATTTTACACACAAAGAAAATGAAATTATTCTTTTCTCACAAGAGGGCTCTCTGCTTGCCCGGATCACTTTTCCCTATATTGGAGAAGACAAAAATGTAGTAGAGATCAATCACACTTTTGTTGATACATCTCTCCGCGGACAGGGAATCGCGGGGAAACTTATGAGTGCAGTTATAGATGAACTGGAAAGCAGAAATCTGAAAGCAGTTCCCACCTGTTCCTATGCGGCCGGATGGTTTGAGAAGCATCCGGAATATGCTCATCTGCTGAAATAAAACAAACCGTTCCGTGACATACACAGGCAGGCGCCGGCCTTTCAGCCGACGCCTGCATCCTCGTTAAAATTCATACTTTTTCAGTTCGCAGTTTTTTATACCGAACTTCGCGAACTCTTCATTGCTCATATCTGTAAAATAAGATTGTACTGCACGGGCAACTCCATTATGCGCCACAAGAAGATAAACTTTTCCGTCTGACTCTGTTTTAATCCTGTCCAGAACATTATAGATTCTCTGGCAGAAACGTATCATGGACTCTCCCCCTTCGTAACTTCTGACAAAACACATTTTTGCCCGCCGGAACTCCTCGCCGTCCCGTGGAGTTGACTCATATTTTCCGAAATTCTGCTCTTTCAGCTCTGGCTCCACCCGCATGGGAACCCCTGTGATCTCCGAGACATGTCTCGCAGTATCCGCCGCCCGCGCCAGAGGCGAACAGATAATCTCATCAATATGTATTCCTTCAACAAGAATTTTCCTTCCAAGCTCCTTTGCCTGCTCGTGTCCCTTTTCTGTCAGTGCAATGTCGGTAGCGCCACAGATTTTATTTTCTACATTCCACACAGTCTGGCCATGGCGCGCAAAATAAAAATACCCCATATCGGCTCCTTTCGTTCTTTTAATCTATTTGCCGTCGTTTTTCTCATAGTTCTGAAACGCTTTGCGGTTCTATCACTGCGTCTCCGTCCCGAATCATCCGCTTAAGCCGCTCATATTCATCATTTAACATTTTCTTTCCATGACTTGTAATAATATAAGACTTCTTCCGGCCTTCCTCGGCAGTTCTGCGTATAATCCCGGTGGCCTCAAACTTTGACAGCATAGCGTAAAGCGTTCCCGGGCCGACAATGACCCGGCCTCCTGAGATTTCGCTGACTTTCTCCATAATGTCAACGCCGCAGCATTCTTCCGTCAGCGCCAGGAGAATATAATACATAGGTTCTGTCAATGTCTGAAACCGCTCTCTGGCCATCTGTCTTTTCCTTTCTTTTCTGTATTTTAATCTATACGCAACCCCAGTCTGTCTAAAGCCGCGTGAAGCTGTTCATTGCTTATTTCCTCAGATTTGTACTGCAGCACCAGAACCGCGTCTTTACACCGGATTGTTTTCTGTCCGAACGCCCGGTAAATGCGAAGGTTTCCCTCCGACGACCAGCCCATGTCCGCGTCTTCTCTTTTGCATGACGAGCATACCAGATCTGCGGCCCAGGAATAATCCGTCCGGTACAGATAATAGAAAAACTGAATTTCTTCTCCCTCTTCACTGCCCGGCAGCAAAAATCCGCCTTCTTCCGCATTCCCAAGTATACTGTGATTTATTTCTTTATAAGAAGTATTCTCCGGTACAAAGACAAGAAGCAGGAAAGCAAGCGCAATACAGCCGACGCAGCCGATCGTCCGGAATCTTCTTCCGGTTTTTCTTCCCGGCCGGAAATAATTCTCCGCAGCCTGCAGGCAGCCCAGGAACCCCCACATAACCAGGGCGACCACCGTTGCTTTATACATGCCGAGAAAAACAAGACCGATAATAAGAACAGCCAGCGCCGCGCACACAAATGCATTCCATATCCGATAGCCGATCCGCAGGCCATATTTCACCGGTTTTCCCGAAGAAATCCTCTTTTTCCCGGTCAGATACCATTTCAGCATAAAAATCCACTGCAGAACATTTTCCAGAAAATAAGCCGGAAAAATCATCAGGACAAACAGGCCCAGGTCAGAAAAAATCCAGTTCTCAAGTCCTGTTTTTACCGCGCCGGCCAAAGCATCCACTGCAAATATCCCGAATATGATTATCGGAACTGTAAGCCTTTTACTTTCCGCCTTCCATATCTCTTCCACCCGTTCCGCCTCGGTTGCAATCGGAACTGCATGTTCCGACATTTTCCGGAAAACGCAGAATTTTCTGTTGGCATCGATAAATTCCCATCCCGCCGCCCGGCAGTATTGTGCATATTCTCTTGTTTCTTCTTCAGGACAGAGATCTTTTTCTCTGGCTTCTGAAAATATTTCAACATCATATATTATATCCGCCGGCTCGCCCTTTTCAAAAATCATTCCCCATTTCCAACCGGAAA
>CALWKB010000069.1 GCA_944381125.1 uncultured Mediterraneibacter sp. | reverse complement strand
GTGCAGGGCGAGAGACAGTTCGCAAAAGACAACAAGTCCCTCGGACAGTTCAGACTGGACGGAATCCCGCCGGCTCCGCGCGGAGTACCGCAGATTGAGGTTACATTTGATATCGACGCCAACGGTATCGTAAATGTATCCGCAAAAGACCTTGGAACAGGAAAAGAGCAGCATATTACAATCACTGCCGGCTCTAATATGTCCGATGCGGATATTGACAAAGCGGTTAAAGAAGCAGCTGAGTTCGAGGCTCAGGATAAGAAGAGAAAAGAAGCCATTGACGCGAGAAACGAAGCGGACGCAATGGTATTCCAGACAGAGAAAGCCCTTAAGGATGTGGGCGATAAACTGGACGCAGCCGACAAAGCGGCAGTTGAGGCGGACGTTCAGGCTCTGAAAGACGTGCTGGCAAAATCAACGCCGGAGACCGCGGCGGACGCAGACGTATCAGAGATCAAAGCTGCGAAAGAAAAACTGATGGAGAGCGCTCAGAAACTTTTTACAAAGATGTATGAGCAGGCCGGAGCGGGCGCCGCGGGCGGCCCGAATCCGGGAGCAGGCGCAGGCCCGAACCCGGGAGCAGGTCCGGCTCCGGAAGGCTTCCAGGGCGACGACGTGGTAGACGGAGACTACAAAGAAGTCTAAATCTTCCGCAGATCAGAGATATGAATAAGAAAAAATTCTACGGGACCGCGCAGGCGGTTTCGTAGATTTTTTCGTGAAAGGTAGAGTATTCCAGTTATGGCAGAGGCAAAGAGAGATTATTACGAAGTGCTTGGCGTAGGGCGGGACGCGGACGAAGCGGCCATCAAGAAGGCCTACCGTGCACTGGCGAAAAAATACCATCCCGATATGAATCCGGGCGACAAGGAAGCTGAGAAAAAGTTTAAAGAAGCTTCCGAAGCATATGCAGTTTTAAGCGATCCGGATAAACGGCGTCAGTATGATCAGTTCGGCCACGCAGCCTTTGAGGGAGGCGCCGGCGGGGCCGGCGGATTCGGCGGATTTGACTTCAGCGGCGCTGATTTCAGCGATATATTCGGTGATATATTCGGCGATCTGTTCGGCGGCGGCCGAAGGGGCGGCCGGGGCGGAAACGGGCCGATGAAAGGCGCGAATATCAGAAAGAGCGTCCGCATTACATTTGAAGAGGCTGTTTTCGGCTGTGAAAAAGAGCTCGATCTTATTCTGAAAGATCCGTGCACAGACTGCGGCGGAACAGGAGCAAAACCGGGCACTTCTCCGGAGACATGTCCGAAGTGCGGCGGACGCGGCCAGGTGGTCTACACTTCCCAGTCTTTCTTCGGGACAGTGCAGAATGTACAGACATGTCCGGGCTGCGGCGGGTCAGGCAAAGTAATAAAGGATAAGTGTCCGAAGTGTGCGGGCACAGGATATACATCGAACAGGAAAAAGATAAAAGTATCAATTCCGGCCGGTATTGACAACGGACAGAGCGTCCGGATCCGTGACAAAGGCGAACCGGGTATGAACGGGGGACCGAGAGGAGACCTGCTTGTAGAAGTAAACGTATCGCATCATCCTGTTTTCCAGAGACAGGACGTCCATATTTTCTCCACCGTGCCGATTTCATTCGCGGTTGCCGCGCTTGGCGGAGATATCCGTATAAAAACCGTGGACGGCGACGTGATCTATACCGTGAAGCCGGGGACAAAGACGGACGCAAAAGTACGCCTGAAAGGAAAAGGCGTTCCGTCTCTGAGAAATTCACAGGTAAGGGGCGACCATTACGTTACCCTTGTAATTCAGACGCCTGAGCGCCTCAGCGCGGAGGCGAAAGAAGCTCTGAGAAAATTTGACGAGCTGACAGGCAATACACTGCATCAGAATGATGATGCGGGAGATAATAATGAGAAGAGTGAAAAGAAGAAAAAGAAAGGATTCATGGATAAGGTGAAGGAAGTCTTTGAAGACTGACTGCTTTTCCCTTTCTCAGACAGATAAAAACAGCAGCGTAACGGGGCGGGATACAGACCGCCGTCCGGTATGCTGCTGTTTTATTATTTCGGTTCAGATAAAGAAATTTCTTCCCCGACAAAGATAATAACGGATCTTTCGCCCAGAAGCAGAGTCTTTTCTGAGACAGGCATTGATTCTTCTGCGAATGTCTGCTGCTTTTGGTCGCCGGTGTTGACGGCGATTTTCCAGCAGTAATTTTCCGGAAGATCGGGAAGGGTCATATGGGCGGCTTCCCAGTGGGAATTGACCGCCACGTATACAAGGTCCTCTCTTTGCAGTTCTTCGTCGTAACCGGAAAAAAGGGCGCAGGCGGCATAACTGCTTTCGGGAGCGTTTTCCTCCCACGGGGCAAGCCCGTGAAGACTCATGGAAGGAAAGCCGATATAGCTCGGTTCCAGATCTTTGCGGACAGCGGGATGCTTTTTTCGGAATGCGATCATATACCGGAAAAATTCAAACAGATCTTTGTTTTTTTTGAGCAGGTTCCAGTTGAGCCATGAAATTTCATTGTCCTGGCAGTAGGGATTATTATTTCCATGCCTTGTGTCGGCAAATTCATCCCCCGAGAGAAACATGGGAGTTCCTCTGCTGCACATGAGCACGGCGCAGGCGTTTTTAATCATTTTCCAGCGCAGGGCCATGATGCCGGCGTCGTCGGTTTCGCCTTCCTGTCCGCAGTTCCAGCTGTTGTTGTCGTCAAACCCGTCGGTATTGTTCCAGCCGTTCGCTTCGTTGTGTTTCTGATTGTAGCTGTACAGATCGTACAGGGTAAATCCGTCGTGGCATGTTATAAAGTTGACAGAGGCGTTGCCTCCGCGGTATACCGGGTCATAGAGATCCGGGGAGCCGATCATGCGCTGGGCGGCGATTCGAGCCATGCCGGGGTCTCCTTTGAGAAAACACCTCATATCGTCGCGGTATCTGCCGTTCCACTCGGCCCATCTTTTCCAGGCGGGAAAAGAGCCGACCTGATAAAGCCCGCCGGCGTCCCATGCTTCCGCAATAAGCTTTACTCCTCCGAGAATAGAGTCAAAGGCAAGATTACGGAGAAGCGGAGGCTGATTCATCGGGACGCCGTCCTCATTGCGGCCGAGAATAGACGCAAGATCAAAGCGGAAGCCGTCCACCCGGTATTCGATAACCCAGTACCGCAGGCAGTCCAGAATCATCTCCTGAACAACGGGATGGTTGCAGTTCAGAGTATTTCCGCAGCCGCTGAAATTATAATATTTCCCGTCGGGAGTCAGCATATAGTAAATGTTATTGTCAAATCCTTTAAATGAAAAGCAGGGGCCGGATTCATTTCCCTCAGCCGTATGGTTGAACACGACGTCAAGAATAACCTCGATTCCGTTATCGTGAAGCGCCTTGATCATCTTTTTGAGTTCCAGCCCTTCCCGGTTGTATTCCAGAGAAGAACAGTAGCTTGTATTCGGAGCAAAGAAACAGACCGGGTTGTATCCCCAGTAATCCAGCAGATGAATTCCGTCCACGACACGGGCTTCCCGCATTTCATCAAACTCGAAAATCGGCATCAGTTCCACGGCGTTGACGCCAAGCTTTTTCAGATAGGGGATCTTTTCTTCCAGTCCGTGAAAAGTGCCGGGACAGGCGACCCCGGAAGAAGAGTCTCTGGTAAATCCTCTGACATGGAGCTCATAGATTATAAGATCTTCCATTGGAATCTGCGTATGACGTTCGGGTCCCCAGTCAAAATTAGAGTGAACAACCCGCGCGCGGTATCCGTGGTCCGCTCTGTTTTTGTGTCCCCATCTGCTCTGTCCGGTGACCGCTCTGGCATATGGATCAAGGAGAATCTTTGACGGGTCAAAGCGCAGCCCCTTTTTCTCGTCATAGGGACCGTCCAGACGGAACGCGTATTCAAATTCTTCTATGTCCAGGCCGAATACAATCATGGAATAGACAAAGCCGATCCGGTAGTTCTCCGGAAACTGAAGAACCGCGAAAGGGGTTTCCGCTTCACGGTGAAAAAGGAGAAGTTCGCAGGAAGCGGCTCCGTGTGACTGTATGGTAAAATTAACTCCGCCCGGAATAACCGTTGCTCCGAAGTCGCGGAAAAATCCGGGACGAACCTGGAAACCGTCGATGGTGTCGATCGGTTTGAGCTGGCGGGCGGGGACAATAACCAGATCAGATGCATGCATAGACATAAGCGGCCTCCTTTACGACAAAAAATATCATAATTATTATACCTTAAAATACACCTCAGGGCAAAAATTTTTTCAGGTATTGACTTTTGCATGCCCTTTCTATTATGCTGTATGAGGTAATAAGCATAGGTACATGACAGGAGGATAAGAGAATGGGTGGATTTTTTGGCGTAGCATCAAAGAATGATTGTATTCTTGAGCTTTTTTACGGAGTGGACTACCATTCACATCTTGGAACAAGAAGAGGCGGCATGGCCGCATACGGAGACGGCGAATTCTGCCGCGCAATCCATAATATAGAAAACTCTCCTTTCCGCACAAAGTTTGAGCGCGATGTGGAGGAGATGAAAGGAAATATCGGTATCGGATGTATTTCGGATTATGAGCCGCAGCCGCTGCTGATTCAGTCTCATCTGGGAAGCTTTGCAATCACTACCGTGGGAAAGATCAATAACCTGGATGAACTGCTGGAGAAGGCATACAAGGACGGACATTCTCATTTTCAGGAGATGAGCGGAGGACAGATCAACGCGACCGAACTCGTGGCGTCCCTGATCTGCAGAAAGGATACTCTTGTAGACGGCATCCGGTACGCCCAGGAGATTGTGGACGGTTCTCTTACATTGCTTGTAATGACAAAAGACGGTATCTACGCCGCCAGAGACCGGTTTGGAAGGACGCCGCTGGTCATCGGCAAAAAAGAAGACGCGTACTGCGTATCCTTTGAAAGTTTTGCTTATATAAATCTCGGATATACGGATTACCGCGAGCTGGGACCGGCGGAGATTGCTTTTGTGACGCCGGAGGGAGTGGAGCAGATGTCTCCTCCGGGAGAAAAGATGAAAATCTGTTCTTTCCTGTGGGTATATTACGGATACCCGACCTCTTCATATGAGGGTGTAAATGTAGAAGAGATGCGGTATAAATGCGGCAGCATGCTGGCAAAGAGGGACGGGGATTCCGTTCATCCCGATATTGTGGCAGGCGTTCCGGATTCCGGAGTCGCCCATGCGATCGGTTATTCCAATCAGTCCGGCATTCCGTACGCCAGACCGTTTATCAAATATACGCCTACCTGGCCCAGATCATTTATGCCGACGAATCAGAGCCAGCGCAATCTGATCGCAAGAATGAAACTGATTCCTGTTCAGGCGCTGATTGAAAATAAGAAGCTGCTCCTTATTGACGACTCAATCGTCCGCGGGACACAGCTCAGAGAAACGACAGAATTCCTTTACAGGAGCGGCGCGAAAGAAGTTCACGTAAGACCTGCGTGCCCGCCTCTTGTATACGGTTGTAAATTCCTGAATTTTTCAAGATCCAAATCTGATCTGGATCTGATTACAAGACGGATTATCCAGGAAAAGGAGGGAGCGGACTGCCCGGCGGAAGTGCTTGAAGAATATACCGATCCGGACAGCTGCCGTTATGCGGAAATGGTTGAAGAGATCCGCCGGATCCAGAACTTTACGACTCTGCGGTTCCACAGACTGGATGATCTGAGAGCTTCTATCGGTATTGAACCGTGCAGGCTCTGCACATATTGTTTTGACGGAAAAGAGTAATGTAAAATGTCTTTAGTTGAAAAAAAATCTGATCTTGGAATAGACTGGAAAAACTTTTATAAAACAGTCATCGCGCTGGTAGTCCCCATGGCCCTTCAGAATCTTATCAATGTGGGGGTTACCGCAGCGGATGTTATTATGCTGGGAGCCGTCGGAGAGACGGCTCTTTCCGGCGCTTCACTTGCCGGGCAGGTGCAGTATATCATGACGCTTTTCCTCTTCGGACTTACTTCCGGAGCAACCGTTCTGACGGCGCAGTACTGGGGGAAAGGCGATGTAAAGACGATAGAGAAGATTCTGGGAATGACCGTAAAGGCGGCCGTTGCCGTGACGGCGCTGTTTACCGCGGCGGCGCTTGTTATCCCCGATCTGCTGATGATGATCTTTACCAGTGATCCGGCCGTAATCGCAGAAGGAGTGAAATATCTGCGGATTGTTGCGTTTACATATATTATGATCGGCGTGACGCAGGCATATCTGTATGTAATGAGAAGCGTGGAACGCGTGATTGTGGCGACAGTCGTTTATCTGTGCTCTCTGTTGTGCAACATCATAATGAATTCGATCTTTATCTTCGGACTTTTCGGCCTTCCGGCGATGGGTGTTTCAGGAGCCGCGCTCGGTACATTGTGCGCCCGCATTCTGGAAGTGATTCTGACTGCCGGGTATGCAAGGATTTTTAACCGGGAGATCAGACTGAGACCCGGATATATTCTGCATACAGACAGGGAACTGTTCAGGGATTTTATGAAATACGCCCTTCCGGTCGTAGCCAATGAGATTATGTGGGGACTTGGAACAGCGGCCAATACCGCAATTCTCGGGCATCTGGGAAGCGCCGCGGTGGCGGCCAACTCGGTGGCTCAGGTGGCCAGACAGCTCGCGACGGTTGTATCTTTCGGTCTGTCCAGCGCGGCGGCCATTTACCTCGGCAAGACCATCGGAGAAAAGAAGCTGGAGCATGCCCGGGCTTACGCGAAACGCTTCATTGTGCTCAGTCTGATCATGGGAGCGCTTGGCGGAATGATTATTCTTGCAGTGTCCGGTCCCGTGGCGTCAGCGCTTTCACTGACCGCTACGGCGAAAGGCTATCTCAGGATTATGTTCTATGTCATGTCGTATTTTGTGGTGGGACAGGCTTTTAATACGACTATGGTGGTTGGAATCTTCCGGTCGGGAGGAGACACGCGTTTTGGCCTGATTCTGGATGTGAGCACTATGTGGGGCTGTTCGATCCTGCTGGGATTTCTGGCGGCCTTTGTATTTAAGCTGAGCGTGCCGGTCGTATATGTAATATTGATGAGTGATGAGATTATTAAGATTCCGATTACGCTGCGGAGATACCGCAGCTTCAGATGGCTGAAAGATGTGACAAGGACATGAAAATAAGGGTTTTCTTTTACAGAAAAGTCTGGTATAATGAATAAGCTGTGAATGGCACAGATAAAA
>CALWKB010000068.1 GCA_944381125.1 uncultured Mediterraneibacter sp. | reverse complement strand
TGTGAATGCGGCGAATATGAGACAGAAGTGATTCCGAAACGGGAGCATTTGTTCGGTGAGTGGGTGACGAAGGAAGAAGCTACTTATTATGGGGAGGGCAAAGAGGTACGCACATGTGAGAACTGTGGAGCTGAGGAAGAAAGAACGATCCCCAGGCTGGAACCGGATACGGAGCAGCATCCGGATTACGCACTGGCGAAGCTACAGGTTGTGAATGCGCTCACACTGGAAGCTATTCCTGACGCCACAGTATTGATCAGCAGTGAGCAGGAAAGTTTCACGGTCAAAACCGATGAAAACGGACAGGCGGAAATATTTGCGCCAAATGGGACATACTATTTTCAAATTGAAAAAGAAGACTATATGGCAAGAGGGTTTGAATACACTCTGCAGCCCGGAACAGTGACGCTGCCGCAGATCGGCATCAGCCAGGAGAATCTGGTAACAGGAAATCTGACGGTGACAGAACTGACAAGAGAAGAAATGGAAGAAATCGGAATTGATCCGGATGCGCCGGGAAACAGTCATGTATTCAGATATGAAGTGGAAATCCGGTTTGAGGAAGGACTGGAAATTTATGAAATTCCGTTTGTTACAATAAAAGATGAGAATGGAAATAAACTGAAGGAGTATATTGATAAGGACCCAGATCCAGACGATGACGAAGAAATTACAGATGACGGAAACGGATATTTCGTCGGTATGACCGGGGGAATCGGGCTTGGCCTGGAACGGGTGAAATTCCTGAAGGTGACAGATTATATGTACATTGTGATCCGGGGCGAGACGAAGTGGACAAAAGAAATGTTCCATGTGCAGCTTGTCGTTGTTAATCAGTCTCAGACAGACACCATGGAAAACTGCGTTGCAGAACTGAATCTTCCGGACGGATTGTCTCTGGCTGATCTTGTTTCGGGTGAGCAGACAACGGAGGCGGACATTGGAACCATAGAGAGAGGCGGGTCCAGAACGGTTGACTGGTATATCCGGGGAGACAAGCCGGGAGACTTTGATATATCTGCTGTTTTGAAAGGAGAGTTTGCGCCGTTCCATACTCCTTTTGAATATACTTTTGAAACACAGGAGCCATTTCACGTATATGCCGGCACAGATATGAAGCTGACAGTTCATCTTTCGGATGCGGCTTACTATGAGGAACCTTATACTATGATATTTGAACTGGAAAATGTGTCGGACAGAACGATTTACAATGTTCACCACAAGATCGAAAGCGTGGAACAGAGAGTTCAGTATATAACGGTAAAGGACGGAGTTGTGCTGGATCCTGAGGACAAGGAGTCATGGGAACTTCTGGGAGCAGAAACTCTGGATGATAATTCTGAAATTGTAGTTGATGAATTGAAACCAGACGAAAAACTGGCAGTTCTTGTAGAGACAGAGATTCTGTGGAAATCACCTCTTCTTAAGCTGAAAGATGCAGCAGGACTGACCGGTACGATCCTGAAGATAGGAGGAGTAGCTTCAGGAGTAAGCTGGGCATTGGGACTGCTGTCTTACGTTGATGTCAGATATTATCTTTCAGATATGCTTGTTACCACACTGGAAGGAAGCACTGCGGAAATTCCTGTTGAGTTTGATGTAGAACACGCTGAAGGTATAAAGATTCAGGATAAGATTATAAAGGAAGCGATAAAGAAAGTATGGGGAAAGGGCAAGTCCCAGGCGCTGAAGTTCAAATTTGGAGATGAAGGCGGCAGTGCGGTTGGCAATATTACTACGCTGCAGAAATATTTTAAAACCATGCTGGAAGTAGAAGTACCTGATATGGATACAGAGTGGGCCGCCTGGATAGAAACTGCTGACGGCGACAGCGAGGTAATCAGCATCAGTGCAGACGGAGCAGAAAAAGATGATGAAGGAAGATTGCTGTTTACAGGAGACGGAGAGATATCTGTAGAGGCTTTAAACAAAGGCGAAGCCAGCCTTGTTGTCCGGGATGAGAATGGAAATGAAGAACGATACAGTTTTAAAGTACCGGAGGCATTTCCGGGCCAGGAGATTATCGCGGGAGATCTGCAAAGCATGTTGGGCTTTGAGGGATTAATTGTGGCTCCGGGAAGCAATATATCAGAAGAATACCGGCAGATGCTGGAACTCTTCGGACTTGATATAACATTTGACGGCCAGGCTATGGAGAGCGGTGATGAGATCCCCACTGGTACAGTAATTCGGGATACCCAGTCCGGAGAAGAATATACCGTTGTTGTGCCGGGAGATACAAACAGCGATGCCAGAATTAATCTGTTTGATTCCTATCAAATTCTGAATAGTATGAATGATCTCCTCACTCTGACAGACGCTCAGAAGAAAGCTGCTAATTATACGGATGATGATAACATAGACGCGGAAGACGCAGAATACCTGTTTAACTATCTGACAGATCAGAATATTAATCTGAGAAGCGCCCGTGCCGCGACGGGAGGCGCACAGATGGAGATTCCGCTGTCAGAGATTACCGCAGGCTGTGCAAGTGTAAGAGGCGTGCAGATTGATATACCGGGAATTTCTGAAAAAGGCATGGAAGTTTTCGGAGTGTCCGTAAACGCAGAAAGTGATTTCGGCAGAGCAATATATAATTTAGACGGAGATTACGTCAGGGCAATTGTGGCGGAGTATGAGGGAAATTTGAATACAGAAGAAAGTACACTTCTGATCTCTTACATAAATGAAAATGACAGTATAACCATCCCCGCAAAAGTTTATATTCAGACGGAAGATGAAACAATTGAAAAGGATATGGATCTGACTTTTGAAAGTACTGCAGAAGAACAGGAACCGGATTCGGATGAGAAAGTGGAGCAGGCAAAGGAAGAGTTGAACAATACACTGGAAGAGTACCGGGAAATGATAGAGCAGTCTGATATTTCACAGGAAAAGAAAGATGAATTGTTTGGACGGCTTGACTCTATAAAAAGCGAAGCGGATACTGCAGGCGAGATGGGAGATATTGAAAATCTGAAAGAACAGCTGCAGGAAGTATATAATGCTTTTAAAGAGAATGAGGATTCAGAAAATCCGGAAGGTCCGGACAATCCGGGAGACCCGGACGACGACAGCAACCCGGACGATGGCAGCAACCCGGGCGACGACAGTAATCCGGGGGATAGTGGAGAGGAAGGAAACACAGAGAATCCAGACGATAGCGACACCCCCGGGAAGACAGACAATCCGGATGATATGGACAAACCGGATGAAGAAGATAAAACAGAGACCGGCGGAAATCAGGCAATGAATTCTGATGCAGGTGAAGCAGGAACGGAAGCCGACGGGAAGAAAGCTCCGGAAACAGGAGATACTTTCAATTTAGAATTATGGCTGGCTGTGTTTGGACTTTCGGCGGCGGCGACGGCCGCAGCGGGGAAACTGCGCAGAAAAAATCAGAGATAAGACGAAAACAAAAGAAAGGATAATTCTATGAAGCTTCGTACAAAACTTGTGATCGTATTTATGGCGGTTATGATTCTGCCCATGACTTTTACAACGGTTGCCATGCATACGTTTGCACCGGGAAAAGTAGACGAGATGCAGCAGCTGTATCTCGCGGTCGTTTTTCTCACGGCGGGGCTTCTTATCTACTGGATCTACCGGTCGGTATCCGTGCCGCTGGAGAAACTGCAGAAGGCGGCCAGGAATATAAAGGAAGGCAATCTGGACTTTGAGATACATCAGGAATCGGATGACGAGATCGGCCAGCTGTGCCAGGATTTTGAAGAAATGCGTCTGCGCCTGAAAGCGAACGCGGAGGAAAAGATAGCGTTTGACAGGGAAAATAAAGAGCTTATAAGTAATATTTCTCATGACCTGAAGACTCCGATTACGGCAATTAAGGGCTATGTCGAGGGAATTATGGACGGCGTGGCGGACACGCCGGAAAAGATGGACAGATATATTAAGACGATTTATAATAAGGCTAATGAGATGGACCTTCTCATTAACGAACTGACGCTTTATTCCAAAATTGATACAAACAGGATACCATATAATTTTGCGACCGTATCCGCCAGAGATTATTTTGAAGACTGCGCGGAAGATCTTTCCATGGAGCTGGACGCCAAAAATATAGAGTTCAGTTATGAAAACTTTATGGAAGAGGACTGCAGGATCATCGTGGATCCGGAGCAGCTCAGGAGAGTTATCAACAATATTGTGTCCAATTCTCTGAAATACATGGATAAGCCCCGGGGAAGGATCACAATGCACATAAAGGATGTGGGAGATTTTATCCAGGTCGAGCTCGGCGACAACGGAAAGGGAATATCGGGCAGAGACCTGCCGTACATATTTGACAGGTTTTACCGGACCGACGCTTCCCGGAATTCTTCAAAAGGAGGAAGCGGCATCGGCCTTTCGATTGTTAAGAAAATTGTCGAAGAGCACGGCGGAAATATCTGGGCCACCAGTGAAGAGGGCGCTGGTACGACGATGTATTTTGTTGTAAGAAAATATCAGGAGGTACCGATTGATGAGTAAGCGTATTTTAATTGTGGAAGATGAGGAAAGTATCGCCGATCTGGAAAAAGATTATCTGGAGCTGAGCAGTTTTGAAGTGGAAGTCGCAAACGACGGCGAGACAGGACTTGAGAAAGGCCTCAGGGGAGAATTTGATCTGATTATTCTCGATCTGATGCTGCCCGGCGTGGACGGTTTTGAGATCTGCCGGCAGATACGAAGTGAAAAAAATACGCCGATTATTATGGTATCGGCGAAAAAAGATGATATTGACAAAATCAGGGGACTCGGACTTGGCGCGGACGATTATATGACAAAGCCGTTCAGCCCGAGCGAACTTGTCGCCAGGGTAAAGGCGCATCTGGCCAGATATGAGCGCCTGATCGGAAGCAATGCAGAGGAAAATAAAGTTATAGAGATCAGGGGGCTTAAGATTGACACGACTGCCAGAAGAGTATGGGTCAACGGCGAAGAGAAATCATTTACAACAAAAGAGTTTGATCTGCTGACATTTCTGGCGGGACATCCGAATCATGTATATACAAAGGAAGAACTGTTCCGGGAAATATGGGATATGGAATCAATCGGAGATATCGCCACCGTTACGGTTCATATTAAGAAAATCAGAGAAAAAATCGAATACGACACCTCTCACCCCCAGTATATTGAGACAATCTGGGGCGTGGGATACAGATTTAAAGTGTGAGAGTACGGGAGCCGGACGAGGCTCCCGTTTTCCATATAAGATATCGAAATTCAGGCCCGTTTTTTTACGATTCCTTAGCTTGTCATGAGTCTGTGCGTGTGTTAGTATAGCTTTGTGGACAGTCCGGTGCTCCGCGCTTTTTTTTCTGCGCGGACTGCCGGACTGTAAAAGCGAAGAAACAGGAGAGTAAGTTTATGGGAGAAAAACAAAAAAGTCCCAGACGCGTCAGACTGACGACGATGCAGATCGTGGCGATGGGATTTTTCGGGGTGATTTTTCTGGGAGGCGTGCTGCTGTGGCTGCCGTTTTCCAACCAGAAGCCGATTGAGTTCATAGACGCGCTTTTTACGTCGGTAACCTGCGTCTGCGTGACCGGCCTGGTGACAGTTGTTCCGGCGGAACAGTTTACGCTGGCCGGGCAGATTATTATGATGCTTCTGATACAGATCGGAGGACTTGGAGTTATCGCCTGTACGGCGTCGTTTTTCCTGATACTTGGAAAGCGGATCAGCATGAAGGGAAGGATTCTGATCCAGCAGGCATACGGACTGGACACCCTTTCCGGACTGGTCAAGTTCATTATCCGGATCCTGAAGGGGACATTTCTTGTGGAGGGAATCGGCGCGGTTCTGTTTATGTTCAGGTTTATTCCTGAGTTCGGCGTGATTAAAGGAATATGGTACGGCGTATTCCATTCCATTTCCGCTTTCTGCAACGCGGGCGTGGATATTATCGGCAACAGCAGTTTTATGGAGTATGTAAGTTCTCCGCTGATCAATTTTACGACGATGTTCCTGATCGTGTCGGCAGGTCTCGGATTTACGGTATGGCATGATGTGTCGTCTACCGTCCGGACTGTGATAAAAAGCAAGATGCCGAAAAAAAGGATTGCGACGAAGCTGGAGCTGCAGAGCAAAATTGTTATCACCATGACAGCGTTTCTTCTGCTGTCCGGCACACTCGGGTATTTTATACTGGAGTACAATAATCCGGAGACGATCGGCAATCTCAATCTGTTTGACAAGTTTATGGCGTCGGCGTTTCAGTCCGTAACTACGAGAACAGCGGGATTTGCCACAGTGTCGCAGTCAGGACTTACGGAAAGTTCCCGGCTGCTGGGCTGTGTGCTGATGTTTATCGGAGGATCGCCGGGAGGAACAGCCGGCGGTATCAAGACGACGACGATGGCTATGGTGCTGCTGACGGTTATCTGTGTGCTCAGAGGCAAAAGAGATACGGAATGCTTCGGCCGGAGAATCGAGCTCGACGTGATCCGGTCCGCCGTTACGATTCTGGTTATTACATTTACATTCTGGCTGTGCGGCGTTGCGGCGCTTACGATATTTGAGCCGGGAAAAGATGTGCTTAATCTGATGTACGAAGCGTCATCCGCGATGGGAACCGTAGGGCTTTCCGCTGATCTGACTCCGTATCTGACGCGGGGAAGCCATATTGTCCTGATGATTCTTATGTATGTAGGACGAATCGGACCCATGACAATGGCCCTCGTATTTTCCGGACGTGCCAATAAGTCTACTCAGTTCAGAGAACTGCCGGAAAAACGGGTTATGATAGGATAATAAAATAGAAATCAGAGACCATTTAACATATGGATAACATGAAACGGAAAGGAAAGAATTATGAAAAAGCAGTATGCGGTTTTAGGACTTGGAAGTTTTGGATGGAGCGTGGCGACTACGCTGGAAACTATGGGATGCGACGTGCTGGCTGTAGATGAATCTTATGAAAAGATTCAGGAAATATCGGAGCAGGTGGCTTATGCGATTAAGGCGGACGTGGCGGACCCGGAAGCGCTGGAAGCGCTCGGGAGCAGAAACCTGGACGGCGTGGTAATCGCCGTGTCCGAAAATTTCGAGGCAAGCATTATGGCTACCATGCTCTGCAAGGAAATGGGCATTCCCAAGGTGCTCGTAAAGGCGAAAGATAAGCTTCAGGGATCGATACTTGAAAGAGTCGGGGCTGATGTTGTGGTATACCCGGAGATTGACATGGGAAACCGTGTGGCGAAGAATCTGGTGGCGAGAGAGTTTACAGACTGGATCGCGCTGTCAAGCGATTACAGTATGGTGGAAACAGTCGTGCCCGAAAAATGGATCGGAAAGAGCCTGGCGGAACTGAAAGTCCGTGAGCGGTACGGCATCAATGTTGTCGGCATTATTCTTGGCAAGGAAGTAAATGTGACATTTGACCCGTCGGCGCCGCTGCCGGCGGAAGGCATCCTTATCCTGATCGGTTCCAATGATATTCTTGAAAAATTTGATTCTAAGAAAAAATAATAACTGACAGAGAAGAGAGAATTATGATAACGAGTACATCAAATCAGAAAGTAAAAGATCTGATCCGCCTGAGAGAAAAAAGCAGGGCGCGGGAGGAAGAAAAAATTTTTCTGGCGGAAGGTCCGCGCATGGCAGAAGAGATTCCTCCGGAATGGATTGATTGTCTGTATGTGTCTGAAAGCTATGAAAAGAAGTGCGGGGAACAGATAGCGGAATACATAAAAACGGGAGTCCGCACGGAAACAATGGCTGACGATGTGTTTGCCAGAGTATCGGACACAAAGACGCCGCAGGGCGTACTTGCGGCGGTGCATATGCCGGATTACGGTTTCCAGGATATTCTGGGAGTGAGAAAGACAGCCGCGCATACGCATGTTCAGCGCGCTTTCACGCAGGATCCGTTTGACGGGCGTTTCGCCGGCAGGGAAGGGGCGGCAGGAAGAGCCAGACTCCCTCTTGTTCTCGTACTGGATAATCTTCAGGATCCGGGCAATATGGGAACGATCTTCCGTTCCGCGGAAGCCGCCGGCGCGACAGGTATTCTGATGAGCAGAGACTGTGTTGACGTATATAATCCGAAAGTGATCCGCTCTACAATGGGAGCCATCTTCCGCCTTCCGTTTTTCCGCGCGGATGATCTGCCGGAGGCGGTAAAGGAGCTTAAGGCCGGAGGAATGAGGATATACGCCGCGCATCTTGAAGGCCGGAGGACGTACGACGGGGAGGACTACCGGAGAAGCTGCGCGTTCCTGATCGGAAATGAAGGGAACGGCCTTCGGCCGGAAGTCGCGGAGTGCGCGGACTGCCGGATCAGAATTCCGATGGAAGGAGCCACGGAGTCGCTGAACGCGGCAGTGGCAGCGTCTGTTCTGATTTTTGAGGCGGCGCGGCAGAGAAGGGGAAAATAAACGGAAGATGTGAAGAGAAATCTGATCTGCGTAAAAACAGAGATGTAAAAAGACAGGATATGCCGCGGCCGAAATGCCGCGGCGTTTTCGGCAGGCGGGAAAGAAATCATCCCTGAAAGACGCCGGACTGCAGAAATTCCGGAATATAATGCTGCATTATTATACAAAAATATTGAATTATTATGCATAAAAGTGTATACTAAGTAGGTCCGGCAGACAGCTTCGGACACTGGAAACCCGATAATGCGGACAGAAAGGAACAGAACAATGAATTTAAAAGGAAGAGATTTTCTTACATTAAAAGATTTTACAAAGGAAGAGATCGTATATCTGCTTGATCTGGCGGCGGATGTAAAGGAAAAGAAGAAAAATGGAATTCCGGTAGATCACTATAAAGGAAAAAATGTGGCGCTTATTTTTGAAAAAGACAGCACCCGCACCAGATGCGCGTTTGAGGTGGCGGCGCATGATATGGGGATGGGTACTACATATCTCGGACCTACCGGCTCGCAGATGGGAAAAAAAGAGAGCATTGAAGATACGGCAAGAGTGCTGGGACGCATGTATGACGGCATTGAGTACAGGGGCTTCGGACAGGAAATTGTAGAGGAACTGGCGAAGTACGCGGACGTGCCTGTGTGGAACGGACTGACTAACGAGTACCATCCGACGCAGATGCTTGCGGATATGCTGACGATCCGGGAACAGTTCGGAAAACTGGAAGGGCTGAAACTGGTATACATGGGAGACGCCCGCTATAATATGGGGAATTCCCTTATGGTGGCCTGCTCCAAACTTGGAATGAATTTCGTGGCATGTACGACGGAGAAGTATTTCCCGGATGAGGAGCTGGTTCAGACATGCCGGGGCTACGCAAAAGAGTCCGGCGCCACAATCACACTGACGGAAGATGCGGAAGAAGGAACAAAAGACGCGGATATTATTTACACGGATGTGTGGGTCTCCATGGGAGAGCCGGATGAAGTGTGGGAAGAGAGGATCCGGGAGCTGAGTCCGTATAAAGTTACAAAAGAAATTATGGCAAACGCAAAGAAAGACGCGATCTTCCTTCACTGTCTGCCGGCGTTCCATGACCTGAAGACAAAGATCGGAAAAGAGATGGGACAGCGGTTCGGAATTGAAGATATGGAAGTTACGGATGAAGTTTTTGAATCCGAACAGTCGAAAGTATTTGACGAGGCGGAAAACCGGATGCATACTATAAAAGCGGTAATGATGGCTACGCTGGGAGAGGCCGGGAAATGAAACCGGAGGTTCTGAAGACGCTTCGGGGCGCGGAAGACTGCGGCTCCGGGGCGGACGTTATGACAGCGGAACAGGTGGAAAGCATGGCCGGCACAAGATGGGCGGCCGGAACTGTGGTATATTATCCGGAGGCGGACTCCACTAATGTAAGGCTCAGACATCTGGCGGAGGAAGGAGCGCCCCACGGGCTGCTGGCGGTAGCCGACAGGCAGACTGCAGGCAGAGGACGAAGAGGCCGCGTCTGGGAGTCGCCGGGCGGCTCGTGCATTTATATGTCGCTTCTCCTGCGGCCCGACATCGCCCCGGAAAAAGCCCCCATGCTGACGCTCGTCATGGCGTGCAGCGCGGCTGAAGGGCTTCGGGACTGCGCTGACGCGGATATACGGATCAAGTGGCCGAACGACGTTATAGCCGGAGAAAAAAAGCTTGCGGGCATACTGACAGAGATGAGCAGTCAGACCGACCGCATTAATCACGTTATAATCGGAACGGGCATTAACGTAAATATAAAAAGCTTTCCGGAAGAACTGGGAAAAACAGCCACATCTTTGTATCTGGAGACAGGAAGGGAAGTAAAGCGCGCGGCTGTCATCGGAGCGGTAATGCGCCGGTTCGAAGAAAATTATGATATATTTATGGAAACGGAAGATATGTCGGGCCTGATGGAAAAGTACGGAAATCTTCTGATTAACACGGGCAGAGAGGTGCGCATCCTGAAACCGGATTCGCAGTACAGGGCCGTTGCCGGAGGGATCAACAGGAAAGGCGAATTGCTCGTCCGCAGAGAAGACGGCGCTGTAGAAGCCGTGTGCGCGGGGGAAGTGTCTGTGAGGGGTGCTTCCGGCTACGTATAAAATGCAGACGTTCGGAGAGGTTGAAGAGGAGAATTATGAACGAAGAAATTGTATTGTGCGCGGCAAGCGCCTATGAACAGAAATTTTATCTGAACCCGGAGTTTGACGCACTTCCGGAGACGGTAAAACAGGAGCTGCAGATAATGTGCGTGCTTTATACCGAAGATGTGGGCGGAATACTGATGCTTGTCTTTGATGAAGAAGGAAATCTTGAACTGAAGGTGGATCACGAGGAAAATGATTTCGCGTTTGACGAGATTGGAAGCGTGCTTAAGATTAAGGAACTGCAGCAGAAAAAAAGAGAGCTTTTTGAGTCGCTGGAGCTGTTTTTTAAAGTGTTTTATCTTGGAGAAGAAATCGAACAGCAATGAAAGAAGAAGGACGCAGGGGTGTCCTTCTTCTTTCGTTTTATCTGACTGAACGCGGGGCCCGGCGATGGATTTGATGCAGGTTAAGCGGATATGCTTTTCAGAACTTCCAGGAGCCGGGTGTTGTCTTCCGGCATCATGACGCAGAAGCGGATATATTCGCCGTCCAGACACTGGAAAGAACTGCAGTCGCGGATCATCAGATTGTTTTTAATGCATTTTTCGAATACGTCGGCGGAAGCGACGCCCGGTTTCTGAATTTTCAGGAGAATAAAATTCGCGTACGGGAAGTATGCCTTAAAGGCAGGCAGTTCCCGGAGCTCTGCGTACATCCGGCCGCGCTCTGAGAGAATCAGTTCCCGGGTTTTTTTAATATATTCCTGATCCCGGAACATAATTTCTCCCGCGTAGGCGCCGATACTGTTCAGCGACCAGGGGATCTGTTTTTCCTTCATTTTTTCAAGAAATACACGGTTGCCGGTAACGCCGTATCCGAGACGGAGACCGGGGGCGGCGAAAAATTTGGATACGCCCCGGAGAACCATAAGGTTGGAAAATTTCTCTGTAAATGGAACGGCGGTTACTTCGTGTATGTCCGGAGCAAATTCGACATATGTCTCATCGATCATTACGAAAATATTCTTCCTGGCGCAGAATGTCAGGATTTTCTCCATATCTCCGCTTAAAATCGCTGAGGAAGTGGGATTGTTCGGGTTGCAGAGGATCAGAAAGTCATACCCGTCGTCAAGGGCGCGGCACAGATCATCCGTATCGGGCATAAAATCTTTCGCGGGATCGAGATGATAATATGTCTGCGTGCTGCCGGAAAAGGCCAGCTCTCTTGAATATTCGGAATAAGTGGGACCAAGAATAAGCGTCCGCCTGGGCGCGCGCGCCTCGATCAGAAGAGATATCAGTTCGCTCGATCCGCTTCCGGGCAGGATAAAGTCCGCCGGGATGCCGCAGTACCCGGAGATGACTTCCCTGAGAGCAGTGTATTCTCTGTCCGGATACGAAGAGAGAAGATCCAGATGCGACGCGACGGCGTCTTTTACACGGACGGACAGTCCGAGCGGATTGACGTTGGCTCCGAAATTGACGATATTCTCTTTCTTCAGGTTGTAGTATTCACAAATTTTTTCTATATCACTTCCGTGAAACACAGGTTTTGTATTCATTTTCAGTACTCCTTTTTGCCCGGCCGTTATGCGGGAACCGCGATTTTGTCCCGGAAAGGATCCGCGGCGTGTCCGGCGCCTGAGATCATGGCGGGAGGTATGCCGCGCCGCCGGGGGCTTCCGGGGGTATTATAGCATGATTTACAAAAAGGGAAAAGAGGATGGCGAGGGTCTGTGCCGAAGAAAATAACCGGCATCTTTTTTGCGGGCAAATTGACTTTTAAGTCGAAATTTAGTATCATAGTTTTGTATTTTGAAGGCTGAAGTCTGACGATTTCCGGGAGCTGAAGCAACCCGGATTCCGCGCCGGAATTCGCGGGCGCGACCGAAATTCCGGAAAAATAAAACTGCGGACCGGCCTTATAATAAAAACAGGAAGAATGCCGGTATTTTTCCTATGTCTGAAAACAACAGGCATAGGGAATTTCGATAAAGTGTCTTCCGGCATTTTAAAAACAGAGGGGGTGGAACTGTGTTTTGCAGAAAATGTGGAAAACCGATGCAGGACGGCGCGTTTTTCTGTCCTTACTGCGGCAGCAGGGTCGCGCAGGCGGATGCGGGAAGCGGACCGGGATATGAAAACGCCGGGATGAATCAGAATTATTATCAGCCGGGCGGCGGGATGCCGGCAGGCGGCGCGCAGATGACAGGCGCGGGCATGCAGATGGCGGCCGGAGGAATCGGGATGGCGGGACAGGCGGCCCGCGGAGCGGGAAAAGCGGTTAAGACGGCGCTCTGGCTGAAGCTTTTGCCGCTGATTGCGGCGGCGCTGATCGCGATCGCGGCGATGCTTTATTTCATGTTCTTTAAATCGGGAACGCCGGAGGATACCGTGCAGAAAATGGAAGACGCGCTGAACCGTCTGGATCAGCAGGAACTGCTGGAATGTTTTGACGAACAGACTCAGGGACTCTATTCCGGAATGCTCGGCGTCGGCGGCGATCTTCTGGGCTTTGACCTGGGAGCGCTTTCGGATCTCGCAAGCGGCCTGGGCGGCTATATGTCGGCGGCGGGGCTGACGCCTCAGTTTGATCTGACTGTAGTGGATGTGCAATATACAGGCGACGACACCTGTCTTGTAACGATAGAGTTCGCAGTTACATATCAGGGTACGTCGGATCTCGATACGGAGACGCTGCCGATGATCAAAGACGGACGCGACTGGGTGATAAGCGCGGCGGGACTGCAGTAAGAAAGAGAAGGAATACAACGCATGACAGCAGGCCATAGATAATAAAGAGACAAGGAGGAGAAAATCATGGCAAAATTTTGTACAAGATGTGGAAGACCGCTGAA
>CALWKB010000067.1 GCA_944381125.1 uncultured Mediterraneibacter sp. | reverse complement strand
TAGACCTTCGCCTTGATGTGTGCATTCTCCATATGCTTTGTAACTTCCGCCACGATCTGCTGGACGAACTCCTCGCGCTCGGTCTTCCGCTCGTTCAGGTCCTTCACCAGCTGATTGTAGACATCCGGCTTCCAGTATTTAAGGGAGAGGTCGTCGAGCTCCGTCTTGATCTTCGATATACCGAGCCGCCGGGCGATGGGCGCGTAAATGTCCATCGTCTCCCTTGCCTTCTCCTGCTGCTTGGCCGGCGTCATAAACTCCAGCGTGCGCATATTGTGGAGCCGGTCTGCAAGCTTGATGATAATAACGCGGATATCCTTGGCCATGGCCAGGAACATTTTCCTTAAATTCTCCGCCTGGACTTCCAGCTTATCCTGGGAGTAGCTCAGCTGTCCCAGCTTCGTCACCCCGTCTACGAGAAGAGCCACCTCTTCCCCGAACTCCCGGGTGATATCGTCCAGCGTCATAGCCGTATCTTCCACCGCGTCGTGGAGCATGCCGGCCACAATGGTCTCTTTATCCATCTCCAGATCCGCCAGGATGATCCCTACCCACAGAGGATGGATGATATACGGCTC
Organism: uncultured Mediterraneibacter sp.; assembly: GCA_944381125.1. Classification (GTDB taxonomy): domain Bacteria; phylum Bacillota; class Clostridia; order Lachnospirales; family Lachnospiraceae; genus Mediterraneibacter. The sequence goes on along the minus strand of CALWKB010000067.1, from coordinate 7,968 downwards.
TCCGGATTTTCTCACCTGGTCTTTATGCGCGTCTTTCGCAATGCGGTACGCCTTCTCAACCATGGAGATGTCCGCGGACGGATGGTATTTCCGGATCCTTGCGACCAGCGCCTGATAGAGCTGCTCCGGGTCCTGATAATCCTCGGGCGCCTTGACGGCATGGCCGTCCACAATCTCGAGATTCTTATTCAGCTGTTCATACTCAAATGTTGCTGCCATAACCGTTCCCCCTTCAAAGTATTTCCCTTAAAATGTCTAAAGAAAAAAGGATGCCTCTTTTCAATGTGGGGCATCCCCGACGATTATGTGATATTTCTATAATATTCATAGTATATCACTTATTTGTCGAATTTCAAATATTTTTCTGTAATATCCGTCAAAGCGTATCCTCCACGATTTCTTCGAGCGGATACAGCATAATGTTCTCTGATTTCTCCGCGTTTTCCATGATCTTCTGATCAAACCCGGACTCCGCCATTATGCTGCGGATCACGGACAGTCATTTTCCCCATCCATCTTCCGATCTTTGAATAGCGGAACGGAAGCGCGCGCCGTTTCTGACATTCCTTCAGGAACTCCCGGCATACGTCTTCAAATGTATATGCGGCAAATTCATGAAGATCCGGTTTTATCACATATTCGTATATGCCATCCACGTCCCCGTCCTCAAGCTGGGAATAAATTGCATACACAAATGTATACCAGAAACGGAAAAAGTTATCCGTCAGACGGTAAAGGCCTCTGCCCGCAGCTGCGTTTGCCTTGATCAGAACATCTACAGAAAATTCTCGCTCCACGATCCCCAGTTCCGCCAGATTTTTCAGATATACGCTTGTTTTTGACGGATTGTCAAGAAGCGATTTCTGACTGATCTCATTGAGCCTGGTACTTCCAAGAGCAATCGCCTCTATGATCGCAGAATAATATCTAATCGTAATTAGTCTAATCTGGATTTGATATTATTTCACCCGAAATCAAGAAAAATATCAAGAGATTCATGGCTGACATCTTTTTCTATTTTTACAGGATAGCGTCAGTGGCAGTTGTAACTCGCTTGAGTCACAACTGCCACTGTTTTGGGCTATCTGTTTCCCGACAGCCCCTTACTATTTCATCCTGCGTCTGTATACAGCCGTGCCTGCTGCCGCAAACGTTGCCGCAATAACAACCCCTGCAGCCGGAAGCATAAAATCTGCCGTATCTCCGGTCTGAACAGCCGCGCCGTTATTTCCGGACGTACCGCTGTCGGTTGTATTGTCTCCTCCGCCTGCGTTTCCGCTGCCTGTGCTGCCTGAAGGTTTCTGCGTATCAGATGGCTTCTGCGTGTCATCCGGTTTTCCCGGCTGGTCAGAATCTCCCGGCTGGTCAGAATCTCCCGGCTGGTCGGGATCTCCCGGCTGATCGGAATCTCCCGGCTGATCGGGATCTGTCGGCTGATCGGGATCTGTCGGCTGATCAGGATCTTCCGGCTGATCGGTTCCGTCGTCTTTCTCTGTAAGGCCGTCAATCGCATTTCTCAGTTCATCCGCCGCATTATCGACAATTGTCTGATCTTCATCGCTGTCCGTAAGCTCTTTATTGTCTATGAGTTTTTGAGCCTCTTCCAGCGCATCCGCAAATCTCTGAGCGCTTTCTTCCGTATATGCGGACAGATCGTCATATTCTCCGGCTTCCTCCACAAGCTGCCGAAGTTCCGTCTTATCCGCCTGTTTTACCAGGCTTTCGAGGATTTCTTCTATCTCTGCCGCCATATTGTCCACCGCGTTCTGCTCCGCTTCCGGATCGTTCAGCAGAGTTTCCGCTTCCTGCAGCTTTTCCTCGAATCCTTCCATGGAAGACGGGACATAGGAATCTTTTTTCTCCCATGCCGCTCTTGCCTCTATAAGGATAGTGTTCAGTGCTTCCTTGTCGGCCCTTCCCGTCAGATTCTCTATTGCGTCTTTAAGCGCCTCGCACGCAGCGTCAATCTCTTCCTGGGATGCATCCGGATCAGCTGCGACCGCCTGGGCTTCCGTCAGTTTTTCTTTCATTTCGCTGTAGGAAGACGGAGTATAATCTTCCTCATTCATGCCGGCCGCTTCGCCGATTGCCGCTTCCAGATCTGTTTTGTCCGTTTCGATTACCGGCGGTTCTTCCGTCCCGGTCTTTACCGTTACCGTAAACGCCGCATTATCAAGGCCGCTGATAACGGCAGTCACAGGATACTCTCCGTCCTGATCCGCACGGAAAACATTTCCTTCCAGATATCCGTCCGCTTCTTCCGATATCGTCCAGGATGTTACCGGGAATGTTTTTGTCTCCGCATTTTCAAGCGTCAGGGTGATCTCCTCCGGCAGAATAATCTCCTCTCCTGTCCTTCCTGACAGATCTGTAAGAGAAACTGCCTGCACGGCGCTTCCGAACACCTGAAATTCGTACATACTCGCCCAGTCTTTCGGCGTAGAGCCGGTATATGTAATTCTTACATATTCCGCAATCGCTGTTTTCTCTGAAAAATCTTCAATGACCATTTCATTATTATCTGTATGGTCCGCGTATATATTCCATGTTTCTCCGTCTGCGGAATATTCGATCTTGTACTGGAACTGGGAAAGCTTTTCAAAGAGTGTATAAACATCTTCAATGTAATATTTTCCGCCAAGATCGACCGTGACAGATTCCGGGAAGTGGTAGGAGCCTGCCGCCCAGCGCGTATTCCAGTCGCCGTCCACTGCATTTTCCGTCGGCGTCGGCCCGTCAAATGAACTTGCCGTGACAGATTTTCCCTGAGCCACATTGTCATATGTGCTGATGTCCCTGTTATTGTATACTGCGAATTCCCAGATCGATACTTCTGTCTGCGTCTGCATAACCAGCTTCACTTTTGAAGCGGTAACCGGTTCGAACTCCGCTCCATAGTACGCATGAGATTCGCCGGCGTTCGGATCCGGACGCAGCATCAGATAATCTCCGTCCGGCGCGTCCTGGTCAAACGTATACGCCGTCTTCCACTCACTGCTTCCGGGCTCCTGATACTGCAGTTCATATTTTTCAATTCTGTGGTCCTGTTTGTCCACCACTTCCACATACTCATCAATGGCAAGACTGTTTATCGTATAATTTCCATTCAGATCGACTTCCAGAATATACTCGCCCGGCTGGCCGCTTGCGGCCCAGCGGGTGCCGCTGTTTCCGTCCACTGCCAGATTTGTTCCCTGACCATTGTAGCTGTTGTTTGGAGTAGAGGAGCTTTTTCCTTTTACATAGTCGGGCCCGAAATTGCACTGGTAAACCGCCTGCGCGGTTTCGCCCAGCTTTTCTCCCGTTCCTTCCACAAACTGAGCGGCTTTCAGGTTTGTGATTCCGATGGGGATATCAATTCCGTCTGTGTACAATTGCGAATCCATCGTCGGCTCGGTCCCGTCGGTCGTATAGTATATCTTTAGCCGTGAATCCGGGTTATGCGTAATCTTTACTTCCTGGCTTCCGGTATAGATGCCTGACTCAAGAGACAGATCAAACGGGAAGGTGTAAGCTGCCCGGAAGGTCCGCATCGCGTCCACAAGCGCCCATGCGGCCTCGTTTACCTCTTTTGCCGTGGCGTTCTCATCGTCATATATCTGTTTTGCCGCGTCAATAGCCTTCTGCAGTTCTGCATTCACAGTCTCATTTACAACCGGGAAATTTTCCGGCTGGCGTTTCGCAAGCTCAGCCTCAGCAGAATCAAGGCTCTCTTTAAGGCTGTCTTTGTCTACATTTTCTCTGATAAAGCGCACGGTTACTTTCTCGCCCGCGCTCAGATTCAATGTGACAGATTCGCCCGCGTTTATCTCCGCGCCTTCTTTTGAAACTTCCGCCTCTGTCCAGGTCAGCCCGGATTTCAGGGTAATCGTCTGATCTTCGTCGGAACGGATCGTCACATCAGCGATTCCTTTTTCCAGATCCCAGCTCAGACTTTCAATCTCCGCCCTGGTTCTTGCCATCATGCCTTCGATCGAACCGGTCGTCCACTGCTCCGGCAGAGCCGGCAGGATCTCGATCTCTCCTGTATTTGAAAAGGCAAGCGCCTCATTGATAACCGCCACCATTCCGATGCACGTATCCGTACAATATGTATCACTTCCGCGGTTTGTATTATGATCTGTGATCATGGACGGATAATAGATATCACTGGACAGAATATGAAGCAGGGAGTCATAAACGTCTGTACTGTCTTTCAGTCTTGCGGACACAAGTGAATGGTGCATCCATCCGTGTCCGGTCGTATTATCCCCGGTATTGAGCCGGTCTCTGTTTTCCAGCGCAGCTTTTGCCGCTTTCGCCAGATCTTCGTCGTACTGTGTTTCATATGCGGGCCACGCGACATAGAGGTGGCTCAGATGTCTGTGGTTATTATTTTCACGGTAACTTTTAACCGCCCACTCTTTCAGCGCGTGGTTGCCGCCTTCGCCTGTCAGCACGCCCTCTTCTCCGTCATACTGGTATTCCGGAAGCTTATCCATCAGTGCTTCCCATTTTGCGACCGCGTCTTCATACCCGTCGCGGCCCACTGCCTTTTCCAGAGCAATCGTCATTGAGAGGCCGTCTTTTGCCGCCGCTATATCCATTGTTGTATTCATTGCAATGGCATTGCTGCGGGTAGGCGTTCCGTTTTCCGGAGAATATCCCGGAATCAGCAGATAAGTCTCTCCTTCTTCCAGTTCGGTCTTGCCTTTTTCATAGTGATAATCACCGTCAGCGTCCAGATAATACTCCGGCGTACACAGCTGTTCCCAGAAATTTGCCTGCTTTGTCAGAAGCGGCAGGAGAATGTCTTTCTCCAGATCCATATATCCTCTTTCCAGAATCTCGTTCACTTCTTCTTCGGAAAGTCCTCCGTCGTTTACGCCAAGCGCTCCCCGCACTCTCTGAAGGTCAATGACTTCCGATACAGGAATCTGCTGATTGCCGTAGCACTGCCAGTACTCATAAATCGGAAGAAGCATCCAGCTTGCCCCGGCGTTCCAGTACTGGAACGGATATGACGCGTCGCTTTCCACCATAGGCGCCCGGTCTCCATCTGTATTATTCGGCACCTGAATAGCGTCATGCATACCATATGTATCATTCGCGTTCTTCATCCAGTCGTCAATCTGACGCAGTACGAAATAAATATATCCCTGTGCAGCGGACTCATTATGCGCAGTGTTCATGGGAGCTGCCTGGAGATTTACGTTCGCGTCCATCGTATAGATGCTCCGCCAGCCCGGGAACCATTCTCCGGTCCACATGCCGCCCAGTCTCTGCGTACTGTATCCGGCGCAGCACAGCTGCGCGTAGCGGCCCGCGTTATAAGCACGCTCCACCAGTGCGGCATTGAGCTCTGTGCTGTTTTTCTTCTGTTTATCCAGCAGGGCATTAGTGGACAGCTGCCTGTCCGATTCAGAGCCGTTCAGGTTGATGCGGACAGCGTCAAATTCCGGCTGATAAAGCTCCACATGAGCCTCCAGCGCCTGCTCATAATCAAACGCGCCGTTCTCCGTATATTTTTCCGCCGCGGCAGACACATCTTCATACAGATCATTTACAAGATCATAACTTTCCGTACCGGCGAATTCATTGAATTCACCCATTTCATGGGTACGGTCTGTCCGGGTGATCAGATATACCGCGTCCGCTCCCTCAATCTGAATGCCCGGATTTGCCTCGTCACCCACGTTCTGGCTGTCCTTACTGCCGGACAGAGAAACCTTTTCTTTTGTGCCTCCTACTGTGACAACTTTTGTAACGCCCGCGTATCCGCCGTTTTTCAGTTCACTCCCTTCATAAGAAGGATAATGGGCCACCTGGGCGATATACTCTGCATCGTCATCCACCAGTTTTTTGTACTGCATATTTTCCGCGTCTGTACCGGCGAATTTATACATGGAAGACGGATTATCAATGGAAAGAGTCAGGCTGACCTTTTCTCCCTCGGAAGACTCTGTAATCTCGGTAATCACGACGTCATCTTCCCTTGATGTAAATGTCTTCCTTGTCCAGCTTCCGTCTTCATCCGTATAGTCTACTCCGACTTCCGCTGTTTCATAGTCCGTCCAGCGCTGATAGGCGCTCGTCGTCTTCCGGTCCATTGTAAGTCTCAGCTGCGGTCCCGGATGGAAACAGTAGTTAAAGTCTCTCCCTCTGCCGCCGAAGTTGTAGCTGCCGTCTCCGTTAATCAGCGCCTGCCGGGTCGGTTCCAGTTCTCCCGGTATTACATCCAATGTTTCTCTGGCCGAGCGGGAAGGCATTAGGAAATACATATTCTGGTAAATCATAATGTCGCTGTACGGAGCGCCTGATGTCACCACGCCGTTTCTTCCGTTTCCGGTTACCATGCCGTCGCGCCAGTTCCGGTTGTTGCCCGGTTCGGAGTATGTATCCGAATAAATTTTTGTCGTGGTTCCGGAATACTGTGACAGCTGATCCATAAGCGATTCCACGCCTTCCGCATTCTCTGCGTCCTCTTCACTGTTTCCGGTTTGTCCGTTTTCCGCCAAAAGAGTCATGGACGGCAGCATGGAAAATGTCATTGCCGCTGCCATCACGATCGACAGAATCTTTTTCTTTTTCAAATTTTTCCCTCCTTTTTCAAAAATTTTCCTTTATAAATTTTATCACCAGGGATCAACGGATTGAATAAAATATTTTTAGCCGTCCTTTTGTTTTTTTTAGCCCGGAAGCCGCTTCCTGCTGAATAACAGGCTTCTCTTTCCAAAACCGCTTCCATCCGTAAAACAGGCTGCCTGCAGTCATAAAAACTGCCCGGATCCGCGCCGCTTATGCGGCGCAGTTCCGGGCAGAAATCTTTCTGCTCAGCGCAGTTTATTTTTTATTTATCTGGTCTGTCTTTTTCTTGCCACAACCGCAAGGGCAATTCCCGCGATCGGAAGCAGAAGATTTGTTGTATCTCCTGTCTTCACTGCTGACTGCGTACCCTGTCCGGACTGACTCTGTCCGCCGCCTGTGCTGCCTGAAGGCTTCTGCGTATCAGACGGTTTCTGCGTATCATCCGGTTTTCCCGGCTGATCAGGATCTGTCGGCTGGTCGGAATCTCCCGGCTGGTCGGGATCCGTCGGCTGATCGGGATCTCCCGGCTGATCAGGATCTCCCGGCTGATCGGGATCTGTCGGCTGATCAGGATCTTCCGGCTCTTCTTTTTCAGCCACAGTCACCGTAAACTCCGCCGTCATGCCGCCGTAAGTGATTGTAATCGTCTGCTCGCCTGTCGCATCCGCGTCATAGCCGGTTACCGTGTAGCCTTCTGTGATCTCCTTCTCTGTTCCGTCGCTGTATACCGCTGTTACGGTAAGGCCTGTCAGATCAAGTTCTTCACCCTGGGTATACTCCGTCTTTTCCGGAGCTGTAACTTTAATTTCCGTAAGCATCGGAGCCGGTACTTCCGCTTCCTTCACTGTTACCTTAAAGTCTGCAGTTTTCCCTTCATAGGTTACTGTAATCGTCTGCTCGCCTGTCGCATCCGCGTCATAGCCGGTTACCGTGTAGCCTTCTGTGATCTCCTTCTCTGTTCCGTCGCTGTATACCGCTGTTACGGTAAGCCCTGTCAGATCAAGTTCTTCGCCCTGAGTATACTCTGTCTTTTCCGGGGCTGTAACTTTAATTTCCGTAAGTATCGGAGCCGGTACTTCAGCTTTCTTCACGGTTACCTTAAAGTCTGCAGTTTTCCCTTCATAGGTTACTGTAATCGTCTGCTCGCCTGCCGCATTCGCGTCATAGCCGGTTACCGTGTAGCCTTCTGTGATCTCCTTCTCTGTTCCGTCGCTGTATACTGCTGTTACGGTAAGTCCTGTCAGATCAAGTTCTTCACCCTGGATATACTCTGTCTTTTCCGGAACTGTAACTTTGATTTCCGTAAGTGTCGGTTCCGGCGCCGGTTCTTCTTTTTCCGTCACTGTAACCGTAAAGAACCTGGTAATATTTTCAAATGTAACTTTAACTGACTGCTCGCCC
>CALWKB010000066.1 GCA_944381125.1 uncultured Mediterraneibacter sp. | reverse complement strand
GCTCCAGCGCCCGTGTCATCTCCACCGCCCGGCGGTTTTTTTCAACATCATGCACCCGGAGAAAAGCGCATCCCTTCTGCACGCCGTAGACGGTCGTGACAAGCGTGCCCTCTTCCCGCTCGCACGGGGGAAGATCCAGCGTCAGTCCGATCACTGATTTTCTGGAAGTGCCCAGAAGCACCGGAAGTCCCAGTTCCTTAAGGACTTCCAGACGGCTGATAATTTCCAGGTTCATCTCGTATGTCTTTCCGAATCCCACACCCGGATCAAGAATAATCTTTTCCCTTGGAATCCCGGCCTCGTCCGCGAGCCGTACGCACTCTCTCATATCATCCAGAAATTCCGGGATAAACTGTCCGTAATCCGCGTTGCTCCGGTTGTGCATCAGACAGCACGCCGCATTGCCCTGCCTGATTACCCTGCCCATATCCGGATCGTGTTTCAGCCCCCAGATATCATTGACCAAGTCCGCCCCGGCCTGAAGCGCGGCGCGCGCCACCCGGCTTTTGTACGTATCCACAGATACCGGAACGTCGAACTCTCTCTTCAGCGCCTCGATCACGGGAACCGCTCTTTCAATCTCTTCCCCGTCCCCGACCGGAATATGGCCCGGACGCGTAGACTCTCCGCCCACATCAATAATGTCCGCCCCTTCCTTTATCATTCGCTCTGCGTGGGACAGCGCCGCGTCAAGTCCGCTGTACCTTCCGCCGTCCGAAAAGGAATCCGGCGTAACATTCAGGATTCCCATAATGTATGTTCTGTGTTCTGTGTCAAATACTTTTCCGCCTATGATCATACTTTAATCTCCATATTCTTTTTTTCCGGGCTCCAGCTGCATTCCTTCTCCGCCGGACAGGCAAAGCATGTCCGTGACGCTTTATCCCCCATATAAATAAGCCGCTCCAGAGGTTCCGCGTTCTCTCTCAGTCTCCGGTGGCCGCGTATCGCGGTCAGAATCATCTCTTTCTCTTTTTCCGAAAACGCATATTCGTCCGGAAGGGTATTCAGTATTTCAGCCCCTATCTTTTCTCCGGCCTGCTCATGGGGAATCCCCGTTTCATACTGAACGCATTTTCCGATGTCGTGAAGGAGCGCCGCCGCATAAATCACTTCTTTCGCAGGACCTTTCTTTTCCTCCAGGGATATAATGTAGGCGATCCTTGCGACGTCGAGCAGATGCGTCGTCTGATGTCTGCAGAAGATGCGGTCTTCCTCCAGTTTTTCCAGTCTCCGGCAGTATTTCTGATACACCGGATGGGCCAGAATGGCGTTTACTCTTTTCACAGCTTTGTCTTCTCCTTTTCTGCCGCATTTTCTCCGGGATCAGCGCCCGGTTCCCAACATCCGGAAAAACCGCTCTTCCAGAGCCGGATCTGTCTCGAAAGCTCCTCTTCTCGCAAGAGTTACCGTCTTGCTGCCGGGCTTTTTGATCCCGCGCATTGTCATGCACATATGCTCCGCTTCCACCATTACGATAGCTCCTTTCGGCTGCATGAATTCCATGAGAGCGTCCGCGATCTGTCCGGTAAGCTGTTCCTGCAGCTGCAGGCGCCTCGCGAAGACTTCCACCGTCCTGGCCAGCTTGCTCAGGCCGACTACCTTCCCGTCAGGTATGTAGGCGATATGCGCCTTTCCGTAAAACGGCAGGATATGATGTTCGCACGTGGAATAAAATGGAATATCTTTCTCAATTACCATCTCGCTGCTGTCCACGGAAAACGTCTTCGCCAGATGAACCGACGCATCCTCTTCCATGCCGCCGTAGAGTTCCCCGCACATTCTGGCAATTCTGTCCGGCGTCTCTTTTAATCCTTCCCGAGAGACGTCTTCGCCGATTCCTTCAAGGAAAAGCCTCACTGCCTGTTTTATTTTTTCATGATCTCTCATTTCTTTATTCCTCTTTTTCCGCCGGGCACTGCAGTGTCCCTTCATATGCTTCTCTGATCTGATGCAGATAAGACAAGGAGCCAAAGGCGAGAATTACATCTTCTTTCCCCGCTTCTTCAAGCGCCGACCGCACCGCGCGAGCCACCTGCCGCTGCTGCTCTTTCTGTCTTTTTAAATCATCGTATTGTTTTCCCGCGTCCGGAATCAGCCCCTTTTCAGCGCAGGCCTTCTTCGGCGTCTTTACGCACGGGCACCATTCCCGCAGAACTTCCGCCAGTTTATCCGGCGGCAGGCCGCGCCTGAGATCCGGCAGCGCCACCGGATAAACTACAGACATCAGAGGCCCCATGATCCGGGCTATTTTCTCACACTCCTTATCCCGGAAAACGCCGACAATACCGATCAGGCGCCGTCCGGGGAAATATGCCCCGACGGATTCCCTGAGTCTGAGCGCCGCGTCTTCGTTATGGGCGCCGTCCAGAATAAATATCGGCCTGCGGCTGATGCAGTCAAATCTTCCGGGCCAGACCGTACTCTCCATTCCGCGCCGGACGGCCTCGTTTCCGATGTCGCAGCCGGCGCCGCGGAGCGCCCGGATCGTTTCCAGGGCGGCAGTCGCATTTTCTATCTGGTTTTTTCCGGCCAGCCGGATCTGTATTTCCCCGAATTCTTTGTAAACGAACCTGGCGCCGAGGTAATCTTCCTGCAGAATTTCAGCCCGCTCCGGTTCCGCCTGCGCACAGGCGCACCCGCATTCTTCCGCTTTTTTCCGAAGAATCTGTTCCACACAGTCCGGCTGCGCCGCCGAAACAACTGTGCATCCCGGCTTGATAATTCCCGCTTTATTTCCGGCGATCTCTTCCAGAGAATTCCCGATTACGCCCAGGTGATCCCGGCTGATGCGGGAAAAAACCGCGCAGACCGTATTCCTGATAATATTGGTCGCGTCCAGCGCGCCTCCAAGACCGGCCTCAATCACGGCGTAATCGCACTTCTTTTTCCTGAAATACAAAAATGCCATTGCCGTCTCTGTCTCAAAGACTGTGGGGACCGGTTCTCCAGCCTCCTCAAGCCGGGCAATAGCATCTTTTACAACTTCCGTAAGTTCAGCGAATTCCGTCTCCGATATCCAGCGTCCGTCGACCTGAATCCGCTCCAGATAGGAAACTACTGTCGGTGAAACATACCGCCCGGTTCTGTATCCTGCCTCACTTAATATTGTTGAAGTGTATGCAAGCACAGATCCCTTGCCATTCGTCCCTGCAATATGTATGAACTTCAGATCATCCTGGGGATTCCCAAGTTCACGCAACAGACCTCGAATCGTATCCAAGCCAAGTACACTTCCGTATTTCGACATTTCGTCCAAATATACCCTTG
>CALWKB010000065.1 GCA_944381125.1 uncultured Mediterraneibacter sp. | reverse complement strand
ATCTCTTTTTTCTTCAATTTTTTTTGAACCCGATAACAAAATTTCCAAATTTATTCCATCTGCATATTTGCTTATTTTTTCAGCAAAGTAGAAAAATTATCTGCCGCCTCGTGTAAAACGTTTAATTGCGTAACATTTCACTCTGCTGAAAACATTCTAAAATTGCCCGCAGGGACGGCGCTTTTCTTTCTGCGCTCTCTCCGCACTCTTATTCTGCTATGTACATCTTCCTTTTTACTCTTAAGATCAAGCCATGCCTTCATTATTAAGCGGGATAATATGCCCGGCATCCAAAATAGAAATCCCGTCTTTCTCTGTCCTTCCTTCCAACAGGAAGTGATAGTAGTCATCATTCAGCAGAATGGCAGAAAGGCTGAACACCTCATCATCAATATGCAGAGGCAAAATGTTCCTTTAACTTTCAAAGACAGAATTATATAAAATAGTTTCAATAATGAGTGTAACCTTTAGAAATTTATTGCGTCTGATACTTTAGGTGAGGATTGACAAATGGATGATAAATACATTATAGAATTATATTTATTAAGATCAGAGGAAGCAATTAGCGAAACTGATAAAAAGTACAATAATTATTGCAGAAAAATAGGTTTTAGCATCTTAAATAATCATGAGGATACTGAAGAATGTGTAAACGACTGTTATTTTGCAGTATGGAATAATATACCCCCTACAATCCCTAATAGTTTACGTGCATTTATCGGAAGAATAATGCGAAACATATCCATATCTTTATATAGGAAAAAAAGCGCAGAAAAGAGGAGTAATATAGCTGATCTTTTGAATGAATTGGACAAATGTATTCCTCTATATGATACCTCATGGGGATCGTTGAATCTTAAACTTTTGGGAGAATCTATAGATTCATTTTTAGATACAAGAAATAATATTGAAAGAAATATTTTTATAAAGAGATATTTTTTCTGTCGTTCTGTAAAAGAAATTGCTGATGAGTGCTCATTATCTTCTACTAATGTGAAAGTAATACTTCATAGAGTCAGAAAAAAGCTCAAAATTTACTTAGAGAAGGAGGGATTTTTCATATGAATAAGTATGAACTTTTCGAAGCAATAGGTTATCTTTCTGATAAAAAAATAAATCAGGCAGATCATTATCATCAGGAAAGATATAAAATGAAACCTGTATTAAAATATGCAGGTATAATGCTAGTATCTATCTCCATTATTATAAGCGGAACAATAACCGTTTATTTAAGGAATAAATACGAGAACTGCAAAACTCTTACCACTGAAAAAACGTATATAGAAGATGACGATACAATATTTTCAAATAATAGTTTTGTTAAATATAATAACATCTACTATTATTTAACTAATCAAACTTTAAATGAAAAAGATATCAACTCATTAATTGGTAAAGGAAAAGCAGTATTCTATAATACTTCACATCAAATACTGACTGAAACATGCAGTGTTTACTCTATTCAAAACGAAGATTCTAAAAAGAAAATTGCCATAAAAATTAATAATGAGTATTTTGTTTTTACAAATGATGAAGATATTTGAGACACTGTAAATTTGCTGTTTTCTTCAAAAAGTATTAGGGAAAACCATGACGGAGAAAGGAAAATAATATGAAAAAAATTTTTAAGCAATTAGGTGGTATTATACTGTGTTTATCGTTAATTTTGTCAAGCAGCATTTATACCAGCGCATCTGAAGAACCAGATTCAAAGCAGGAGTAGCATTTAATGGCTAAAAGATTAATTCTATTATTTATCACAGTATCATTTATAGTAATAGGGATGGTGTTTTATATATTTCATAATAAAACCAATCATAAATTAGTATCCGGGGGACCTGCTACGCATATGTATCATAGCGAAGGATTAATAACCGAGCTGTCAAATGATCCTGAAATAATTACGGTTGAATTAAAGACAATAGAGGGAAACGGATTTTCATTTGATTCTGATACGGTATATTTGAATTATTCTCATGTACAACATATAGATAACATTGATGTGAATGATACAATAAAATTTTATTTCTTTAAATGGGATGTAGAGAATACTAATATAAAAGTTCAATATGTTTACAAAGAAAAATAGTCACTTGTATTATGTTTCTCTAAAAAGGCTAGACAGTTCATTTAGGTTGTGTTAGAAAAAGTGTCATAAATCGGCGTAATCCGCATGTCAGTATCAACAGAACATTAGAGAAATACATTAGTAAAGATCTGCCACCTTATTTTTTATAACTCTCAAAAAACAAAAAGAACCCGAAAAATATTAATTTCCCGGGCTTTCAAGAGGCGCAGACCGGATTTGAACCGGTGCATCAGGGTGTTGCAGACCCACGCCTTACCACTTGGCTACTGCGCCATATTCAGTTTATACCGTGCACTGTTATTGTATTCCGGCACATATCGAAGTATACCAGAATTTCCTGCAAAGGTCAAATATTTTCGCCTTTCTTTCCCTTTGCCGGCCGAATATCCCGCCCGGTAAAAACCCTCCCGTTCGAATATCCCGGGAGGGTTTTCTGCTTTTTCACATCATCCGTGAAGCTTAATCCTGCCGTTTTTCACTCAGAATCTCTCTTCGCTCCATTCAAGGATCGTGCCTGTATTCGCGTCGATTTCAAAATCGTACTCGGTGAAATTATAGATGATTTCGCCTTCGTATTTGCATCTTCCGTCGTCTCTTTCCAGCTCAATTCTCACATCCTGCGCCGTTGCTCCTTCTACTCTGTCCAGGGCGATCTGTACGGCCTCTTCCTGGCTTAACGCAGGGCCGGAAGCGGAACCGCCTGCATTATTGCGGTTGCCTGCCTGCCCGCCGGACTGGTTCTTTCCGTTCTGCCCGGTATTTGTTCCGCTCTGCCCGGCTGTCGCCCCGTTCTGATCCGTATCCGCTGTATTCTGATCCGGTACGTCCTGGGATGTATTGTCATCCTGAGCTGTGTTTCCCTGAACTGTCGTATAATTTTCGTTGATCTCTGTCTCCGAGCTGAGGATGGCGCCGTCTGACGCCTGGATTTCATAGTCATATTCTCTTTCCGCCACATCGAACTGGATCTCATACACTTTCCGCCCGTCGTCTCTGTCCTCGGACACTCTGAGTCTTGTCGTATCGGCCTCGTTTACTCCCGCGTCGCTAAGCGCCGCCTCAAGAGCCGCCTCTCTTCCGATATCTCCTCTGCCGCCGCATCCTGTAAATATTCCTGCCGCAACTGCCGCCGCCAGCGCTGCCGCCGCTAAATTTTTCTTTCTCATAATTCATTCTCCTTTCATATCGTCATCTTTATTTTTTTACTGTTTTTGTTTTGTTGAGATAAATATAAATGAGAAAGATTAAAACAACATTAAAAAATTCATTTTTTTATTTTCTTTTTTCCGCCGGAAACACAAATGTAAATGCGCTGCCCCTGCCCGGGCTGCTCTGCACCTTCGCATATCCTCCATGTGCTTCCGCGATCCACCGGACCATAGAAAGCCCCAGGCCGGAATGATTGTTCCCGCTGTTCCCGGTACGGGACGAATCAGCCCGGTAAAACCGTTCCCAGACGCGTTCCAGATGTTCTTCTCCGATTCCCGGACCGTCATCCTCAACGCATCCTGTCACAACGCCGTCCCTGCATTCCAGGGAAACAGTCACATGCGCGTTCTCTCCGCCGTAGGAAACCGCATTTGAAAGCAGGTTGACCAACATGCGGATATAAAGCGTCTCATCCGCGAAAGCGTACACATCCGGCTCGATTTTTGTGTTTATCGTTATTTTTTTCCCCGATTCCGCCGCAAGGCAGGCCTGTTCCTCCGCAGTCATCTCCGTCAGTTCGCTTAAGTTCAGGTATTCTTTGTTCAGAGGCAGGCGCCCCTGGTCGGCTCTTGAGAGGAAAAGCAGCTGCGAAATCATATCTGACATATTCTGCGCCTTTTTCCGGATTACAAGCAGCTGTTCTCTCTGTCCGGCCGTCAGCGATTCATCCGCCAGGCACGCGCCGCACTGCGCCAGTATTACACTCACCGGGGTGCGGAGTTCGTGAGATACGTCTGATGTAAACTGTTTTTCTCTCTGAAAAACTTCCTCCAGCTCGGAGAGCATCCCGTCAAATGTATCGGCGAGCGCGTAGATCTCGTCCTTCGGCCTTTTTTTCATTTCGCTTTCTTTGCCGGTAATACCGATCCGCCTGGACAGGTCCGCGTCGGCGCGAATCTTATTCACTGTTTCCGTTATTTTCTTTACCGGAAGAAGCGTGCGTCTGGTGAACCGGTATCCGATCAGGGCCGTCACGGCGACAAGCGCCGGGAGGAGGATCAGGGCAAACCTGAGAGTAACCGTAAAGCTGGCCTCCGCCTCGGTTACAGATGTGATTCCTCTTATATATACAGTATAATCTTCCGCCAGCCGGAATGACATATCATACACATACCAGTCCGTACTGCCCTGCGTAATCCTTCTTGTCCGTCCGTCCTCGAACGCGGGCCGGGAGTCAAAACCATATGGTACTTTTCCGTAGAGGAAATACATATCTTCGTCGTAGAGCGAAAGATATACGTCCCCGGTCACGGAATAAAAGTCCGAATCAAGCTTCAGTTCCCCGCCGCGCAGCCGGATACTGTCGGCGCTGTCCTGAACACGTCTTTCCAGCCTTGACTGTGTGGAAGACAGTATTTCCCTGCTGCTCAGCGAAAATAAAATCGCCAGAGCCGCGCAGGTCACAAGAACCATAAAAAATGTGTAAAGAAGTGTCAGCTTTACTTTTAACGATAACCTTTTCATTCCTTCACCTTCAGTACATATCCGGCGCCGCGCACCGTATGAATCAGTTTCACATCGCGCCCCTCGTCGATCTTTCTCCGCAGATAACGGATATAGACGTCGATTACGTTTGAACCTCCGGCATAATCGAAATTCCACAGATGCTCCTCAAGCCTTTCTCTTGAGAGTACGATCCCCTGATTCTGTATCATATACCGAAGAAGAGAAAACTCTTTTCCCGACAGACGGATCTCTTCTCCGGAGCGCAGCACCTTATGCGTATCCGTATGAACCTCCAGATCCGCCAGCCGGTAACACGAGGTGGGCGCCTCCGCCGGCTTTCTGAGAAGCACCCGTATCCGGGCCAGCAGTTCCTCAAACGCGAACGGCTTGACAAGATAATCGTTGGCTCCCGCGTCCAGTCCGGTTACCCGGTCTTCAATGCTGTCCCTGGCTGTCAGAAGTATCACCGGTGTAGCGTCTCCGTCTGCGCGCATCTTTCTCAGTACGGTCAGCCCGTCTTTCTTCGGCATCATAATATCAAGCACCGCCGCGTCATAGGCGGCGCTTTCAAGATAATCAAGGGCCTCCTCCCCGTCGAAACAGGAATCCACGCTGTAATGTTCCTCCGTCAGGCGGGAACTGATGATCCTGTTCAGGTCCTTTTCGTCTTCGGCAATCAAAATCCGCATTTTTCCGCCTCCTTCTGTTTTTCAGCTGTTATCTAACAGTATACCCTTGCTTTTCTCTCCTTGTAAAGGACATAGATAAACAGCGGGGAATTTCTTCCCGAAGGAAGAGTTTCCCCGCTGCATATATTTATTTCTTTGCATTTGTGTTTCGCCTGTCAACTTCCGCGAAGAACTGTACGGAAAGATTATCCCACTCCTGATAACCTTCTTCTCCTCTGTGATCCGGCAGGCTGTAATTCTCTGTCAGATATCCGCACATATACGCGGTCACTTTCCGGGCGCCTCTCAGATTCAGATGATCGCCTTTGTCATAACTGTCTGTTTTCCAGTCAATCCCGATCTCCTGCGTCTTCATGTTCAGATCGATATACGGAAGGTCGTTTTCTTCCGCGTATTTTTCAACCGCATTATGTTTTTTATAATTATAGTTATGAGGAGACGGAGCGCTCATAAGCAGAAGTTCCGCGTCATTGTCCCTGCACAGTTTCTTTATATTTTCCATGTAGCTGAGGACAAACTCCGGGATCTGCTGTATGTCTTTCGTCTCTTTCATGTACAGATCGCTTCCTTCATACGGAACCACCTTGTCACGGATCTCGAATCCTTTAAATACGCTTCGCCCCGTATTCGTATTGCCGTCGAGAATCTGCCTCCACAGATTATGATAACGGAAAACCGGGAAATAATACCGGACAGGTTCGATTATCGACATGGACAGATTGGTCAGAAATCCCGGATCCCGGAACATGGCGTTTGTTTCGAGAATGACCAGTTTCGGAGACTGTGTCTTAAAGGCTTCTTTCAGCAGGAAGCAGGTCTCCTGTATTCTCTGTCCCGGCTGTCCGCAGTCGAAAGAAGTAATTCCCGCCTGCTTCCACAGATCCATGGGCGACATGGAAGTATAGCTTTCACTGTCCCCGATCACAAGGACGTCCAGCGTATCCCGCGGTTCGGCGCCCACCGCCGCGAAGGAACGGCTTCTCCCCGTAATCCCGCCTTTCATTCCCGCCGCAGCCCGCTGCATGCCGAAAGAAATCGCTCCCAGAAGCATTGCCAGTATTAAAAAAAACAGTATACATCTTTTTTTCGTCTTCAAACCTTCCTCCTCTGTAAATCAAAATACTCCCCCGGGGCAGCCTTTTTTGCGCAGCAGGAACCAGCGCGCCTTCCCGCTCCGGCTAAAATCCGGCGTATATCAGATCTACCTTCTGGTAGCCGTCTCCGTACGCGGCGAATATAATCACCGCAAGGATCAGCGCATAATATGCGCACCAGCGGACCGGAAGACGGCTCTCTCCCAGCCGCTCTCTGATATTGACGCCCCGTTCTTTTATCATACCGGCCAGCGCGGCCACAATGCATCCGGCGATAACGGCGGCGATGTCGGATTTCTGCAGCCCAAGCCCGAGCAGCGTTCCGTCCCACAGCTGTCTGATCCGGAAGTCTTCAAATATGCTCCGGAACATGTACAGACCGGCGCGGAAGCCGTCCGCCCTGAAAAACAACTCTCCGACAAAAATGATCACCCATGTTTTTGTTATCTGTATTCTGCGCCACACCCTGGAATCTTCCCTGATGCGGCAGGCGGTTAAGATCCGGTCTCTTGCAGGCTGCACGGCAATGCCAAGCAGGATCAGAGTAAAATAATAAAGTCCGTAAAATATGTAGCTCCATCTGGCGCCGTGCCAGAGACCGTTGCACAGCCACACCGGCAGAAGCGCCATAGCTGAAGTGCCGAGCATTGTGACATATCTGCCCAGGCGCTTTCTTCCGTACTGATTCCATTTTTTCACAATCCCGGACATGGAAACAGGATAGAAAATATAAGTTTTAAACCATACTCCGAGCGTAATGTGCCATCTTCTCCAGAATTCCGCCGCGTTTTTCGCGCAGAACGGCTGCCGGAAGTTTTCCGGAAGGCGGATCCCGAAAAGCTCTCCGCTTCCGATAATAATATCCATGCACCCGGAAAATTCCATATAGAGCTGCACGGTGTAGGCCACAGCCGCCACTGCCGTGACGACTCCGCTGTAGGATGTGTAATGGTCAAACACCATTGCCACAGGAACCGCCAGCCGGTCGGCCACAATCTTTTTCTTAAAAAGCCCCCAGAGAATCCGGATATATCCGTTCTGAATATTGGAAAGCTCCAGCGGCTTCTCCGCGAAGAGCGTATCCGCCACATCCGTATACCTGCTGATCGGCCCTTCCATAATCTGCGGGAAAAACGCGAGAAAAAGCGCCGTTTTTTCCAGGCTTGTCTCCGCTTTTATCTTGCCCCAGTATACATCCGCCATATAGCCGACCGCCTGCAGGGTATAAAAGGATATGCCGACCGGCATAATAAGCGATTTTTCTTCCAGGGTAAACGGCAGATGAAACGCTTCCAGCACCCCCGACATATTTTCCGCGAAAAAGTTGTAATACTTCAGCCATGCCAGTATACCGAGCAGAATCGCCGTTCCCAGCATGAGCACCTGTCTGCTCTGCTTCTGATACGCAGCTTTTACCGCCTTTCTTTCACTTCCCCGGACGCCCGCGGCCGCGGCTTTCTCCTCCGATTTCAGCCAGCCGAGCCATATCCCGACACAGTGAACCAGAAGCGTCGTCCCCAGAAGATATATAAGCAGCTTTCCGCTGAGCATCCAGAAAAACACATATCCTGCCGCCAGCAGCACCCGTCTGCGCCAGCCTTCCGGAGCGAACCGGTACGCCGCCAGACACAGGGGAAGAAACAAAGCCACATACAATAATGAATCATAAGACATTTTTTAATTCTCCTGCAGTCTGCAAACCATTTTGTAAATCGCCCCGGCAGAGTTGAAATTTTCCGGAACCATCTCGGAAGCCTCGATCGAAATATCAAACGCGTCTTCCAGCTCCGCCACAAGAGTGATTACGCCGAATGAATCGAGCAGTCTGTCGTCAATAAGCGCCTGTTCTTTCTCATAATCAATACTGTCGTCAATCTCCCGTAAAATGTTCATTAAAGTTTCCATCCTTATAATCCTCCTGCAATTTCTGTAATTTCTTCTGTCCCGCCGTCTTCTTCCATGTTCCAGACATATGTGTCTCTTTGTTTTCTGAGAAGCCGCCAGCCTTCTTCTCTCCCGTATGCCACAACCGACGGAAGCGGGTGGCTCAGGAACAAAGACATCCCTTCCATCGGAGAATAGGCTCCCGTCCGCTCAAAAACAAGAATTTTTCTGTTCTGGACTCCTGACAGCATAACATCCCTGCACAGCACGTCGTTCGCCGTACACAGCGCCCCGCATATTGTCCACGCTTTCTCTGTGCCCTGCCGTCCGCCCGGGAGCACCTGTATATACGGCTCGTACATTCCCCGTATCTGTCCGTCATAATTAATCTGATGGTTTCCTCCGTCCACAATACAGTACTGTACATCGCCGTTTCTCTTAATGTCTCTGATCTGAGTCAGATAGTACCCGCAGCAGGCTGCCGCCGCACGGCCCAGTTCTATCGTCACACGGCCTTTCCAATGCATGGAATCGACGGCTTTTCTTAACCCGGCCAGTCCTTCCTCCCCGTAAGTCTGAACGTCCTTCCCCCGGAAATAGGGCGCCGCGATGCCCGGCCCGTATTCCAGACACGGAATCTTCATTTTCCACTCATCCTGCATCCGCAGCAGCAGGCCGTCCAGCATGGCAATCTCTTTTTCCAGCTGCTTAAGCGACCTTTTCTGCGTGCCGGAAAAGAAATGAATACCTTCCGCCTCAAGACATGGACTCATGTTTATAACATTCATTACGCTGTGCAGCATATCTTCATCCATTCCGAACTGGTTTCCGCTTGTTAATCTCGGATACAGACGGAGTTTTTCCATATGGGCGTCGCTCCACTCCAGAAAATAGTGCAGCTGCTTAACAGATTCCACCGTATATGCGCACCGTCCGCGACAGTATTCCAGAATTCTGAATATGTCTTCTTTTTTCTTAAGCACGCCGGATATAAACAGTTTTTCCAGCGGGATCCCGAGTTTTCTGCATATCTCGAATTCACCCGCGGAGCACACCTCTATCCGGTCCGCCTCCCTCGCCATGGCGGCCGTCAGGAAAGGATTCGCCTTCATAGCGTAGCAAAGACCGATATCCTTTCCGAAAGCATTCCTGAGGCGCTGCGTCTGATCCGCCAGCATATCCATATCAAATATATAAAGGGGCGTTCCATACCGCGCCGCCGCGTATTCCAGCTGTTCTTTTTTCAAACCTTCCGCCCTCCTTTCTCCTGCGCGGCTTTTTTCAGATATTCCCGGTCCGTTTTTCCGTTTTTGTTCAGCGGCATCACATCCATCCTTATCAGACGCGGCGGAACCATATAAAGCGGAATCTTTTTCTTCAGCGCCGCGCGCACTTCTGAAGGCTCTGCGTCTCCCATATAAAAACCGGTTATACGGTTTCTCTCCTGGTCAAATACGCAGCAGCTTCTCTGAATGCGCTCCACACTGTTCATGGCGCTTTCGATTTCCTCCAGTTCAATCCGGTGTCCCATATGTTTGATCTGAAAGTCTTTTCTCCCGGCAAATACCAGTTCGCCGTCTTCATTAAAACTCCCCATGTCGCCTGTTTTATAGATTCTTGTCTCTTCTTTCCCGTTTACGCGATACATCACAAACCGCTGCGCCGTCTGCCGGGGATTCCGGTAATAGCCTTCCGCCAGAGACTCTCCGGCCACACAGATTTCCCCCTGCTGTCCCGGCGCGTCGATCCGCCGGCCGTCTTCCCCGAGCAGAAATACGGTTCTGCCCGGGAAGGCGCGTCCCGCCGGTATTTTTTCTTTGTCTTCGTACCGGCGCTTCACCCGGTAAAACGTGCAGTTGCATGTAATTTCCGTCGGACCGTATAAATTCACGAACTCCGCCTGCGGAAGCGCGTCCTGCCACATTCTGAGCTGTCCGGGCGGCATGGCCTCCCCGCTGAACATTACTTTATTCACATACCCGGGAACCCTGTACGCCAGGCCTTTCAGCGAAGATACAAGAGTCAGCGCGGATACCGCCCAGATCAGCGTCGTCACTTTTCTCGCGCACAGGTCGTCCAGAAGCCGCGGAGGCGTCGAAAAATACTCTTTCGGGATCAGCGCCAGAGACGCTCCCGTCATCACCGCCGAATAAATATCCTTAACCGACACGTCAAAATCAAACGGCGCCTGATTTCCGATCACATCCTCCTCCGTTATATGAAAGCATTCCGTAAAGTGTCCGATAAACTGAAGCACAGCCTTATGACTTACAATGACCGCTTTCGGATTTCCCGTAGACCCGGATGTGAAAATCCCATACAGCGGATCCGACCCGCGGCTGCCGCTGCGGCGGTCGGAAAGCTTCTGCGGATCCGCATCGTTTCCTAAAAGTTCTTCCGCCGGAACCGGCTTCAGCTTCCCCTCCGCCAGAAGCCCTGTCTTCTCCAGAAGTTTCTTCCCGTCATCATCCACAACGACCTGCTCCGCCTCCAGAGTCTCGAAAATCTTTCTCAGACGCTCTCCCGGATTGTCCGGATTTACCGGGACATAGAAGCATCCCGCGTATACGGTGCCGAACATGACCGCAAGTGTGAAAGCGCTCTTTTCCATAAGAACCGGAACAGGTTTTCCCGCAGGAACAAATCCGGCAAGGCTGCTTCCGATTTTCCGCGCCGTTGCGGCAAGTTCATGCCATGTCAGAGAAAGCTTTGTATCGGACACCGCGGTTTTATTTCCGAACCTCTCTTCCGTCTGCTCCAGACAGTCAAGAATATTTTCGTATTCATTCCCCGCGCCGCTGATTTCCAAAGTCATATGATAATCACCCCTTATGTCATTTCTGGTATTAATTGTAAAGGGCATATCTTAACATGTCCTGTAAAGATTCTTAAGATGATCTGTATACATTCTTAAGGGAATCTGTACCCGTCTCCGGCAGGGACATAAATGTTGCGCCGTAAAAATTCATACCCTTTATTATGTCTTTATATGGTAGAATATCAGATATGAAATGACTCGCGGGCGGGTCCTGAATTTTCAAAATTACTTAAGAGGAGAATCTGATATGGTTGAAGATATTGTCACAGGCATTATAATAAATTTTCTGACCGACGCCGTCTATCTCGGATATAATATGGCCAAACAGTTAAAGAGAAAGAACAGAAAATGTCAGGATGAGATTTATGAAAGGATGACTTCGTTCTTTTCCACATACAAGGGCACCCTCTTTAACTCCTCCACTTTCGCCGGATATCTGAAATTGCCGCAGGTATCGGACACAATCAATAATTACATCTGCTTTATCGCGGCAGGGAAGTACGCGAAAGGGAAAAAGACGTTTACAAAAGAAGACGATGTCGTACGCTACCTGGCAGAAAATGCTCTCGCTCTGTACGACGGACAGCTGTCCATTCCCGGAAAAAAAGAAATTAAAACTTTTTTTACAGATTTTTTTGACGCGGCAAAGGACTTTTATTTCAGCCGCCTGAATATCCGGGATAAATCGGTCATATTTTTTATAAATCAGAAAATTGATTCCCTGGACAGGCGCCTTCGGGACAGCATGTCCGAAAAGGTGCAGAATTGCTGCCCGGACTTTGCCGATATCCTGGAACGATATTACTCGATCATAAAAAAGAAAAACCAGTCGCTTTTCGTTTACGGTTTCCGCGAACTGAAACTGGAAGATTTTTATGTCGTTCCCCGGCTTATGAAAGCAGAAGAGACAAACGCAAAATACGATGACGAAGTCTCACTTGCCGGCTGCAGTAAATCCGGCTGTACATACACCGACCTGTTCCGGACGGATAATATCGCATATGTCATCGGCGGACCCGGATACGGCAAATCTGTGCTGTTAAAAAATATTATTGTCAACTATAAAAAAATGCAGCTCAGGAACGAAAAAGATCATCTTATTATTTACTGCGATCTGAAAAATTTTTATAAAAATCCGCAGGGTGGCGCGCCCTCCGTAAATGATTTCCTGATCGACTCCATTGTCGAGGAAAGCGGCATGAGCCGCCGTGAAATTACGGAAGATTTTATAAACTATTATCTGAATGTCGGCAGAGTTATCATTCTGCTGGACGCTCTCGATGAAGTGCCCGGACAGTACCGGGAAAGCCTTCACAAAAAAATTACCAGTTATTTTCTGACGTGCAATCCGAATAATAAAGTATGTATCACTTCCCGGGACCGTGGTTTTTATCCGCAGAATGAAATCGAGGTATTTAAGATTATGCCGCTTAACCGTGATCAGATCAGCAAATATCTGGATAATATGGTCCGGCTCCATTATTTCGACGCCTCGGGCAAAGACGCTTTTCTCAGCCAGGCCGACGCTCTGACACGAAGCGGTTTTCTCAACAGTTTTCTGATATTGTCGCTGCTCGTCAATATTTTCAAATCCGAGAGAGAACTGCCGCAGACAAAACTTGAGCTGTACAGCAAATGCTTTTCTTATATTTCCCGTGACAGAGAAAAGGCAAAGTCGGGAGCGGACGGAAAATATAACTGGACCGATATCATGAAGCTGATGAAGGATAACACATTCATCGAACTGGCAAAGCTTGCCTGCCCGAATAACACTGATATTCCCGAAGGGAAAATACTGGACCATCTCGGCGCGCATTACAGAAGAAAATTCGGCGGGACTGACAGGGCGGAAACCGCCGTTATGCAGTTTCTGGAATTCTGCTCCGAGCGTACGGAACTATTCGTCCCCGGACAGAAAGAAGAAACATACCGGTTTTTCCACAGATCCTTTTTTGAATATTTTTATTCCAGATATATAGCCCGGCTGAAAACACCGAAAGCGATCGTAAAAGAATTCGGCAAATTTGATGTTGACTCCGAAGTATTCGAGCTCACCGCCGCCATCCTGAAAAACGAAGACGAGCTCTTATATCAGCAGCTGATCGAATATATACTGAAAGAAACCGAAAAGGGACTGAAGGCGGGATATCCGGAAGCGGATATACTGAATCTTCTTGTCCTTGTCATGCAGGCCGCAGACGACGAGGAATATATCCGGGAGTTCTGCCGTCTGCTGCTGGAGGCGGACATTTCCCCGGATCCGGAAAATCCTTTGCGTTTTTGCACTTTTTCCTCATATCTTTGTACTTCAAACACGGTCAATCAGCTTCTGAACCGCTACGCGGCGTCTGATCCCGACCTGAGCCGGAAGTTTTTCGAAAAATACAGGGAGCCTGTGTTTTACAAAGCGATAAAGGCTTTATACACAGCAACGAGAGGACCGAAAATAAATATACTCGAAAAAAATATCAGCCAAACTATATTAAGAATTCGGCTGCGTTTCATCGTGCCTTCTATTGTTTTCAGAAGCCCCGGCTGGAACAGTTATTTTAAAGATTCCGTCCGAAACCAGGTCGGTTTTCGCCCGATCCCGGCACCGGACGATTCGACAGATACGGATTATGTCGATTATCTTCAGCGCCGTCACAACAAGTGCATCCGCCTATTGTCCCGGCTGAGCGACGAAGAACTCGCGGCGCTGACCGACAGCATTTTCACCGGCGTCTGAAAGCACTTCCGCAGAGCATAAAATTCCCCGGGGCGGGGCGCAAAGTCCATATGCTTTGCGTCCCGCCCCGGGGATTAGTCCTTTTATTTTCCACTTCACATCATGCCTGCATATCGAGTTTGATCTCCAGAATCCGCCGCACAGATTCGTCGATTCTCTCTTCCGTCAGCGTGCCGTTTGACACCGCCTCCAAAACGCCTTCATAAGCGGCCTTGAAATCCTCCGGCATCAGCAGCATATCCGCGCCGGCGTTCAGCGCCTGCACTGCCGCTTCTCCGGAAGAATACTGCTGGGTAATCGCTCCCATATTGAGAGCGTCTGTAATCACCAGGCCGTCAAATCCCATATCCTCTCTGAGAAGATCTGTGATCAGTTCCCGCGACAGTGTCGCCGGCGTATTGTTGCCGGTTACTTCCGGGCAGGCGATATGGCTCACCATAATAACCGGGATCCCGCTGTCCGCCCCGTCCTGGAAGGGAACAAGCGCCTGGCTCTTCAGTTCCTCCAGAGTCTCCTCCACATAGGCGTATCCTTCGTGCGAGTCGGCCGTAGTTCCTCCATGTCCCGGGAAATGCTTGTACATACCGATAATCCCCTGCTCCGTGAGTCCCTTAAGTTCCGCCGCCGCCATCCGGGACACAAGATCCGGATCCGAACCGAAGGAGCGGTATTTCACGACTTCGTTTTCCGGATTTGTCAGTACATCCGCATCCGGCGCGGCGTCCATGTTAAAGCCGAGATCTTTCAGATAAGCTCCGATCTGGCTTCCGATCTCATAGGCTTCCTGCGTGTCTCCGCCTGCTCCCACGTCGCTCATATTGCCGATCCGCGGCACTCCGAACGCGGAATTGCTTCCTACACGCGCTACCTGTCCGCCCTCTTCGTCAACAGACAGGAAAATGGGGAAGCCGCTTTGCGCCTGAGCATATTCCTGGGTATTTTTCAGCATTGTGCGGGTCTGTTCCGGGTCAATGAGATTTGTCGCGAAATAGATCAGTCCTCCGACCGGATACTCGGACAACGCTTTCTCCGTAGCCGGTCCCGCCTGAACGGCAGTTCCCACTCCGGTCAGGGCCTCCGGGGTGATCATAAAGAGCTGGCCGACTTTCTCTTCCACCGTCATCGCCTCCAGCGTGCGCTCCACTTCCGCCGACTGTCCGGATTGTTCCTCATCCGTCTCCTGATCCGTCGTATCCGTCTGATCTTCGGATTCGAAAATTTCCTCCTCCGTTACATCAATATTTATATCCGGCACCTGCTCCCGCGTGGTTTCTCCGCTCTCCCGACTGTCCTTCGCGCCCGGGCCGGCCAGGAACCAGTATGCGGCGCCGCCGCCCAGAATCAGACACAGAAGCACCACCGTCAGAATCCACGGCCAGACGCGTCTTTTTCCCCTTCCCCGTTTTTTGCTTTTGTTCTTTCTGTGCCTGTCGGCTCTGTAATGTCTGTTGCTCATTTATTTTTCCGTCCTTTCAGTCCTTTTTTCTGTCTGCGGTACGCCTGGTAAATCCTGGATCCGGCAATGCCTTTTAACACATTTGCCGCGCAGCGCTTCACATCTTCTTCCTTCAGCCTTCCGCTTCTGACCGCGCTTTTCAGTTCGCGGACTACGCTTCTTCCGCCGGGCATGATCAGATCGTTTCCTGACGATATCGCCTGCACATGGCTTCCCACCCCTTTTCCGGTAGCGAACCAGTCAGTCATAACAAGGCCTTCAAAGCCCCACTCACAGCGAAGCACGCCGTCAATCAGCGCCTTGCTGTTATTCACGTATATACCGTTTACTTTATTGTAGCTTGTCATAACGGCGCCCGGCTTTCCTTCTTCCACCGCGATTCTGAATGCTCTCAGGTAAATCTCCCGAAGAGCCCGCTCATTTATGTTGGCGCTTGTCCGGTTCCTGTTCTCTTCCTGG
Source organism: uncultured Mediterraneibacter sp. (assembly GCA_944381125.1). GTDB lineage: Bacteria > Bacillota > Clostridia > Lachnospirales > Lachnospiraceae > Mediterraneibacter. The sequence goes on along the minus strand of CALWKB010000065.1, from coordinate 5,753 downwards.
TTATTGCAGCAGAAGTGCTTCGCCGTGGCGAAACAGCCTCGCCTCGACTGTGCGCCTCTGATGACAGCGGCCGCGGTTTTTCCGGCGAGAAGCGGATCTTCTGAATAATATTCAAAATTGCGCCCGCAGAGAGGATTCCTATGGATATTCAGCGCCGGCGCAAGCCAGTACGTCACCCCGTACGCTTCCATCTCTTTTCCGACCGCTTCGCCCACTCTTCCTGCCAGTTCCGTATTCCATGACTGCGCAAGGGAAATTCCCACAGGAAATGATGTGGCGAACTGATAAACACGGGGCATTTTTTCCTGTCTTTTCATCTTCAGGCCCGCCAGAAAATCCGGAAGATATTTCTTTGCTGACAGAACCGGCCCTACTCCTCTGAGCCTTCCGCCGCGTGTCACCGCAGATACCCTCTGCAGACGGAGCCCGGCCGGTCCGTCCGCCAGACAGACGTTCGGAATTCCCCTGTCAGCCAGGCGTCCGGACGTATATCCGGCTGATCCGGGCGCGTCAAAAAATCTTGGATCCCGCGAATCCGCTCCTGCCAGCAGTTCACACATCTCTTCTGTATTCAGGGCATCCAGCAGTTCTCTCACTTCCCTGCCGCAGGAAATCTCCGGCAGAGTATATTCATGCGTCCGCACCGTGAATGCGTCCGCTTTCACGGCGATTCTCTCCACATCTGTATCCTGCAGATCTGACGTATCTTCCAGCTCCGGAAGCGCGATCTCCCGCACCCCGGCTTTGCCGCCGCATACCGGGCGGCAGATTTCCGTTACGGCGTCCCGGTCAAGCGTCAGAACAGCCGCCGGTATGGTATCCCTGGAGGACGTTCCGCACCGGAGCACATAATCTCCCGCGTCCAGCACGAAAGCCGCGTCCTCCTCACGGAAATATGCCATATCCCTCAGGTCAAAGAGGAGCTCCAGTTCCTCGTTTCCGCCCGGCGCCAGCTCGCCGGTTTTGCAAAACGCGGCAAGTTTCTGATATTCCTTTGGCGCTCCGGTCTGCGGACAGCTTACATAAAGCTGAACGACTTCCTTCCCCGGAAATCGGTTCCCGGTATTGGTTACTTTCACTCTGACTTTTACGGATACGCTTCCGCCCTCCTGCCGGATTTCCACGGATTCCTTCTCCACGGAAAATGTAGTGTAGGAAAGCCCGTATCCGAAAGGATAGCGCGGCTCCACATTGAAGCTGTCAAAATAACGGTATCCCACATAAATACCTTCCCGGTAATATTCTTCGTCCACATTTCCGTTGAGATAGCTGTATTCCATGGCGCACGGTATATCTTCGTATCTCATCGCCCATGTATCAGCCGTTTTCCCGGAGGGCGTCTTTCTGCCGCTGATCAGATCCGCGAAAGCGCGGCCTCCTTCCATTCCCTGCTGGGCGAAAAACACAATGCTGTTAATTCCGCTGATCCTGTCAAGAAAGTCCAGGTCAAATACCGCTCCGGTATTGATTACTATAATTGTCTTTTTATATGCGCGCGTGCATACTTCCAGATTGGCGTACTCTTCATCGGACAGGGAATACTCTCCGTTCTCCAGCTTTTTGTCTCCCCCTTCTCCGGCCTGCCGCGCGACTACATAAATACATGTGTCCGTATCCGACTCCCGCACATCCTCTTCTGTGACAGGCTGCCCGAACGGATACTGATACGGAACGCTCATGAAATTCATTCTCTCCGGAATCGTCATCCGGCGAAGTCTGCGCTGAAGTTCTTTGCGGTATTCCTCTTCTCCCCTCCTGTAATTTTCCGCATACGCGCTGATCCATTTTTTTGTCGTCACTGTAAATCCGGCCTGTTCCAGTCCTTCCAGAATCGTAACCGCATGGCGTTCATTTACTTCGCCCGAGCCGGTTCCGCCTTTGATCGTCATGCCCGCTCCCGCTCCGTACAGCGCGACTTTTCCGGGAGCCAGAGGAAGCGTCCCGTCGTTTTCAAGCAGTACGATCCCTTCCAGCGCGGCCTGGTAGGAAATCTCCCGGTTTGTTTCTTCCAGCGGCGTTACTGCGTCTGTAAAAGCCGCCTTGTTTCTGATCTTCATTTTCATAGCCGGTTCCTCCTATCTGTTTCTTCTGATATTATAAAACAAACCGCAGAGATTTTGTAAAAAAATAAAAAAGGTATTGTTTTTTATTCCCATCGTGCTTATTCTATTAGAGGAACAAAGATGACAGACCGGCGTCCGGATATTCCGGGCCGCCGGAAATAAATTAATAACAGACGAGGTATACAAAATGAAACCGATTAAAGAAGGAAAAGTACGCGAAATCTACGACAACGGCGACAGCCTGATTCTTGTCGCAACAGACCGAATCAGCTGTTTTGACGTTATCCTGAAAAACACGATCACAAAAAAAGGAACTGTTCTTACTCAGATGTCCAGATTCTGGTTTGACATGACAAAAGATATCCTGCCGAACCATATGATCTCTACAGATGTAAACGACATGCCGGAATTTTTCCGCAAACCTGAATTCGACGGAAACAGCATGATGTGCAAAAAGCTGAATATGCTTCCCATTGAATGTATCGTCCGCGGCTATATTACAGGAAGCGGCTGGGCAAGCTATCAGAAGGACGGCACCGTGTGCGGCATCCGTCTGCCGGAAGGCCTCAGAGAATCTGACAAGCTTCCGGAACCGATCTATACGCCGTCCACAAAAGCGGAAATCGGCGATCACGATGAAAATATTTCCTATGAGCAGAGCATCGCTCATCTGGAGAAGGCATTCCCGGGCAAAGGCGAAGAATATGCTTCCAAACTCCGCGACTATACAATCGCTCTTTACAAAAAATGCGCGGACTACGCGCTGAGCCGCGGCATTATCATCGCAGATACAAAATTTGAGTTCGGTCTGGATGAAGACGGAAATATCGTGCTGGGCGATGAGATGCTCACACCTGACAGCTCACGCTTCTGGCCGGCGGACGGATATGAGCCGGGACACGGCCAGCCGTCCTTTGACAAGCAGTTCGCGCGCGACTGGCTCAAAGCCAATCCGGATAACGACTGGACGCTTCCGGATGATATCGTCCGGAAAACAATCGACAAATACCTGCAGGGCTATGAGATGCTGACAGGAAAGAAACTTCAGTAATATTTTCTTTTCAGCAGGATTCTTCAGATAAATAATATCTTTTACAATTCCTCCGGGAGACACTGGGATCGGCGTCTCTCGGAGGGATTTATTGTTTTACGATAAATTTTTATTGTATTTTTAATTTCTCCGTGTTATACTGTGGTAAATCCGGATGCATATTAAATTAAGAAAGATTAAGGAGATCAGTACATATGAACACGAAAAAACTTTCTGCATGGTTAAAATGTATTCTCGCCACGGCAGGACTTCTCGGGCTGATTATTTATGCCGTCGTTATTCCTGTGTATGGAAATCAGCTGCGGATTTTGCACCCCGAGTTTTCAAACCGCTATTTCCCATGGCTTATTTTCCTCTGGCTGTCCGGCATTCCCTGTTTCGCGGTGCTTATCCTTTCCTGGAAAATCGCCTCAGCCATCGGGAAGGACAAATCCTTTACTTTGCGCAATGCAGGCTTTCTCCGATGGATTTCCATCTTAGCCGCCGCTGACGCCGGTTTCTTTTTTGCCGGAAACGTGGTTCTGTTCCTGTTCGGCATGAGTCATCCAGGCGTCCTGCTTGCGTCACTGATCATCGTATTTGCCGGCATCGCAGTTTCCGTAACAACCGCCGTACTGTCCTGCCTTGTGGAAAAAGCGGCCAGACTGCAGGAACAGAGTGATCTTACCATATAAAGGAGAAAACAATGGATGGAGAAATAATTATTAATATAGACGTGATGCTCGCGAAAAGGAAAATGAGCGTAACCGAACTTGCCGAACGTGTCGGAATAACAATTGCCAATATATCCGTCTTAAAAAACGGCAGGGCAAAAGCTTTGAAATTCTCAACCCTGGCTAAGCTGTGCAAAGCTCTGGACTGCCAGCCGGGAGACATTTTAGAATACAGAAAGGCGGATTAATATGAAAAAAGAAATAAAATCCTTGCTTTTATTCACCTTCACACTGCTCTTTCTCGCGCCCTGTTTAAGCGCCTGCGGAGCAGAAAACGCAAAAGAAATCGTATCAGAATCACTGAATATTGACGTCTCCGGTGCCAGAGAAGTCACATTCACAGACAGCCACGGAGGCTTTCACGGCGACGGAACGACTTATATTGTACTGAAATTTCAGGACGGAAGAATGCTTGAAGAACTGAAAAAAGACAGGCAGTGGAAACCATTCCCACCGGATGCGGATGCGACCGTAACCGCTCTTGCCTATGGGATTTCTGACAATTCTTCAGCCATCGGGCCTTTCACAGGCGATATTGAACTGCCTGAAATCCGCAGCGGATACTATCGGCTGATTGACCGTCAAAGCGAAAACGACACCGATATTTTAGAACGCGATTCTTTTAATTATACGCTTGCAATATATGACGCCAACACAAAAACTCTGTATTTCTGTGAAGTCGACACCTGACTTCCGATAACGCCGAACCCCGCATAAATACCGGATTTATGCGGGGTTCGTTTTATTTTGAATTATTTTTCTGCGACAGTTTGCAGATCAGATTAAAAATTTTAAGAAACAGATAAATAATAGTATAAGCCAGGCCGAAAGCAGCAGTCCACTCATACTTTTTCGGCAGCTTATGTTCCACGCTGCGCTCAATCGTATCAAAATCCACCAGCAGAAAGGCGCAGGCAATAATAATGTAAACAACGCTGAGGCCAATACTGAAAGCGGGCGATTCCTGCAGGAACGCCAGCGCAGGCTTCACGCCGGGAATCAGGCCGAGCAGGAAAAAGATCACGCCGCTGAACACTGAAGTCAGGAACAATGTAAGCACAACAGTGCGGAAGCGTTTTCCTACTTTAATAATGCGGGCCGCATAAAGAAACGCCATAACAGCTACCAGAATAAAAGTAAGCGCCAGCGCAAGGTAGATCATAAAGGTATATTCTTCGCCCATTACAGTCGCCAGCATGGTAATACTGAATCCGACAGAAGCACAGTAAAGAATGCCGAAAACAGGAATAAGCGGACGGATGGCGAAAGCGATCAGCGGCGCCAGCACCGAAAGGAGCAGGGCAGCCAGGCAGACCAGAGCCTCCGTCTGGTAAAAAGTATAACCGGACACTTCAATCGTGCCGGAACCGGCCATAGTACTGTGCAGCATGAAGTAAAGAACAACGCCGGCTGCCGCCGCCAGCATAAATATCAATGTTTTAACAGCAATGCCGCCATAGGTGGCGCTGCGGTCCGCAGACTCTTCAATCCTGCTCAGTTTGCGGATCAGAGGATTCATCATAACGCTGTTCTGATGAACAGAAGCCGTTTTTGTTTCACTCATAGTGTATTCTCCTTTGTAATATGAATTCAAACCCCTCCCCCGTATAAAAACAGGGATTTTTGCAATTAGAGACTATAGCAGATTTCCATCGGGAAGTCAATTGATCAAAGCTTCATTTCCCTTTGGTATGAAAAATAAAGATACGTCCTCCGTTTCTTCTTATGGATATCCGACAGCAAAGCCGCCTTGTTATATTCTCAGCCGGAATGTTTTCGGCGCAAAGCGATATACCAGAATGCTGGCGACAATGCTGTAAAGCACGCAGAAAACAATCGCCATTACTCCGAATATCATAATCGGCATACGCACCTGCATCAAAGCAAAGCAGACGCCATAAGTCGCTGTCAGAACAATCTGATACG
>CALWKB010000064.1 GCA_944381125.1 uncultured Mediterraneibacter sp. | reverse complement strand
TTATAAGCACGGCGGTCTGTCTGATTCTTGCCTATCCGCTTGCCATGATTCTTTCTGAAAAGGAAGTCAGTCAGACAAGCTTCATTGTGCTGATTTTTATTCTTCCGATGTGGATGAATTTTCTCCTGAGAACGCTTGCATGGCAGACGCTTCTCGAGAAAAACGGGGTAATCAACAGCGTTCTAAATTTTCTGCATCTGCCGGAACAGTCGCTGATCAACACGCCCGGCGCAATTGTTCTGGGTATGGTTTACAACTTTCTGCCTTTTATGGTCCTGCCTGTTTATAATGTTCTGTCAAGAATTGACCGCGACGTAATCTGCGCGGCCCGCGACCTGGGGGCGAACAGTCTGCAGACCTTTACGAAAATCATACTGCCGCTCAGTATTCCCGGCATTATCAGCGGCATTACAATGGTATTTGTCCCTTCTATGACTACCTTTGTAATATCGGACCTGCTCGGCGGAAGCAAGATTCTGCTGATCGGAAATGTAATCGAGCAGGAATTCAAACAGGGGAGCAACTGGAACGCGGGTTCCGGTCTCTCTCTTGTACTTATGATCTTTATAATCGCCAGTATGGCGCTCATTGCCAAATATGACAAAGACGGGGAGGGAACCGCGTTTTGATTAAAACAGCAGCAAAAAAAATATATCTGGCGCTGATTTTTATTATTTTGTACGCGCCGATCGTTACTCTGGTGGTACTCTCTTTTAACGATACAAAGACGCGGTCCAGATGGAACGGTTTTACCGGGAAATGGTATATTCAGCTTTTCCGGAATGAAGACATAATGAACGCTCTGTACACGACACTGTTTATCGCTCTCATATCCGCCCTGATCGCGTCACTGATCGGAACCGCGGCCGCGCTTGGGATCCAGGCGATGCGTCCCGCCGTCCGGACGCTGTTTATGGGAATCACAAACATCCCAATGCTGAACGCAGACATTGTGACAGGCATTTCACTGATGCTTCTGTTTATCGCGTTCCGCTTTACACTTGGATTTTCCACCATTCTTCTGGCACACATTACATTCAATATTCCGTATGTCATTCTAAGTGTGATGCCAAAGCTGAAACAGACAAGCCGAAGCACCTATGAGGCCGCTCTGGATCTGGGCGCATCGCCTCTGTACGCATTTTTCAAAGTTGTCCTTCCGGACATCATGCCCGGTATTTTTTCAGGCTTTCTGCTTGCATTTACAATGTCCCTGGACGATTTTGTAATCACCCACTTTACAAAAGGACCGGGAGTGGACACATTATCCACAAAGATCTACAGTGAAGTAAGAAAGGGAATCAAGCCGGAGATGTACGCGCTTTCCACGATCATGTTCGCCACAGTGCTTCTGCTTCTTCTGCTGATCAACATGTCGCCTCAGAAAAAAACAGCCCGCAGGCCTAAGCGTACGCATTTCGGAACTCTGCAGAAAATCAGCCGCTGCTTTTTTCACCGGGTTGTTCCGGCCGTCATTATCGCCGTAATTACAGCGGGCGGCTTTATCTATATGAATAACGGAAATTCGTCCTCCGGCCGTCAGGTGATCGTTTATAACTGGGGCGACTACATTGACCCGGACGTGATTGCAATGTTTGAAGAAGAAACCGGCATTCATGTAATCTATGAGGAATATGAAACAAATGAGATCATGTATCCGAAAGTGCAGTCCGGCGCTATTGCCTACGACGCGGTCTGTCCGTCGGATTATATGATCCAGCGCATGATCGAAAGCGATCTTCTCGCGGAAATTGATTATGACAATATACCGAACATAAACTATATAGACGACGTATATATGGAATTTTCCACTCAGTTTGACGAAGAAAACCGGTATTCCGTTCCTTATCTCTGGGGTACGGTCGGAATTCTTTATAACAAAAATATGGTTGACGAACCGGTAGACAGCTGGGAAATTCTCTGGAATGAAAAATATAAAGACAGCATCCTGATGCAGGACAGTGTAAAAGACGCTTTTGCCGTAGCGCTGAAGTATCTCGGATATTCTCTCAATTCAACAGATCTGGATGAACTGGAAGCCGCCAAAAAGCTGCTCATCGAACAGAAGCCCCTTGTGCAGGCGTACGTCGTTGATCAGGTCAGGGATAAAATGATCGGAAATGAAGCGGCTCTTGGCGTCATTTACTCAGGAGAAGCGCTGTACTGTCAGCAGGAGAATCCGGATCTGGAATATGTTATTCCAAAGGAAGGGTCCAATCTGTGGATCGACTCCTGGGTAATACCAAAAAACGCGAAAAATAAAGAAAACGCGGAAGCTTTCATCAACTTTCTGTGCCGTCCGGATATCGCGAAAATGAATTTTGAATATATTACATACTCAATACCGAACAGCGCAGGGCGAAGCCTGATCGAGGATGAACGAATGCGCAGCAGCACGATCGCCTTTCCGGATATTACAAGCCTCGACAACTGTGAAACCTTCCGCTTTCTTGGAGATGACAACGAGGCAGTGTACAATGCACTCTGGCGTGAAGTCAAATCATACTGATTTGCTTCACAGCCGGAAGCATCCTCCGCCGATAAACTCACGAAGCAGCGAGTTCGTGGGGACATTTTCACTTCCGATTCCCACAAAATAATCAAAGAATTTAAGCAGACGCTTTGCTTCCAGATACTCGTGCGAATCTTTATCCACTCCGAAAAGAAGCGGTTCCACGTATTGCTTGAGCACCGCAAGTTCATATAAAAGCGATGAATTAAACATTACGTCCGCTTCTTCCTGGTAAGGAAAAATATTTTCTTCCTCGCCTCTTCTCACAGACGGCCACATGGCAATTGTATTCATTGCCGAAGTTCCCCTTGTTCTGGCGTCTCTGACAATCCTTCGGATCAGACGGCCGTCCGTGGAAGGGATTCTGTTATGCTCATCGATATTGAGCTGGGTCAGCGCGCTGATATAAATCCTGAATTTATTCTCATCATTAAGCATTGCGGTAAGCTTCGGATTCAGGCAGTGGATGCCTTCTATAATCAGGATATCATTATCGCCAAGCTTTTTCGGATGCCGCTCATATTCACGTCTGCCGGTCTTAAAGTTGAAAACAGGCAGATACACTTCTTCGCCGGCAAGAAGTCCTGCCATATCCTCGTTAAACCTGGCGATATCAATCGCCTCAATACACTCAAAATTATAGTTGCCGTCTTCATCCCTCGGAGTATGTTCTCTGTCCACAAAATAATTATCCACCGCAATGGGATGGGGACGGAATCCGTTTACTTTGAGCTGAATCGCCAGCCTGTGTGAAAATGTCGTTTTTCCCGAGGAAGAAGGACCGGCCACGAGCACAAACTTCACATTTCTGCGGTCCGCGATCTGTTTCGCGATCTCTCCGATTCTCCGTTCCTGGTACGCTTCCTGAACAAGAACTACTTCTCTCATATCATATTTTGTGATCATTTCATTCAGGGCGCCGACCGTATCAATCTCCTGTCTGTCTCCCCATTCCACGGATTCCCTCATGGTACGAAACAGTTTTGGGAGGGGCGCAAAGTCTGAGACTTCCTCCGGATGCTCTTTCTCCGGCATCTGAAGCACAAATCCGTCTTCATATGGGATCAGCGAAAAATACTTCAGGCAGCCGGTATCCGGCACCATATAGCCATAATAATAATCCTCAAATTCATTAATACTGTAAATGTTTACCTTTGATACACGTCTGAACTCAAAAAGCTTTTCCTTGTCATACATCCCGTGGCGGTGAAATCTCTCCACCGCCTCCGCCGTGTGAATGGAGCGCTTACGAATCGGAAGCGCTTCTTCCGACAGCTGACGCATTCTCTTTGTTACTTTTTCCAGAAAAGCATCGTTGATTTGCACTTTTCCGTCCACTGTACAGTAGTATCCGCTTCCAAGGGAAAAATGAATGCGCACCCGCTGAATCTTATCATGGCCTGCGGCGTCATGTATGGCTTTCACCAGAAGGAAACAGAGACTTCTCACATATGCAGCATGTCCGATTTCATCTCCTGTTGTGACAAAAGTAAGCTCACAGTCTTTTTCCACTGCTTTATTAAGCTCCTGGAGACGAAATCCGTCAACAAAGACAAGCACGATCTGATGTCTGTATCCGTGCTGATGCTGTCCGGCAATCTCCCGGTACGTTGTCCCTCTTCTGTAAATGTGCTTTTCTCCGTCTATTGTAACTGTACAGTTTGTGGCTGTCATTTTGTTCCTCCTTGTCAGTTATATTTTTTACGGAATCACCTGAAACGGATGGATAACCGGAGCCGTCTCCACTTCAATCCCGGGAAGCTTATCTGACAGAAAACGCTTCATATCATCCATGAAAATATATTCGGTTCCATAATGCCCGGCGTCAATAACAGCCAGTCCCTGAGCCACCGCGTCCAGTCCTTCATGATGGCCGATATCGCCCGTTACGAGTACGTCCGCTCCTTTTTCAATCGCCGCGGGAATCGCTGTTTTGCCGGAGCCCGGAGATACCGCGATCCTGTAAACAGTCCGGTCCATATCGCCGAAAACCTTCAGGCTTCCCAGTTTTAGTTTATGCTTTACGTGGACGCAGCATTCAGAAAGAGTCATCGGTTTTTCCAGATTTCCGATTCTCCCGATCCCCTGTTCCTGCTCTCCGTCCGCAGTCGTCACATCAAGCACGCGGGCGTCGCGGATATCAAGAATGTTTCCGGCCAGGTCCGCCATGCCCAGGACGTCATAATTCGTATGCATTGCATAATAAGGAATGTCGCTCTGAATCAGACGCACTATTCTCCGGCCTATAAAATCTTCGTCCGTGATATGTTTCAGCGGAGTAAAAATCAGCGGGTGATGTGTAATCAGCATATCCGCGCCCGCTCTTTCCGCGCTTTCGATCACATGCTCCGTAGCGTCGAGAGCAAGATAAATACGGTTTACTTCCTTTTCCGCTCTTCCGGCAAGCAGGCCTACATTATCAAAATCAAGCGCCGCGTCCGGCGGGTAAGTCGCTTCAATCACCTGTATTATTTCTCTGCATAGCATAATACTTCAGTCCTTTCTCTGCGCAGTATAATTCATGTTCCACTTCTTTTTTTCTCTTTGCGGTCCGCTCCGGACATTCGCCTTCCAGACGGAGCAGAATCTGTTTTTTTATGCGTATCTCTCTGTCCAGGAATTCCCTGAGAACAGGATTTTTCTGACGGAGAAGCAGTCTGCCGTAACGAAGTTCTTCTTCTGTCCACTGCTCTGAACTTTCTCTCTCTTCAACATTTTCTCCGGATCCGGTCTTCTTTTGAACCGGAGGCCTCACCTTCATCATCGGGTAAAACTTTCCGTCGTCCAGCACCATATTTTCTTCCAGAAAGGAAAAGCCTTCCTCTAAAAGAAAGGCTCTTACTTTTTCTGTCTCAGACTGCGGCTGAAGAATACACTCTTTCAGGCTTCTTACTGTCTCTTCCCCTTCCCGGAGAATTCGGATCATAAGTCCGCCTCCCATACCTGCAAGTACGGCGGACTCAACTTCTCCCGGCTTCAGCGCCAGAAACCCGTCGGACAGCCTGGTCTCTATCTGTTCTTCCAGGCCTTTTTCCCGGATATGCTCCCAGGCTCTCAGAAGAGGGCCTTTATTTACGTCTGCCGCGACCGCGCCCGGAATTCTGCCGGTCTGCACAAGCCAGATCGGCACATACGCGTGATCCGTACCGATATCCGCCATCCGCAGTCCGGGAGAAACAAGGGCGGCCACGGAGCGCAGGCGGAGCGACAGGCCGGAGTCATTTCCGGGTTCCTGAACGTTCCGAATATTTTTTCTGTCAGTCAAGATAATCCCTCAGCTTTCTGCTTCTGCTCGGGTGACGGAGTTTGCGGAGCGCTTTTGCTTCAATCTGGCGGATACGCTCTCTTGTAACGTCAAATTCTTTTCCGACTTCTTCAAGAGTACGCGCGCGTCCGTCATTCATGCCGAAACGCAGACGGAGCACTTTCTGTTCTCTCTCAGTAAGCGTATCAAGCACTTCGTCAAGCTGTTCCTTGAGAAGCGTCTGCGCGGCAGCCTCAGCCGGCACTGGAACATTGTCGTCCTGTATAAAATCACCGAGATGGCTGTCTTCCTCTTCACCGATCGGCGTCTCAAGAGAAACCGGCTCCTGGGAGATCTTCAGTATCTCTCTTACGCGGTCGACGGGCATGTCCAGCTCTTTCGCGATTTCCTCCGGCAGCGGCTCTCTGCCAAGCTCCTGAAGAAGCTGTCTGGAAACCCTGATCAGTTTGTTGATTGTTTCAACCATATGCACGGGAATACGGATCGTTCTCGCCTGATCCGCGATTGCTCTCGTAATTGCCTGGCGGATCCACCATGTGGCATAAGTACTGAACTTATATCCTTTATGATAGTCAAATTTTTCCACCGCTTTGATCAGTCCCAGATTTCCTTCCTGAATCAGATCGAGAAACAGCATGCCGCGTCCGACATATCTTTTTGCGATGCTTACTACAAGTCTTAAGTTTGCCTCGGCAAGCTCCTTTCTCGCCTCTTCGTCTCCTTCCTCCATCCTTTTCGCGAGCTCAATCTCGCGTTCCGCGCTCAGAAGGGGGACTTTTCCGATTTCCTTCAGGTACATGCGGACCGGATCTTCTATGCTGACGCCTTCCGGAACTGACAGATCGATATTCTCCATATCAACTTCTTCTTCATCGGAAATGATATCGTCGATCTCAACTTCAACGTCGTCAGTCGCGTCTCCGCTGATACGCAGTACATCTATATTATTTGCTTCCAGATAATCAAACACCTTCTCCATCTGTTCGGTATTCAGCTCCATGTCGGAGAAGAAGTCGTTGATTTCCTGAACATCCAGTATGCTCTTTTTTTTCTTTCCAAGCGCAACCAGTTCATTCATTCTTTCCAGAAACTTCTGCTGTGTGTTTTCTTCCATGTGTCCATCCTTCCTTCGCCGCGCGTACACGCCGGCTATCTTGTTTTATTTTATCCTTAATCAATAGAAATATGCAGTTGCCTGAGTTCTTCCAGCTTCCGCTTTTCGTCCATCAGATGCTGCAGTCCGGACATGTCGGCCGGGTCAAGTTCCAGGGTTTTCTGGTTGATCCGGTGAGCCTTCACCCGCAGGATCGTCTCCCGCAGAGCCTGCTCTCTTTCTTCCTTTGTCCGAAGTTCTTTTATCCTTGTGTGAAACAGTGACGCAGCCTCTTTGTGCTGGCTTTCCTCCGTGAAATGATTCAGAATGCGCGCCGCATTGAGCTTTCCTTCTTTTCGCTGTTCGTAAAGCAGTTCCGCCACCTTTCTGTATATATCCCCCGTAAAATCATCCGGGCTGATGTAACTGCTGATACAGTCGAATACTTTTTCACTGTCAATCATCCACGTGAGAAGCGCCTTCTGCGAGGTAAGAATCCCGTTTTCTTTCGTCTTTTCACTGCCTTCCGCTCTCTTCGGACGCTGAACCGGCTTTGCCATACCGGAACTTACCGCCGTCTTCGCCACCAGATTTGTCAGACTCTCACGGCTGATTCTGTACGCGGCGGCCACGGCCTCCGTATAGTTGCTGCGTTCAAGCTCGTCCTCGAACTCCAGCAGGCGTCTTGCTGCTTCTCTGAAAAAATCCGTCTTGCCCTCAGGAGAAGACATATCATAATCTTTCTCCAGCATTTCAAGCGTAAAGAGAAATCCGTTGCGGGCCTGTCCGATCCGCTTTTCATACTCTTCCTTCCCGAGGTTTTTAATAAATTCATCCGGATCTTTATAAGGATCCATACGTATGATCTTTGCTGATATCCCCGCGTCCCTTAATATCGGGACCGCCCGCAGCGCCGCTCTTGTTCCCGCCTCGTCGCTGTCATACGTCAGATATACTTCCTTCACATATCGTTTTATCAGAGAGGCATGTCCTGCTGTAAGAGCGGTTCCCAGAGAAGCTACCGCATTTGTAAATCCCGCCTGATGAAGAGAGATCACATCCATATATCCTTCGCAGAGCAGAAAATAAGGTTTTCTGGATGATCTTGCACGGTTCAGCCCGTACAGGTTCCGGCTTTTGTCAAACACCGGCGTCTCCGGTGAATTCAGATATTTCGGTTTTCCGTCGCCCATAACCCTGCCGCCGAAGCCGATAACCCTGCTGTTCACATCCATAATAGGGAAAATAACCCTGTTCCAGAATTTGTCGTACACACCGTTTCGCTCATCCGTATTGACGAGTCCCGCCTGGCGGATCAGCTCCCCGCTGTATCCCTGATTTCTGAGATATTTATACAGATCGTCCCTGTATTTATTGGAATATCCCAGGCCGAAAGCAGTAATCGTACTGTCTGAGAGACCCCTGTTTTTTAAATATGTATACGCCTGCGCGCCTCTCTCTGATTTGAGCTGCGCGTAAAAATATTTTGCCGCCTGTCTGTTTACGTCAAGTATCGATGACTTTAAATCTGCTCTTTCTTTTGCTTCTTTTGAGTATTCCTTTTCCGGAAGAGCGATCCCCGCCCTGTCCGCCAGATATTTTACCGCTTCCACAAAAGAAAAGTTCTCATACTCCATGAGGAAAGTAAATACATTGCCTCCCGCCCCGCATCCAAAACAGTAATACATCTGTTTTTGCCGGCTTACTGAAAAAGAAGGCGACTTTTCATTATGAAACGGACAGAGCCCGAAATACGAACTTCCCTTTTTTTCCAGCCGGACATAGCCCGATATCACATCTACTATATCATTTCTTGTTCTTATCTCTTCAATCAGCTCATCAGAATAGTACATGCCGTCCTCCATAAAGAATACCCTATATTATATATTCGACAAAAACTTTTTCTTTCCTTTTATTTTTTCCATGATTGAGGGATAAAATAATCCTGATATTTTTTTACGGCGTAAGAATCGGTCATGCCCGCTATGTAGTCGCATATGATCTGTTCCGTGCTGTCCTGCGATTCTGCCAGCGCCCTCTGAAACTGTTCGGGGAGCTGTCCGGGATATTTTACATAGAACTCAAACAGCTGCCGGATCATATGAATGGCTTTTTTTTCTTCTCCCTTTGCCTTCGGATTAAAATAAACGTTTTCAAACATGAACCGCCTGAGATCAGACATTGCTTCTCCCACCGGCGCCGACATCCGGATTTCAGGCTGGTCCATGCTGTTTGTTATCACATCGTGAACCATTTTATTAAGACGCGCTTTGCAGGAATTCCCGAGTATGGCGCGTATATCGGACGGGATATCGTCCTCCGTCAATATCCCTCCTCTGATCGCGTCATCCATGTCATGGTTGATATAGGCTATTTTGTCTGAAAGCCTGAGCACCTGTCCTTCCAGCGTGTGCGGCGTCCCCGACGTCTGATGATTAAGGATGCCGTCCCGAACCTCCCACGTAAGATTCAGGCCCTGTCCGTCTTTTTCAATGCAGTCGACGACGCGGAGGCTCTGTTTCTGATGCTGAAAATGAAAGACCTGATCCAGAGCCTTCTCTCCCGCATGTCCGAACGGCGTGTGCCCCAGATCATGTCCGAGAGCGATCGCCTCCACAAGATCTTCATTCAGCCGCAGGGCCTTTGCTATGGTTCTTGCATTCTGGGACACTTCCAGGGTATGAGTCAGCCTCGTCCGGTAATGATCGCCTTTCGGCAGAAGAAAAACCTGCGTCTTCTGCTTCAGCCGGCGAAATGCCTTGCAGTGCAGAATTCTGTCCCTGTCACGCTGAAAAACGGGGCGGATGTCGCACTGCGGCTCCGGCCGCTGCCTTCCTCTGGAATTTATGCTCAGCGTGGCATACGGGCTCAGATATTCCTTCTCTCGTTCCTCAAGCTGTTCCCTGATCGTAAGTGTCATTTCTATTTCTCCTTCAAACGCTCTTCTATCGCGTCAACAACTGTTTTCAGCACTTTTATCCTGGCGTAGTACTTGTCATTTCCCTCGACAACTACCCATGGAGCGTAATCGGTAGATGTGCGAAGCAGCATCTCATTCACCGCGTCTTCATACTGATCCCATTTTTCTCTGTTTCTCCAGTCCTCATCCGTAATCTTCCACTGTTTTTCCGGATTCTGCTGTCTCTCCTTAAAACGGCGCTCCTGTTCGTCTTTATCTATGTGCATCCAGAATTTGATCACGATTGCGCCGGCGTCGTACAGATCTTTTTCCATATCGTTCATTTCTTTATAAGCTCTCTGCCACTCCGCTTTTGTACAGAATCCCTCAATGCGCTCAACCATAACCCTGCCGTACCAGGTCCGGTCAAAAATCGCCACATGTCCTGCTTTCGGCATAGCACGCCAGAATCTCCACAGGTAATGATGCGCTTTCTCTATATCGTTCGGAGACGCGGTCGGATTTACGGCGTATCCTCTGGCGTCCATTTTGGCGGTCAGTCTTTTTATGGCGCCGCCCTTTCCTCCTGCATCCCATCCTTCAAATCCCAGTACAACAGGAATTCTTCTGCGGTACAGTTCGCCGTGAAGTTTTTCGATTTTCTTCTGGAGCTTATCCAGTTTTTCTTCGTACTCTTCGCGTGTGTATTTCAGCGACAGATCCGCTTTTGAAAGAATGGATACCTGGAGCTCTCTGAGATCTCTGTCCGCTTCTCTTGCTACTTCCGATACATTCAGATGATCCTCCGTCTCCTGATCCAAAGCTTCTTTTTTCTGAGCCTGTCTGCTCACCTTCTCAATCTGATCCGCCATAGCCTTTATTACCGTGGCATAAATTTTCACTGTTGCAAACCGGCGGTCAGTCGCCTCGATAATTGTCCACGGCGCGTAGTCGGTGTCAGTCTTAAAAAGCATTTCTTCCATCATTGCGGCGTATTCATCATATTTCGCGTTCCGCTCGAGATCTCCCTGCGTAACCCTCCACGCGGTCTCTTTATTTTTCTGGAGTTTTTCAAACCGCTTCTTCTGTTCTTTTTTGCTGATGTCAAGGAAGAGCTTGACAATTACATTTCCATCCTGCGTAAGCTGTTCTTCGAATGAATTAATGGAATGAAACGCCTCTGAAAGCTCCCGGCCTTTCGTGCGCTTTTCAAACCGGTCAATAAGTACTCTGCGGTACCAGCTTCCGTCGTAAATAGCGATGCGTCCTTTTTCAGGAGTCTTCGTCCAGAATCTCCAGAGAAACGGATGCATTCTTTCCTCTTCGGTTTCGTTTTTAATCGGGTATACCTGAAATCCCCGCGGATCCATGCTCTGAATCAGTTTTCCGATCTGAAGGCCTTTCCCCGCCGCTCCGAATCCTTCAAACACGATCATAACAGGTATCTTAAGGGCCTTGCATTCGCGCTGCAGACGTCCGATCCTTGCCTCCAGCTGAGTCATCTTTTCCTTATACTCTTCTTTGGACATTTCTTTTGACAAATCAACTTTTTCTAACATAATTTCTCCTCCGCTCTCCTTATTCAGATAGTATTGACCTGTTTCTGTAAATTATTGTAATTATATCATATAATAAATAAAAAAAAGGAAAATTCAATGAAGATTTTTCCTTTTTTTACTGCGTTATTTACTTATTTTACATTATTCTGACTTTCTTCAAGCTGTTTCATGAGCCGGAGGACAAGTTCCTGATTTGTCCTGTTCAGTCTTTCAAAAGCACAGCAGAAATCTTTATTTCTCTCTGTGATGCCTTCCACTTCGATTCGATACTCCTGCGTCATCCTTACGTCAGACAGTTTTAGAATATAATCAGCCGAAACGTGAAAAAATTTTGACAGATGAATCAGCAGATCCGCCGGAAGTGAATTTTCTCCGTTTTCAATCCGGCTGACTGTCTGCTGTGAAACATTAATCTTCCCTGCAAGATCTTCCTGCCTTAACCCTTTCTCATTCCGGAGTTCTTTCACACGGTTGTCCACTGTATTCACACCCTTTTGTCATTTATACTTTATTCTATCTGATCTGAGACTCTGTGCTATCCGTGTTAAAGGTTCATATATACTCATATTTTATGTATTTTTAGTTCATTAATGCATGGCGTCACGAGGGTGATAAAATAAAACTGGTGATACAAATGATGTCTAACACAATTGGAAATAATATAAAAAAACTTCGGAAAGAAAATGAAGTCAAACAGGCTGTTCTTGCGTACAGCCTGAATCTGAGCAGACAGACATTATCTTCTTATGAACGTGGCATTACTCTCCCGAACATATTTATTCTTATTCAGATTGCCGATTACTTCGGCATAACATTGGATGAACTCGCGGGAAGAACAGATCCCCTGATTTTTGAAAAAACTGAGATGAATTAAACAAGAAGCCGCCGGCATAGCCTTAAGTCATATTCCGGAATTCCGAAAAACTGCCGGCAAAACAAAAAGCCCTGATTACTCAAGGCTTTTCATCAATGCGGAAGATGGGACTTGAACCCACACGACACGAATGTCACAAGATCCTTAGTCTTGCTCGTCTGCCAGTTCCGACACTTCCGCATTCCATATTTCGCGGTCATTTTATGCTTTTGTGCTGACCACAAGTGATATAATACTATTCAGGACACAAAATGTCAACTGTTATTCCCGAAAAAATTAAAGTTCGAATATTGTTTCAATTTTTCTAAATTTTCGAAATTTTTATCAGATAAGAAAGACTCTCATCAGATCATGAATTAAATCATATAAAAATACGCGTTTTTGCGCCGGAAAGATTTTTAACCGGCACAAAAACGCGTACTGTTGAATAATTATTATTCCATATTTCCGGGGAATCTCGAAATTCCGTCAAATCCGGCCTTCAGATCTTCATCTGTCGGAATGTAGTCTGTCATCTCTCCGTTATTATATTTCTCATATGCTACCATATCGAAATATCCGGTTCCTGTAAGTCCGAAAAGAATAGTCTTTTCTTCGCCCGTTTCTTTGCATTTCAATGCCTCGTCTATGGCAACGCGGATCGCATGGCTGCTCTCGGGAGCCGGAAGGATGCCTTCCACTCTCGCGAACTGTTCCGCCGCTTCAAATACAGCCGTCTGCTCTACAGAACGCGCTTCCATATATCCGTCGGCATAAAGCTGTGAAAGAGTGGAGCTCATGCCGTGATATCTGAGTCCGCCGGCATGGTTCGCGGACGGGATGAATCCGCTTCCGAGCGTATACATCTTCGCCAGAGGACACACCATACCCGTATCGCAGAAATCGTATGCGTAAACTCCTCTTGTCAGGCTCGGACAGGACGCAGGTTCTACGGCGATAAAATGATAATCGGCTTCTCCCCTCAGCTTTTCACCCATAAACGGTGAAATCAGTCCGCCCAGGTTGGAACCGCCTCCGGCGCATCCGATAATAATATCCGGTTTAATGCCGTACTTGTCCATTGCGGTTTTTGTTTCAACACCGATTACCGACTGATGCAGAAGCACCTGGTTGAGGACGCTTCCGAGCACATAGCGGTAGCCTTCCGTATGGGTTGCGACCTCCACAGCTTCTGAAATTGCGCATCCGAGGCTTCCGGATGTACCCGGGTGTTCGGCCAGAATCTTTCTTCCCACTTCAGTCGTATCAGACGGCGACGGAGTAACGCTGGCGCCGTAAGTTCTCATTACCTCCCGGCGGAACGGTTTCTGCTCATAAGAACATTTTACCATGTATACTTTACAGTCCAGATCCAGATAAGCGCACGCCATGGAAAGGGCGGTTCCCCACTGTCCCGCGCCGGTCTCTGTCGTCACACCCTTAAGTCCCTGCTCTTTCGCATAATATGCCTGCGCAATCGCTGAATTCAGCTTATGGCTTCCGGATGTATTATTTCCTTCAAATTTATAATAAATCTTTGCCGGTGTCTGAAGTTTTTCTTCAAGGCAGTACGCCCGCACAAGCGGCGCCGGGCGGTACATCTTATAAAAATCACGGATTTTTTCGGGGATTTTTATATATCTGTTGTCGTTGTCGAGTTCCTGTTTTACAAGTTCCTCGCAGAACACAACGCCCAGTTCTTCCGCAGTCATCGGCTTTAATGTCGCCGGATTCAGAAGCGGCGCAGGCTTGTTTTTCATATCCGCCCGTACGTTGTACCATTCTTTCGGCATTTCACTTTCTTCAAGATAAATTTTGTAAGGGATTTTCTGTTCACTCATGTTTTCTTCTCCTTTCCTTTTGCGAGAGAAGGCGCCTTTCAGGTACACTTTTCCATATACACAATGGACTCGGACAACAAAAAAAGGCTCCTGTCCCAAGCATTATCTGCTGGGACAGGAGCTTATATTCACTCTCCTGCGGTGCCACCCGGCTTGATGTAATCATACATCCTCTCACGCATACCAACATATGCTTTCTTTGTTAACGGAGTCCAGTCTCCGGCTTGCCTACTGCACTTTTCAGCTCGCCCTCAGAAGCCCATTCACCTTATGTCCGACATACCGCAATTCCACCGCCTGCGGCTCTCTGTTAAGCATTCAGTAAGATTACTTGCTCTTCCTCAACGGTTTAAAAAGACTTTATCACTGTATTGCAAAAATGTCAACCTTTTTTTCACCTTGCGGCGCTGCATCCTAATACCTGTTATGTACTTTTTCGGCAAAACACATAAAGTCTTTCAGTTCTATAAATCTTCCGTCATCCAGTACGGCGCGTCCGCTCATCCTGCCAAACACCTGATGCTGATCTGATTTTACAACAACCGCGGATATGGAAGCAGCTCTGTCAAGCACCGGAACGAAATCCATTTCAAACCTTCCGTCGCTGGAAGTGAATGTCCACGGCTTCATATAATCGTCCTGCGGGATATGGAACACCACATCGTCCAGTTTATGTCCTCTCCCGTCATAATACAGAATGTTTTCCGTGGCGGCGGAAGTGTCCCCGAACCCGTACCCTATATTAAACCCGAACGGCCGGCCTCCCACCGTCCCGTTTCCCGAGCCCCAGTACCAGGTATTGTCGTATGTCCACACTCCGCGTCCCCAGTCCAGCGTTCCGTAATCCTGTTCCGGATTAAACCACCATGTGTCGTCTCCGCAGGCCATATATCCTTCAGCGCGCATACAGTTAATTTTATGATTATAGTAAAAGGCTTTTTTATCCTTCCAGGGAGTTGC
>CALWKB010000063.1 GCA_944381125.1 uncultured Mediterraneibacter sp. | reverse complement strand
GAATTACTCCAGCGGATACTGGGCAAGCGAATACTCATCAAACAACGTATACGTACAGCCGGGCGAAGACGGCGTCTATGACTACAGCGACGTAGTGGACGGACTCCGCTCCGGAAACAGCTACGCTACATACGGAAACCTGATTTCCGACCTGAGCTTTACGGCCGCTTCCGGCGGGAACAGCGCTACAATGGGACAGGAACTCAGCGCAGTTGAAGGCGATAAAGTTACAGTTACCGTAAAATTCAAAGTTCCTGAGAAAAACAATTATGAGACGCTCTACGGAACAGACACGGGCATCGAAGCGGACAATACGCCGGAGCTTGACCATGTAGACCTGATCGCGGGCAGCGTGACAGGAAAGGTAAGCGAGGATGCGTATGGCGAGGTGTCGAGCGACGCGAAGATCGTTAAGACCTTTACAAAGGAAGAGCTTGCAAATTCTGTCGACGAAGACGGATACTATGTACTGACATTCAAGGCGGACGCGGATCAGAACTGCTACTACCGTCTGCGCGGCACAACCGTATCCGAAGTAGATGAAAACGGCGACCCGCTCGCGGATCCGGATTACTCCGGCATTGCGGACAACAAGACGAGATTTGACACGATCAACGACTACAACTACAGCAGCATGTGCTTCTACGCAAACCCGATCTGGGTAAATGTCAGCGAGAAGCCTGTCGATACATCTGTGCTGGAGCTGGCGCTTAAGCTTGCCGAAGCGGCGGATACAGAAGGCGTTGTGCCGTCGGTTGTCGAGCGGTTCAATCAGTTAAAGGCGGAAGCTCAGGACATTCTTGACAGAGTTCAGGCGGGTGACACTGAAGTTACACAGGAAATGGCGGACCAGAGCTGGAAGAACCTGATGGACATCATGCAGTATCTCTCCTTTAAGCAGGGAGACAAGACCAATCTGGAGAAAGTAATCGCGGTTGCGGAAGCGATCGACCTTGACAAATATCTGGACGACGGCCAGGACGTGTTTACAGCGGCGCTTGCCAACGCGAATGAGGTCATGGACAACGCTGACGCGATGCAGGAAGAAGTAACCGCGGCGTGGGAAGAACTTCTGGAGGCGATAAGCAATCTGAGGCTGAAACCGAACAAGGAGCTTCTGGAAGCGCTGATCAGCACTGCCGAAGGCATGGATCTTGAAGGCGTGGACAAAGACGTGGCGGACGCGTTTGCCAAAGCGCTGGAAGAGGCAAAAACAGTGTACGCTGACGATCAGGCTGAGGAAAATGAAGTATCTCTGGCAGTGACAAATCTTCAGAACGCAATCGCGGCAGTTGAAGAAAATCAGGCGGGCCAGGGAGGAAACGGATCGGACACGGCAGATCCGTCCGGTAATTCCGGAAGCCGGGACGACGATCCTCAGAAAGCGGTGCAGACGGGAGACAACAGCCCGATCCTGCTGTGGACGGCAATTCTTGGCGCGGCAGCGGCAGCAATTGTTCTGGTTGGGAAAAAGAGAAGAAAACAGCTGTAATGCAGTCTGAAAGTAAAGCGGAGGCCGGCAGGCCTCCCTTTTCATGTTTTCGGGAGATGAAAAGCAGATTTCCTATTGACCGGCAGGGTAGTTAGCAGTAATATATGCAGGGCGAAATGATAAAGGAGTGGAGGGATTTCTGTTGAAAACAAATAAATATGAGATTGATATGTGCAGCGGCTCAATTATGGATAAACTGATTTCTTTTTCGCTGCCTTTGATGATATCCAGTATTCTGCAGCTGATGTTCAACGCGGTGGACATTATAGTCGTAGGAAGGTTCAGCAGCAGTCAGGCGCTTGCCGCGGTCGGGGCCACGACGGCGCTTATCAATATATTTACCAATCTGTTCATCGGCATTTCTCTTGGAGCAAATGTCCTGGCGGCCAGATATTTTGCCGCGGGGCGCGATAAAGAGATGTCGGAATCCGTACATACCGCTATCACCCTTGCGCTGATCAGCGGCATTATTATGGCGTTTGTGGGCGTGGCGCTGTCCGGAACAGCGCTGAAGCTGATGGCGACGCCGCCGGACGTGATCAATCTGTCTAATGTATATATGAGAATTTACTTTATGGGAATGCCGTTCTTCATGCTGTATAACTACGGTGCGGCGATTCTGAGAGCGGTAGGGGATACGAAACGTCCGCTTGTCTTTCTGATCGCGGCGGGTCTTACCAATGTGGTGCTGGATCTTCTTCTCGTAATTGTGATTCCTCTGGGCGTGGCGGGAGTTGCCATCGGCACAGTGGCGTCTCAGATGATCTCCAGTATTCTCGTGCTCCGCTGTCTTTATAAATCAGAAGGAAGCTATCAGCTCAGGTTCTCGAAGCTGACGATCCGGTGGGTTTATCTGAAGCGCATTTTCCAGGTGGGGATACCGGCAGGAGTACAGAGCACGGTAATCAATTTTTCAAACGCGCTGCTTCAGTCTTCCGTGAACTCTTTCGGCTCCACGGCAATGGCGGGGTACACGGCGGCAAATAATATTCTCGGATTTCTGTACGCGGCGGTGAACGCGGTGACACAGGCGTGCATGAGCTTTACCAGCCAGAACTACAGCGTGGGAAAGCAGAAGCGCATGGACCGGGTGCTTCTGAACTGTATAATTCTTTCGGCCGGCGTGTCGGCAGCGCTCGGCGTCGGGGCATATGCATTCGGTTCTCAGATTCTGAAAATTTATAATACGGAGCCGGAGGTGATCCGGTGCGGGCTGGAGATCCTGTCTATTACAACTGTGCCGTATTTCCTGTGCGGCATTATGGACCTGATCCCGGGAGCGCTGAGAGGAATGGGACATTCCGCCGTGCCTATGGTCCTGTCGGTGATCGGCACAGTCGGAACGAGAATTGTGTGGATCTACGGATTCTTCCCGCAGCACAGATCACTGTATTTCCTGTTTATATCTTATCCGGGGTCATGGATCATCACAATCGTCATGCAGGCGGTGTGCTTCTGGTTTGTGAGAAAGAAATGCATAAGGCAGCTTAAAGGTATGCAGACAGCTTATTATATGTAAAAATGTTCCGCTGAGACTGAGAAAAATGTGCGAACAGCGTGAAAATATATAAGGAAAGAGAAATAAATTGTAAATATTTGGCGAATTATTGTAACGTTTGGTTATTGCATAGTTCGCAGGACTGGTATAGAATAGCCTTATGTAATATATTCGGATGAAGGAAAGAAAAATGAAGATACAAAAAGAATTTGTCCTGCGGGAGATCGCGGGAGATTATGTGATAATCCCAACGGGAAAAACGGTGCTCAGCTTTAACGGCCTCATAACAGTCAATGAAGTCGGAGCGGAGCTATGGAAGATGCTTCAGTCCGAGGCGACATTTGACGATCTGCTTAAAGGAATTCTCAAAATATACGACGTCGATGAGGAGACAGCCAGAGAAGATATTCAGGAATTCCTGGATACGCTGGTAAAAGGCGGCATCCTGGAAGCGGAGGATGAAAACAGAATACAGGAATAATTAAAAGCGCGGACCGTAAGAGCCGCGCTTTTTTCGCGCCAGGGAATAAGCCGGCAGAATAGCCCGGCCGGAGTTGTATCAGGCCGGGCGTAATGATACAATAGTGTCAGTGACAGGAGAGGAGGTAACCCTTATGAAGAGAGTAAAACAACGAATTATCGCATTTGTCCTGGGACTGAGCGTCCTGCTTGCAGGAATCTGTTTCTCCCCCGCTCCGTGGGCGGAAGCGGCTTCCGGGGATGGCTGGGTCGGAGCCTGGAGCACCAGCCCGGTAGAGTTTAATCTGAAAAAAATGCTGGATATGGACTGGATAAAATGCGACGTCGGACTTCGCAATCTCACATTCCGTACGCGGATTCAGCCGACAGTCTCCGGAGAGGATGTGCGCATCACGCTGTCGAATGAATTCGGCACCGGTCCGCTTACGGTGGACACGGTCAGTGTGGCAAAAGGCTATGAGAAGCTTCCGCAGGCAGTCAAAACATGGACGAGGAAAACGGTGACCTTTGACGGGAAAAGTTCTGTGACAATACCTGCCGGAGAGACGGTGACTTCTGACCCGGTCGGCATGTCTGTAGACGCGCTGGAATATCTGACAGTCTCGCTTTTCATGAAAAGAACAGAAACAATGAAAACATACGGACTCATCGGCGGGGATACATATATCATGTCCGGTAATTTCGCAAAAGCGGCGTCCACGCTTGGAGTTCCCATGAAAATGGAGGCGGATTTCGGAGAATATTCGGTAATACCGGCGCTTACGGGAGTAGAAGTGTATGCTCCGGGCGCTTCTTCGGCGGTTGTGATCGGCGATTCCACGCTTGCAAACGATATCCCGCTTCTTCTGGCGGAAAAACTGCAGAACGCGGGGATTGACGACGTAGGCATCCTGCAGCAGGCGATCAAGGGAAACCGCCTGCTGGACGACGGCGCGGGCTTCCTCGGAATGGCTTACGGAGAGGCGATGGTGGACCGCTTTGAGCGGGACGCGCTGAATCAGCCGGGCGTAAAGAAAATCTTTCTTAAGGTTGGAGTGAATGATGTTGTTCACCCGAACTGCGAGAGCCTGAAAGATGAGGCGAAGCCGGTGACGGCGGATGAGATGATCGCCGGTTATAAGCAGCTCATCGAACAGGCGCATGAGCGCGGAATAGAGGTGTATCTGTTTACACGAACGGCATGGAGAGGATATACAAGAAACGTGCTTGGCGGCGGGAATGACGTCGAGTGGACGGAAGAGATCGATCAGATGAGAAAAGACATCAACACATGGATTAAAAGCGCGGACAATCCGGCGGACGGCTATATAGATCTGGATTTCATGTGTACAGATGAGACGGCGGAAGAGCTCCGGGGAGAATACACGACAGACGGCGCTCATTTCACGGAAGCCGGACAGCGGGCGGCTGTGGACGCAGTGCCGCTGGAATACTTCCGGTAACTGTTCTGACACAGCCTGGAATGCTGATCTTGTGCCTCCCTTCCGGATGTAGTAAAATAAAACTACATTCGGAAGGGAGGCGTTTTTATGAGATGGATACCGCTGCCGATCGGCATAGATAATTTTGAGAAAATCATCCGTGGGAATTATTATTTTGTAGATAAAACACTTTTTATCAAAGAATTGCTGGATATGAAGGGAGAAGTAAATCTCTT